>CAIJNQ010000310.1 GCA_903822015.1 uncultured Verrucomicrobia subdivision 3 bacterium | reverse complement strand
TGACGTAAGCTTCGGCGGTCTGCGGCTTTTCGTAACCGCCTTGCTTGCTCTTGGAAATCTTTTCGCGGTCGGCGTCCACCATGAAACCATGCGTCAACACGGTTTTGAATGGGGCCGCGCCATTGCCGGCCAGCGAGAGCAGGAGCGAGGATTGAAACCAGCCGCGATGCTGGTCACTGCCTTCGAGATAAACATCGGCCTGCCAGTCCGATGGGGAATGCGGGGTGCAGAGTGCGGAATGGGAAAGTTCCTCGCGCCGCATCAATACGGCGCGCGAGGACGAGCCGGAATCAATCCAAACGTCGAGCGTATCGTTGGATTTGGCGACAGCTTCGGCTCCGGTCCACTTTTCCGGTTTCACGAGCGACCATAGTTCGGTGGCGGATTTTTCAAACCAGATGTTTGAGCCATGTTTTTCAATGAGATCGGCGGCCGCCCGGACGATGAGCGCATCGAGTATCGGTTCACCTTTCACGTCGTAAAACGCCGGAATTGGCACGCCCCAGGTGCGCTGGCGGCTGATGCACCAGTCGGGCCGCGATTGCACCGCGCCTTTAATGCGGTTGACACCCCAGTCGGGAACCCACTTCACGCGATCAATCTCGGCAACGGCTTGCTGGCGCAATTGATTGTGGTCAATTTTGATGAACCACTGGTCCATCGCGCGGAAAATGACGGCCGTCTTGCTGCGCCAACAGTGAGGGTAGCTGTGATGGTAATTCTCCTGGTGCAGCAGCGCGTGGCGAACGCGGAGCTCATGCAGCACGGCTTCGTTGGCGTCGCTCTTGCCGTGCTTTTCCAGGATGGATTTGCCAACCATTCCGGCGGGCATCTGCTGCTCGACCGGCAATTCGCCCGAGTAGGCCAGCGCGCCGTCGTCGTTGACCGGCGAATAAATCGGGAGCCCGTTTTGGCGGCCGAGATTATAGTCATCCAAACCATGGCCGGGTGCGATATGAACAAAGCCCGTGCCGGTATCCGCCGTGACGAAATCGGCAGCGAAGGCTTTGCCAGTGCGATTGCAGAACGGATGCTGGTATTGAATACTCGCGAGCTGATCGGTCGGAAACGGCGTCTCGGTTAAATTCGCCCAGCCGCATTTTTCGGCGATCGTCGGCAGCAAACCGCGGAAAACAATGTAATTTTCGTCATCGACTCGGGCGCTGACGTATGGAAAATCTTTGTTATAGGCGACCGCAAGGTTCGCCGGCAGCGTCCACGGCGTGGTTGTCCAGATGACGATGAAGGTCTTTGGTTGGTCGACGACGGGAAATTTCACGAAGCAGCTCTGGCTAACATGATCGGCATATTCCACTTCGGCCTCGGCTAGCGCGGTGCGGCAGGGAATACTCCAGTAAACGGGTTTTTTACCGCGATAAACAAAGCCTTTCGCGACGATGTCGGCGAACAGGCGCAGTTCATCAGCCTCGTATTCCTTGTTTAGCGTGAGGTAGGGATTGTCCCAGTCGCCCAGTACGCCCAGGCGTTTGAACTGCGTGCGCTGGAGATCAATGTATTTGCGGGCGTAAACCTCACAAGCCTTGCGGATGGTGCTGGCATTGGCATTCGTATCGCCGGCTTTGCGCATTTCCTGCGAGACTTTGAATTCAATCGGCAGGCCATGGCAATCCCAGCCGGGAATATAGGGCGCGCTTTTGCCGCGCAGGGTCTGATACTTGATGATGATGTCCTTCAGAATCTTGTTCAGCGCGGTACCGATATGCACGTCGCCGTTGGCGAATGGCGGTCCATCATGCAGGACGAACTTTGGAGCGCCCGCACGGGCGGCCTGAATTTTGCCGTAAAGATCGGCTTGTTGCCATTTTCCGAGGCGCTCCGGCTCGCGCGTGACGAGGTCAGCCCGCATGGCGAAGTCGGTGCGGGGCAGATTGAGTGTATCTTTGTAGTCCATTTATTTGGAAAGCAGACGGTAACAGCGGGAAAATTGGGTGTCAACGAACGCGCATGACCCGGATTTGGGCTGTCACCGGGGGTAGAAAGAAAAAAACCGGGTCAAGCGGTCAGAAGGTGACCGAGAGACCCGGGGAATTTAGAATGAGTAAAACGTGGGATCACGGAGAACTCCAATCTGCGCCTTTACTGGAGCGCAAATCGAAAATGTAAAATTCAAAGATCGTT
>CAIJNQ010000309.1 GCA_903822015.1 uncultured Verrucomicrobia subdivision 3 bacterium | reverse complement strand
TATATCGAAGGCATCACGCACTCGATTTGCACTTTGGAATTTGAGGTTCATCGGCCGCTTTACGATTGGATTTTGGAAAGCCTCGAACTGCCGCGTCCGCTGCCGCATCAATACGAATTCGCCCGCCTTGCGCTCGGCTACACGGTGATGAGCAAGCGCAAGCTCATGCAACTCGTGGAGGAAAAGCTCGTCACCGGCTGGGACGATCCGCGCATGCCCACCATCAGTGGCATCAGGCGCCGCGGCGTCACATCGGCGGCCCTGAGAACCTTCGCCTACAACATCGGCATCACGAAATATAACGGCATCACCGACGTGTCGGTACTCGAATTCGCCGTCCGCGACGACCTGAACAAGCGCTCGCTGCGGCGGCTCGCCGTGCTGAGGCCCCTCAAGGTGGTCATCACGAATTATCCCGAAGGCCAGGTCGAGGACCTGGACGCCGTCAACAATCCCGAGGATGAGCACGCAGGCAAACGGAAGATACCGTTCAGCCGCGAACTGTTGATCGAGCGCGAGGATTTTGCCGAAGTGCCGCCGCCGAAATTCTTCCGGCTGAAGCCTGGCGGCGAAGTGCGATTGAAATACGCCTACATCATCAAGTGCGAGGAAGTCATCAAGGACGCTGCTGGTAATATCACCGAGCTGCGCTGCACGGCAGACCTGGACAGCAAGAGTGGCGGGGCCACGGCGGGCCGCAAAGTCAAAGGCACGATCCATTGGGTGAGCGCCGCGCACGCGGTGGACGCCGAGGTGCGCCTTTACGACCGGCTCTTCACGGAGGCCGAGCCGGAGAAGGACGGACGCGATTTCAAATCCGTCCTCAACCCGCACTCGCTCGAAGTGGTGACGGCCAAGCTAGAGCCGTCGCTGAAAGAGGCGAACCCCGAACTGCGCTATCAATTCGAGCGCCTCGGCTATTTCACATTGGACAAAGACGCGGCACTCGTCACGGGTCGCTCGTCACTGGTATTTAACCGCACCATCACATTGAAGGATACCTGGGCGAAGGAACCGCAAAAACCTTAGTTTGAAATCTGTGATCGCATTTTTGTACAGAGCGGACAATGGCTTTCATTGAAATCCTGGTATGGAATGACCGATGAACCTAAAGGCCGGCAGACATTCCCCCCTCATCCACTGGCTAAAGCGCTGGTGGAATCTTTCGTTACTGTCCGCCGGGTTGGTTTCCGGATGGCATCACGCCGATGCCGCCACTTTTCAAATCTTCGACGCCGCGGAGTTCAGCAAGATTGTGGACACCAACTCGGTTGTTACGACAAACGCGTCCATCAATTCGTGGCTGGAAGGGCCGGTGTGGATTCCATCCGGCGGTTACCTGATCTTTTGCGACCAGGGCAACAACCGGCTTAAGCAACTCGTGCCGCCAAACACCGTCTCCGACTTCCTCGTGCCGGCGGCCAACACGCTCTACAACGGCACGATGTTGGATGCGCAGGAACGGCTGGTGGCGGTCCAGGCCGGCAGCGCGGGTCTGTGCGTCGTGATGGTCACCAACAACGTCGTGACCGTGCTGGCGTCCACCTGCAACGGCTTGAAGTTTTATTCGCCGAATGATCTGGCGGTGAAGTCCGACGGCACGATCTGGTTCACCGATCCCGGTTACAACAGCGGCTTCACCCAGCCGCCCGCGCCAACGGGATTTGAAACCGGCTATTACGTCTATCAGTTCAATCCCGCCAACGGGAACGCCACCTGCAGGCCGGTCATCACCAACGGCATCGCCCGGCCGAACGGGCTTTGTTTTTCGCCGGATGAAACGAAGCTCTACGTTGCCGACTCCGACACGCCCGCGCATCACATCCTCGTTTATTCCGTCACGCCCAGCAACACGCTCACCGGGGGCACCGTTTTCGCCAACATCCCCAACGGCATTCCGGACGGCATCCGGTGCGACGTGGACGGCCGCGTCTGGTCGAGCGGCGGCGAGGGGGTTTACATCTTTGCGCCGGACGGCCACTTGATCGGCAAAATTCTCATGACACGGGTCACCAATCTTTGTTTCGGCGGCCCGCAATACGAGACCCTCTACCTGGTGGGCCAGCCGTACGTCACATCAATGCCGGTGCTCGTGGCCGGAACGCCGTCCATCAAAAAGCTAGGATTCAGCTTCGACGGCAGCCAGATGAATTTGTCCTGGCCAGCGCCGTCAACCGGCTTTGTCTTGCAACAGGCCGGGCAAGTCGGCGCACGCGCGGCCTGGACCAACGCCAATATCACGGCGGTGGTCACCAACGCCCAGAATATGGTTGGCGTGGAAATAACGAACAGCGCAATTTTTTTCCGACTGCGGCTGAACTGATTATGCCCGATGACTCGTTCAAGGAATTTGTGCTCGACCAGTTGAGCGCGCTGCCGGAGGTGCGCGCGAAGGCGATGTTCGGCGCGCATGGAATTTATGCCGGCGAAACTTTCTTCGGGATCGTGGATGAGGGACGGTTATTCTTCAAAACGGATGCATCGACGGAGGCTGCTTACACGGAACGCGGCATGGGGCTGTTCACTTACGAGTTGAAGGGCAAAGTGATGACGATGCGTTATCACGAAGTGCCGCCGGACGTGCTGGAGCAACCGCAGGAATTGGCAACGTGGGCGCGGCGGGCGATACTGGTAGCGGGAATCAAATTGAACACCCGCAAGCCGAAGAAGTCCAAGTAACATCGATAACACCTTTGTATTTGACTTGCAACCGCTGGAAACGGTGTTTTGCTGAAGCGCATCGAATTGAAATCATGAAAAATAAATTTGCCGTAATCCTGGGGCTGGCCGTGCTACTCACGTCGGGTCAACGCGCGTTCACCGCCGACGCCGCCACCGAACTCAAAGCATTGGTGGAGAAAATCCGGGCCGACTTGGCGGCGGGCAAGAAGACGGAAGCCGACCTGGCCGACGAGGTAAAACAATTCGACGTCCTGCTGGCCGAGCACAAGGACGAAAAGACGGATGCCGTGGCGCGGATTTTATTCATGAAAGCCACGCTATACGGCGAGGTTTTTCAGGAGCAGGCCAAGGCGGATGCCTTCCTCAAGCAGCTCAAGACTGAATACAAAGACACGCCATTTGTCGCCGCCCTGGAAAAACGGGAAGCCCAGGCGGCCGCGGCCAAGCAAATGCAGGACGCGCTTGCCGTCGGCACCGTCTTCCCGGACTTCAATGAAAAGGATCTAGCCGGCCAGCCGCTGTCCATAGCCAGCCACAAAGGCAAGGTGGTGCTGATTGATTTCTGGGCGACGTGGTGCGGCCCCTGCCGCGGCGAATTGCCCAACGTGATCGCCACCTACAACAAGCATCATGCGCAAGGGTTTGACATCATCGGCATCAGCCTCGATCAGGATCAGGCCAAGCTGACCGAATTCACGAAGACGATGAACATGGCCTGGCCGCAATACTTCGATGGTAAAGGCTGGGGCAACAAGCTGGCCGGCAAATACGGCATCGAAAGCATCCCCGCAACTTTCCTGCTGGATGGCAACGGCAAGATCATCGGCAAAGATTTGCGGGGAGAGGCTTTGGATGTGGCGGTCACGCGCGCGCTGACAAAAACGTAATTGCCGCCGCATGGACGGCAAATTTAATCCCGAAAGAATGCAACCAAAGTCCGGCTCCGGCCCGTTCAAAGCGCCCTTGTTAGAAATAGTTGTGCCGCATGAGCTTGAACGATAAGGCTCCCGTTTCACCCACCAAACGCAGGGCGCGGCGGCTCAGAATTGGCACGGTGATCGTATTGGTGGTGGGCCTCGGCGGAGCGGGCATGATCTACTGGCGGGGCATGCGGACGGCGGACGTGCCAGATGAGCTTTCCATGACGGGCTACAACAAACCTCAACAGCGGCAAATGAGGCTCCTTTACGGCAAGCAGGGCGAACTCATTGAAAACTGGTCAAATGATTTGAAACAACCGGGCACACAGGCAATCATTATCGCCGGCATTTCGGTCCTCATCGCTACCGGAGGCTTTTACTTTGCCCGGCTATTGGATTTAGACCATGCGACCGAGTGATGAAACCGATGGCATCCGGGGGAACAAGGACGACAAAAGTCCGTATCGCCAGGGTTGCGAGCCGGAACCGTTTGCATTTCAATGGCAACCTGATGAAACCCGCTGGTAAATTTGCCGTCGTTCTGGTCACCGCACCGGATTTAAAAACCGCCCGCACGCTGGCCAGGACCGCGTTGCAAGCGCGTCTGATCGCCTGCGCAAACCTGGCCCCCAAAATTGAATCGCATTACTGGTGGCAGGGCGAAATCGAATCCGGCATGGAGGTTCTGCTGGTTTTGAAAACATCAAAAAACCGTCTCGCCGCGCTGGAAGAGTTGATCCGGTCAATCCACCCCTACGACACGCCGGAATTTCTGGCGCTACCATTGAGCGCGGGCAGCGAGAAATATCTCGACTGGCTGGGCGCAAGTTGCCGGAAAAAATAATTTGAACCTGCCTGAAGGCGGCGTAACTTCAAGGCGTGAGTCCTACGGATGCAGAGACGTTAATGCTGCTGTTGGCGCACTTCCTGGCACTGGGAGTAGCCAGCCTGGTTTTCCTTTGGATTATTTATCTGCAACGCCGGAACCGGGCGCAGGAAAGTCTCCCCGGATCTGACCGGCAGGCCAACCGACTCTTCCCGAACCCGGCACCGCGTCCGGGCACCTGGCTGGCCGTCCGGTCGCTGGACCCGGAAGCCCTCCGCGCCGCGCTGATGGACAACCACGACTTTCGGATCAGCCGGCGCGTGACCGGGTGGGTGATTG
>CAIJNQ010000308.1 GCA_903822015.1 uncultured Verrucomicrobia subdivision 3 bacterium | reverse complement strand
TTGTTAAATGATGAATGCCCATAACAGCTCACGCTCTGGCGGGGCGGCCAGCGCTGCGTTGCAGTGCGAGACGAATCCGCCCCAACGCATCCTCGTAGTGGCAAACGAGCCCGATATCCGCCGTCTCGATTCCACGGTGTTGAGTGAATCTGGCTACCAGGTGGACACCGCCGAGAATGGTCTTGTCGCCCTGCATGAATTTGCCAGCCATGACTATGATCTGCTGATCATTGAAGACGAAATGACCACGGTCACCGGCATGGAGTTGGTAAATAAACTGCGATCCGAAGGCCTGCTGGTGCCGGCTATTCTGGTGTTGGAAACCATGCCGACCAAGGGATCAAATCGTAACCCGTGGCCGCAAATTCAAGCTATTCTGATCAAGCCCTACACCATCGGCGAATTGTCTCGAACGGTGAGAGAAGTTTTGCGTGCGGCCAGGACCGGTGCCGACGCACCATTCGCTCCGCCGTCAAACTGGCAAAGCCCGATTGTCAGCCAATGGTGTGCGTGTTTGCGGATTTAACCGGAATCGTCATTACCAACTTTAACGGCTAAGGGCGGGAACCTCCCCATGTCTGCCGCGGTTTTATTCCTGGTTGGGTCGCGGCGGGCAGTCGTCAAACCTTCAACTGGGTTTGAAATGCGGCAGCTTTGCGCGATAGGCGGTCGGTGACTGACCCGTGATGCGCTTGAACACCCGATTGAAGTGGGTCAGTGACTGGAAGCCGACTTGATAGCCGATTTCACCGATTCTTAATTGGGGATTGGGCATCAGATCCTTTGCCTTTTCCACCCGCACCTGTGACAGGTATTCCGTGAAATTCAACCCCGTCGTCCGCTTGAACAGTTTGCAAAAATAAAACGTGCTGGTGTTCACCGCCTTTGCCACCTCGGTCAGGGTGAGTTCGTCGGTCTGGTGATCCGCGATGTATCGTCGTGCCTGCGTCACCGCCGGCGGTTCGGATTCGTGCGGCTGAACCAGGATCTGATGGCACACAAACGACAGGTGCTGTCCGAAGATGGTCAGCAGGCTGATCATCGAGTTGTATTGTTTGGGCGTCAGCACCCGGGTGTGAAAGTAGGCTTCTTCGAGCTTCTTTAAATCCACTTGCAATCCCCATTCTAGAAGCTGTTTGGTCGTTCGCGCAAACTGGCGTTTGGTCGGAGGCTTGAGCAGCACTTGCCCGGTTTGCAAATAACCAATCAGCTTTTCACCGGTCTTCACCGGCACCGCCGTGTCGCACAGGCCCGCAAAACACGTCACCGTTTTGGGGGCCGTTGTGGGCGCATCGATGATCTTTTGTTGCACTTCCAGACAGGCGGCGCAGGAGCGGTTGTGCTGGGACAGCATCGCGCAAAACGGGTTTTCATACTTGGTCTCGTGTTGCACCAGTTGCCAGATTTCGGTGGGTCGCAGCTTCAGCGGCAGACCGGTGGCCCGGTTGAACGCCTGCTCGTAATCCTGATAAATCTTCGAGCGCGACAATTGCTCAACAATCTGCTTGTTCGCCAATGGCGGCATGAACCAACCTTAGGCCCCATATATTAATAAATCAACAGCAATAAATGTTCATTCATCACATTTCTGAATAAATCTGGAATGGCCCGGCTGCTATCATTGTGCCCATTTCTAAAGGGCTTTTATCGTAATCTCTTTTTCTAAGTTATAAATCGACGGAAAACAACTGGCTCTCTATTGTCGGCATCTCACCCGTGTTTCATCATTGCCAGGCCGTCGCTTTTCGCCCGTTGACATCTATTTTCCGGACGCTCCAAGGTGGATGATTTCGCTTTTTGATCACCGCCGGAGTTGGTTTGGGCCCGTGGCAGTCGTCAACTGGCTTTTATTGCCGGTGCCGGTCCGGATAATCGGGCGCGCCGGTCCCGGCGGAATTGACAGGCCGGAGTTTGCTTGTCACTGTTTCAACCTTCGATCGCCATGAGCAAACGCCCCGCCGAACCCGTGCGTGACTTGTCCGGTGACTCCGCGTTGAGCGGCACTTTGCGACAGGACCTGCTGCGCGCCAATACCGCCGTGGCCATCGTCTTGATCGCCGTGCTCACCCTGGCGCTGGTCGCTGTGTTTGCCAGTTTGCGCGCGGCCCATAATCTCCGCCGGGCCGAGTCGGCCGAATCCAAAAGCGCCGAGCGGCTCCGCATCGGTTATACCGAGGAAGCCCGCGCTATTCGCATTTCGGCCGTGGCCGGCGGCCGGGCCGCCGCCATTGGCGTCATCAGCAACGCCGTCGCCATCAGCCCTTCGCCCGAACTTCGTACCGAGGCGATTGCCTGCCTGGCCTTGTCCGATCTGGTGCAGGAGGCGCCGCTGGTGCCTACCCCGAAGGGATTGCCCCGCGTGGAAATGGATTCACAGCTGCGGTTTTTTGCCTGCGGAGACCTTCAGGGAAATGTGGTCGTGCACAGCCTGGTTGATGGTCGCGAATTATTCAAACTCAATGACCCTGAACTGGGCGGCGGGCCGGGCCACCGCGCGTATGAAATCGCTTTTAGTCCGGATGGACAGCTCCTGGCCGCCCGGTTTATCAATGGTGCCGTCGTGGTATGGAATGTGGATACCCGTCAGCCCGTGTTCACCAACGGTCTCGCCAGTCCTGACCTCCCGCCGTCACTCCAGTCAACCGGGCTGGCCTTCTCGCCGGATTCCCGACGGTTGATTATTAGTGAACTTCCCGCGCAGGGCCGCATTTCGGTCTTCGATGTGCCATCCGGTCAGCGGCTTTCCAGTGCCGTCGACGCGACCGCCAAAACCTTCCGGATGCGCCCGGATTTGAAACAGGTGGCCGTCGTGACGGGCGATTGCGTCGATATCATGGATTACCCTTCGGGTACCAATGTGCAAACCCTCCTCAACGCCGCCCGGGTCGAGACCATCGAATGGTCGCCCGATAGCCGGCACCTCGCCGTTTCCTGTGACGACGGGGATGTTTGTCTTTGGGAACCGGTCAGCGATGCGCAGCGGCATTTCACCGGCCATAGCGAGCGTTGTGTCCGTTTGAACTTTAGTCACGACGGAAAACTTCTGTTTTCGAGTTCGCGCGACGGCACCACCCGCCTTTGGGATGTCACCTTGGGACGGATGATTGCCGTGGGCGAGGGGATGGGGAATGTTTTCACGCCCGATGGCCTCCGCATTGGCTTCTGGCGGCCTTGGGATGGCTTCGGCGTTTGGCGGGTTTCGTCCAGCGCTTTTTATGCCGTTCATGAGTGTGATAAAAACGCCGGCCCGCTGCTATCCTTGGATCTCTCTCCCGATGGTCGCTGGTGCGTGGCGACCCAGAAAAAGGGCTTCCGCATCTGGGATTTGGCCTCCGGCGATCGCGCAATCTATGTTCCCGAATCCGCTTCCGGTGTGCGCGTTGCCATGGATGGCCATTCGCTTTTTGTGTGTTGTGACCGCGGCTTGGAATTATGGCCTTTGTCTACCAACGCCGGCGGGGCATGGCCCCCGGCCGATGTCAAAAAGATTCCCCTGCCTGACGGCCAGGGCGCTCGCGCCGTGGCCTTGAGCTTGGACGGCCGTTGGGCGTTGGTCGAATTGCTCGATCAGCGGCTGGTGAACCTCGATTTGTCCGGCGCCCGGCCCCCCGTCGTGCTCCAGGGCCGGTGGCGCAGCGTCAATTTAAAAGGGGCTGCCAGCCCCACCGGCGCCGGCCGGTTTGCCATCAGTCCCGACGGTCGCTGGATCGCGACCGGCTTCAATTTCTCTGCTGACGGCCCGGAGATATGGGATGGAACCACGGGTGCGCGGGTTGCCTCGCTCCCGGCCGATACTTCCGTGGTGGGCTTCAGCCCTGACGGGCGCTGGCTCGGTTTGTCCGGGATGAGTCGGAACTCGGTCTGGTCCGTGGGCGACTGGCGCCTTCAAAAGGAGTTTCCCCGCGATGAATCCTCTCTGGTGCATGGCGCTCTCGCCTTCGGCCCCGATGGCCGGTTGCTCGTCCTCTCCCGCAAACGCCAGGTCTTGCAGTTGCGCGACTGGCCGTCGGATGCGGAAATGTGCGACCTGATTTCCCCGGTCGCGCAAAGTGTCAATACCGTGCGGTTCTCCTCGGACGGTTCGACGCTCGTGACGGCCACCGCCAGCGATATGCTGGAAGTATGGCGGTTGGGTGCATTGCGCCGCACCCTCGCCGGCATGAATCTCGATTGGGGCGTGTCTGTCCGGCCCGCCGCCGCCGCCCGCCCGCCCGGCCGTTTTGATGCCGGCAGCTGGCAGGTCATCGCCCTCACCTGCCTCGGGGCTTTTTTCTTGATCACCATTTTGGCGCTCCTCATTTTGCGCCGGCATCGCATCGCCATTGAGCGGTTCGTGGCCGCCGAGGCCAGAACCGCCCAGCGCAACCGCGAACTGGATCTCGCCAAGGTCGAGTTGATGCATAGTCAGAAAATGCAGGCGCTCGGGACGCTGGCCACGGGCATCGCCCACGATTTCAATAATTTGCTCTCGGTCGTCCGCATGTCGGGCAAACTCATCGGCCGTCGGGCCGTCGGCGATGCCGAAATCCAGGAGCACGTCACCGATATTGAGCAGGCCGTGTTGTCCGGTAAAAGTGTGGTCAGTTCGGTCCTGGGCTATGCGGGCGCCGAAAAAAACCGCGGGGATCTGATCGACGTCGGCGCCGTCGTCGACGAAACCGTTTCTCTCCTGAGCCGGGAATTTTTGAGTGGTATCAAGCTGACCCTGGAACTGGAGCGCGATACGGCCCGGGTCGCCCTGACCCGCAGTTCGCTGGAACAACTCCTGTTGAACCTGCTGGTGAATGCTTCCGAAGCCATGCAGGGCGCGGGCAGTTTGAAAATCATCCTGCACGCCCGTTCGTCCCCGCCGCCCGGCCATTATGTCCTGTGGCCCCAACCGTCCCCGCACTATCTGGAATTGAGCGTGGTCGATTCCGGTCCGGGCATCGCGCCGGAAATTCGCGAACGTTTGTTTGAGCCGTTCTTCACGACCAAGCGCAGCGGGGTTAAACCCGGCACCGGCCTCGGGCTGTCCCTCGTTTATTCCATCGCGCAACAGATCGGCTTGGGCCTCGGCGTTGAAAGCGAACCCAGCCGTGGCGCGAAATTTACCTTGTTGATCCCGGTCGCGGCTCCCCCTGTGCGCGAAACGCACAGCGCCAAAGTTACCGGCCCGGTTTAAACTCGCGGTTGATTGGATGAGATCATGGAAAATCTGGCTTCCATATTGCTGGTCGAGGACGACCCGAAGCAGCTGAAGCTCTATGCCAAGGCGCTGCGCGGTTACCGGTTGACCTGTGTCACCACCGGCACCGCCGCTCTCAAGGCGCTGTTGGAAACCCGGCCCGATCTTATCATTCTCGACAACATTCTCGATGCCGGGGAGCGTGGCGTGGATTTTTTGCCCCGCCTTAAAAGCGCCGCCGCGCACGTGCCCATTATCCTGATTTCCGGCACCTTGAAAATTCGGGAACAGCTGGCCGCTTTGCAGGGTCCGCACGCGGCGCATTTTACCTTGGAAAAACCGGTGGATTTGGATGAATTGGACCGGACGGTGGAAATTGCCCTGACGGAATGTGGCATCGGCGAAACCGTCGCGGTGCTCCAGTCGCTCGAACGCGCTGAAAAAGCCGACTCCTCGGAGCCGGACCGCCGCTTTACCGAGCGGTTGGCGCGGCAGTATGAATTGATCAAGCGCCTGCGCGGCGCGGTCGAGCGGCCCATTATTTCTGGGTTGGCGCGCGATTTCAGCGTGGCCCGCAAGACCATCATCCGCGACTTGCAGGACCTGATCAAACGTGGCCAGTTGCCGGAGGAAATTTATCCTGAATGGAATCAGGAGGATGCCGGGGAGGAGTAGACCAGCGTTGGGGAGGGGAAACGGCGCGGATGATTCCGCGCCGTTTTTTCGTTGCTTGTACGCCACCCGCACTCCCCTGTGCGCCACTCGCACAGTGTTCTAATCCCTCCTGCCGTGCTAAAAGTTAAGGATGCGCAATAATAAATCATTTGCTTGGC
>CAIJNQ010000307.1 GCA_903822015.1 uncultured Verrucomicrobia subdivision 3 bacterium | reverse complement strand
CTGTGGGAAAAGGCCGAGCATCCCGGCGGGGGGGGCCGCTCGTTTCCGTTTGCCGGAATCGGCTGTGATGTTGGTCCGCACATCATTTTTTCCAAGAACAAGGAAGTGCTGGAGCTGATGGTCCAACTGCTCGGCGAAAATGTCCATAAATTACGGCGTTCCAACAAAATCTTTCACGACGGACGCTTCATCAAGTACCCCTTTGAAAACGAGCTTTCCGCGCTCTCGGCGTCTGAAAGGGACTTTTGCCTGAACGCTTTTTTGAATAATCCGTATGAAAATTATCCGCCGGAAAACATGCTGGGTTTTTTTCTGGCGACATTCGGAGAGGGGATCACCAATCTTTACCTGCGGCCCTATAACGAAAAAATCTGGAAATTTGATCCGGCTTTCATGGACACACAGATGGTAGACCGGATCCCCAAACCCCCGCGCGAAGACATCATTAAGAGCGCCGCGGGCGTCACCACCGAGGGTTATGTTCATCAGCTGCATTTTTATTATCCGAAACGGGGCGGAGTTCAATCGCTGCTTCATGCGTTCCTGAAACAATTGGGTGGCAAGGTGGCCATCCGCACGGGCGCGACCGTCCAGCGGGTGGCAAAACAGGCCGATGGATGGGAAGTGCTGACGGCCGAAGGCGAAAAGAGAAATTGCGACCGGGTGGTTTCGACCATGCCGGTCACGGAAATGATTCCCCTGTTGCAGCCGGCCGTCCCCGAAGCCGTCCGGCGGGCGGCGGAAAATCTGCGATTCAACTCGATTGCGATTTGTCTGATCCATGTCACCCGCGATCATCTGGGCGACAATTTCGCCGTTATGGTGCCGGATAAGGCGATTTTGTTCCACCGGATTTCCAAGCTGGATTTTCTGGTGCCGGAAGACGAGCGTGATGGGTCGACGCGATTGATGGTGGAAGTGACTTATCGGGACGGCGACCAGATTTCCCTGTTAAACGATGAGCAACTGCTCGACCGCGTGGTGGCAGATCTGGTGCGGCTGAAATTCATTGATGATGCCAACGTCGTCCAGGCTCGGAACATTTTGCGGCAAAAACATGCTTATGTCATTTACGACCTGCATCACCGCGGGAACATGAAAACATTGCGGGACTTTTGCCAGAGCCAGCCTGGGTTGACCCTGCACGGACGATTTGGTGATTTCGAGTATATCAACATGGATCAAGTGATTGAGCGGTCCATGAAGCAGGCCAAAGAAATCCTGGCCTGACAAATCAAGGCTTGCCACCCCGGTGGTTTCTTGTGTCCCATGTTGGGAAAATGAAAACGCCCGTTAGTGTCATTATCAACGTCTTCAACGAAGGCGGGACAATCGAGAAAGAAATCCGCGAGATTAATTCGGTAATCATCCAGAAACTTCCCGGCTCCGAGCTGATTGTAGCCGAGGACGGCAGCACCGACGGCACCAAAGAAATCCTGGCGCGCTTGAAAAGCGAGCTTGGGATCATCCATTCGACGAGCACCGAACGGAAGGGTTACGCCAGAGCCTTTCGCGACGCCGTGGCGCTGGCAAAAAACCCCTACGTCTTCTTCAGCGACACCGGGGGCAAACAGGATTTTGCGGACTTTTGGAAACTTTATCCGCACTGCGAGAGCTTTGGCATTGTCAGCGGTTATCGAACGGCCCGGCGCGACCAGCTTTACCGGCGGTTGATGACTTGGACTTACAATTATCTGCTGCGGATATATTTTCAAGTTCATTTTCGCGATGCCGACGCCGGCTTCCGGCTTTATCAAATTGCCGTCATCCGCAAAATCGCCAATGAGTCTTGGGTCAACCGCCACCTTATTTCCTCCGAATTAGCCCTGCGCGCCGTCTACAGCGGATTCCAGGTCATGGAGGTGCCGGTGCTTTACCGCCAGCGCGCCGGCACATCCCGGGGTTTGCCGCCGGGTAAGATTCCGAAAGTCATCATCAGTGTCCTTAAAAATTTTTCGAGACTCAAAACGATCCTCACCGCGCCGGGGTATCGCCTTTCTTGATGAAATACAATTTGGCGGCCCTGTTTCATGGTAACCGGCAGTTGGCGCTTTACTGCCTGATTGGTGGCAGTGGTGCCATTCTTGATTTTCTGGTTTATTCCACCCTAGTTAAATGGGGCGGCGGGCATTATCAATTCGCCAATGCCGTGGGCTATGCTTCCGGCACGGGGCTATCCTTTACCCTCAACGCGCGGTTCAATTTCAGGATCCGCGACCGTCTAATGCTGCGCTTGCTGTCATTTTTCGGGGTCGCGTCACTGGGCTGGGCCGCCTCCGCCGGTGTTCTCCAGCTGACCGTGGGCTGGCTGGGTTGGAACAAGTACTTAGCAAAACTGATGACGATTCTGGTGGCGGTGCTGATACAATACAACCTCAACCGACTGCTTTCATTTCGGAAAATTACCAGCGACTGAATCTGAATGGTTGATTCCAAAGGACATTTTGAACCGGCCGCCGCGTCACGTGGCCGCTTAACGATTGCTTTACTGATCGCCTCCACCCTGTGCGCCATCGCGATCAGCGGCCAAAGCCTTTGGATTGATGAATCCTACACTGCGTTAAAGGCGCAACAAACCACCCTCCTGAATTGGTGGCAAGAGATGCGCCATGCCGGCGGTTCCGACTTGCAGATGCCCCTCTATATGTTCTGGATCTGGCTCTGCGGACAGTTTTTTGGCTCCAGTGAAATTGCCTTGCGCGCGGTGAACCTTTTTTGGATTTTACCCGGACTCCTCGCTTTAAGCTTTGCGCTGGCCCGACAGCCACGAATGCAACTTGCAGTTTTTCTGGTCGCCGTCTGCAATCCGTTTGTCTGGTATTATCTGAACGAAGCCCGGCCTTACGCGATGCAGATTGGTGCCGGCCTGTTTCTCTCAGCTGCGCTTTGCCACTGGAGTGAACGAACGATGGATTCCGCACCCGGCGAATCACTCTGGGTCTGGGTTTTTGCTGCGGCACTGGTTGCGCTTTCCGGTGCCAGCATGCTGGGAATGATCTGGGCGGTAGCCGCCATGGTTGCCGCAATTTATCTGGCCCCCCGGGAGCAGATTTTAAAATCAATACGTAATCACATTTTTGCCTGGCTCACCATCATGGTTCTGCTCACAGCACTTGGTTTTTATTATCTCTGGACGCTTAAAGCCGGTGCGCGGGCGAGTGATATCGCGACCACTGATTGGAAAAATGCCGCGTTCATCGGCTATGAATTGTTTGGATTCGCCGGGTTGGGGCCGG
This sequence comes from uncultured Verrucomicrobia subdivision 3 bacterium, assembly GCA_903822015.1. GTDB lineage: Bacteria > Verrucomicrobiota > Verrucomicrobiia > Limisphaerales > UBA11358 > UBA11358. The sequence goes on along the minus strand of CAIJNQ010000307.1, from coordinate 5,872 downwards.
GCAGGTTGGAAATCCGCGATGGCGGCTTGCAGGTTTTCAGGCCCTATGCGCCCGAGCTAGGGTTATTCGCTATGCTGGTTTTGGTCTTGAATTTTTATGCCTTCCGGGAGGCATGGGGAAATTATCCGCGGAAAAAAATTCTGGGTCTGGTCGGCATCCTGGCCGTTCCGGCGGTGTTTATCCTGGTTACGGGTTTCGTCATGCATTTCCGCGTTTTGGGGAGACACTTCGCGCCACTGCTGCCGGCGGTCATTTTCTGGTTGGGGCTCGGTGCCAGCGCCGCTTGGCAGCGCAACGGAATTGGGAAATTATTGGTCGTCGGATATTTTGCAATGTGCCTTTCTTCCGAGCTCGCTTTGCGATTCGTAACCCGTCACGCGAAGGATGATTACCGGTCGGCGGCCACATTGGCTCGCACCGCGCTGGCTGACCGCCAAACAATTTGGTGGAGCGCGGATCCGAATACGGCTGCGTATTATCATCTTTCATTAGCGACAAATTTTAACCAGGCGGGCCGGGCCTTTGCCTTGGTCAATCCCTCGGCCGGTGATCTGGCGGCCGCTGTGGCACCCCGGATCATCTTCATTTCCCGCCCGGATATTTACGATCCGCATGGAGTGCTGGCGGATTATCTATCCCGGAATGATTTTGAAAAGACAGTGGTCATGCCCGCGTTCCGGGTCTGGGAAAAGACCGGCCACCCGGTTAAATGATCGAATTTAGTCACCACTTAAAGTGCCGTTAAAGTTCTTTACTCTCCGGCAAGGTCCAACTACAATCCGCCCCTCTTATATTGATTTTGATTTGAAATTCTATGGAAGCTAAGACGAAAACGATTGAACAGTTTAAAGTGCACGCCAAAGACACGGGTTCGGCCGACGTGCAGATTGCCTTGCTAACGCATCGCATCAACCATTTGACCGAGCATTTGCAGACGAACAAGAAAGATCACAGTTCGCGTCGCGGGCTGCTGATGATGGTGAGCCAGCGCCGCCGCCTGCTCGAATATTTGCAAAACGTGGACTTGTTCCGCTACCAGACGGTGGCCAAGAAATTGAAGCTGCGCCATTAACACTTTGCGGGAGCGCGGCTTTTTCGGCCGCGCTCCGCTTTCAGATTCGAGCTGGAAACGCGAACGGCCCGATCTTCAACCAAACTTCGCGAACAAAACATCGTTGCCTCCGAGTGATTTCATTCAGTCCCGAAAAATTCGGGATTCACTGAAGTTCCTCCGGCGGCAACGCTCAGACTCATATGCCAGAAAAAATAACCGCCCCGCTGGGCGACAAGCAGATCTTCATTGAAACCGGAAAACTCGCCAAACAGGCTGACGGCGCCGTCACCGTTCAGCTTGGCGAAACCATTGTCATCGTAGCCGCCGTTGCGGCAACCAAGGCCAAACCCGGCCAGGACTTTTTCCCCCTGACCGTTGACTATCGCGAAAAAGCCGCCGCCGCTGGAAAATTCCCCGGTGGTTACTTCAAGCGGGAAGGGCGTCCCACGGAAAAAGAAATCCTCACCTGCCGCCTCACCGATCGTCCCATCCGCCCGCTGTTTCCCAAGGGCTGGTATAATGAAGTCCAGGTTCAGACCGTGCTCTTGAGCGCGGATGGCGAGAATGATCCGGATATTTTGAGCATCATCGGCGCCTCGGCGGCCCTGACGGTGAGTGACATTCCGTGGGCCGGGCCGCTGGGCGCGGTGCGCGTGGGCCGCATTGGTGGAAAGTTTGTTGCCAATCCGACGCATGCCGAAATGCAGGATAGCGATCTTGACCTCGTTTACGTCGGCAACGACAAGGACATCGTAATGTATGAAGGTGCGGCCAAGGAAATTTCCGAAACCGACTTCAACGCTGCGTTGAAATTCGCCCAGGAAGTCATCCAGCCCGTCATCGCCGCGCAGAAGGAACTGGCCGCGAAGGCCGGCAAGAAAAAGCGCGAAATCACCGTCAATGTGGTGCCGGACGAAATACTCCATGAAGCCAAGAGCCTCGCCGGCGACCGATTTGTGCCCGCGCTGCTCACGCCCGGCAAACTCGCCCGCGAATCCGCGGTCAAGGCGATCCAAGACGAAGTGGGTGCGAAGCTCGTCGAGAAATTTGGTGCGGAAAAAGTCACGCAGTTCGTCATCAATGACGCGTTTTATTACATCCAGAAGGAAGCCGTCCGTAAATTGATTTTAGAGAGCGGGAAACGCCTCGATGGCCGCGCCTTTGACGTGGTGCGTCCGATCACCAGCGAAGTCGGCATTCTGCCGCGCGCCCACGGCTCGGCGATTTTCGCCCGCGGCGAAACGCAGGCGGTCACGCTGGCTACCCTTGGCACCGGCGATGACACGCAGGAGTTTGATTCCTACACCGGCGGCGAGACCGAGAAGAAATTCATCCTGCACTACAACTTCCCTAATTTCTCCGTCGGCGAAACTGGACGCATTAGTGGTCCCGGCCGGCGTGAAATCGGCCACGGCGCCCTGGCCGAACGTTCGATCGAGTGCATGTTGCCCAAGGATTATCCCTACGCGGTGCGCGTGACCAGCGAGATCATGGAGTCCAACGGCTCCACCTCGATGGCATCCGTGTGTGGTGGCACGCTCGCCCTCATGGATGCGGGCGTGCCGTTGACCCGGCCCGTGGCCGGCATCAGCGTCGGCATCTGCACGGAGTACAGCGGCGACAAGATTTCCAAATACCAGCTGCTGACCGACATCATTGGCTGGGAGGATCATTATTGCGACATGGATTGCAAGATCGCCGGCACGGAAAAGGGCATCACTGGCTTCCAACTGGATTTAAAGCTGAAGGGCATTCCGTTCGGGCTCATGGTTGAGACGGTGGAAAAGGCACGCATAGCCCGGATGCATATCCTGGCAGAAATGGCCAAGACACTCGCCGCTCCGCGCTTGGAATTGAGCAAATATGCCCCGCGCATCGAGGTCATTCGCATCAATCCGGAAAAAATCGGCGCGCTAATCGGCCCGGGGGGCAAGAATATCAAGCGCCTCGTCGAGGAATCCGGCTGCGAAATCAACATTGAGGACGACGGTACGGTCAACATCTTCTCCGTCTCGGCGGAAGGCATGAAGATCGCCCGCGAAGCCATTACCGGCATGACGGCGGAAGCAGAGATCGGCAAGATTTATCGCGGCAAAGTTGTCACCGTAAAGGAATTCGGTGCGTTCGTCGAGTTCCTCCCGGGCAAGGATGGTCTGGTTCACATCAGCGAACTGGCAAATTTCCGCGTAAAGAATACCGAAGACATTGTAAAAGTCGGCGACGAGATTTCCGTCAAATGCCTCGGGGTGGACGAAAAGGGCCGCGTGCGGTTGTCCCGCAAGGCGGCGATGGAAGAGCGCGACCAGGAAATGGCACCGAAAGCTTGATCAAAGGATTGTTTCTGCAAGCGCGAACGGCCAAAACCGTTCGCGCTTTTTGATTGATGACCGCACAAGTGGTTTGACTAGGGGGCTTGGCAAAAGTAGATTCATCAGCGAATGCTGGCTGCTGAATCAAAAGCGGCGACATCGGTTTCAACCGATTCGCCGGAAATGAACACGAACCGTTCCTGGAATCAGATCATGGAACAGGTAAATCCCTTTCTACAAGCGGTTACCCAGCGACTTATTCTGCAGGCCAACGACTTTGATCCGCAAATCGTGCCTTATGCGCAGTCCGCGTTGAACGGCAGCGGCAAACATCTGCGCCCAACCTTGGTCGCGCTGGCCGGCTCGGCCATCGGCAAAGTCGATGAGGCGCAAGTCACGGCGGCGGTCATCATCGAGATGGTGCATCTGGCAACGCTGGTTCACGACGATGTGATGGACGAGGCGGAAATCCGGCGCGGCCAACTCACACTCGCCGCCAACTGGGGCAATGAAATCGCCGTGCTATTCGGCGACTGCCTGTTTGCCCAAGCCTTGAAGCTCGCCGCGGGTTTTCCCACGACAGAAGTTTGCCGCGCAGTGGCCATGGCGACGAACACTGTCTGCACCGGCGAAATTTTGCAGACGCAGAACCGCCGCAATTTTCAATTATCCCGGCGGGAATATTTTCGGGTCATAGAAATGAAAACCGCCGAATTGTTCACGCTTTCATGCGACTTGGCGGCGTTTCTAGGCGACGCCAACGGGGCTGAGCGCGCGGCACTGCGGCAATTTGGGGCGGCTTTCGGCACGGCCTACCAGGTGTACGATGACTGTGTGGATTTGTTCGGCTCGGAGACGGCGGCGGGCAAATCGCTCGGCACGGATCTGGCGAACGGCAAGCTGACCTGGCCGGTGTTGCTCGCCTGGGAGCGGGCGAGTACCTCCGAACGCGCTAAACTGGAACACTTGATCCAGGACTGGAAGCCGGAGAATCTGGCGGTCGTCAATGAAATGCTCATCCGTTATGAGACCTTTGAACCTTCGCGCGAAGTGGTTGCGAAGTATCTGGGACAGGCACGCTCGGCCTTGAAAATTTTGCCTGAATCCAGTGGCCGGGCCGGACTTTTAGCGTTGGCTGATTTTTTAGCGCAACAAACCGGCGCTTTGACTGTTAGTATCCAGTGACCATGATTATGGCCGAACCAGCTGAACGCACTGACCAGGAACCCGCCGCTGATGCTCCGGTGGCGGAAATGGATTTGGTACGGCGCGCGCAACGCGGCGACTTGAAGGCTTACGACGAACTGGTTCAGCGCTATCAGGAGCGCATTTACGCGACGGTTTATCACATGACGTCGAATCATGAAGACGCCAACGATCTAGCTCAGGATTCATTCATCAAGGCGTATCAAGCCCTGAAATCTTTTAAGGGCGGTTCCAGTTTTTACACCTGGCTCTACCGGATTGCCGTGAATAAGACGATCAATTTCCTGAAACAGCGTAAAAATCGCAACCACATGAGTTTGAACGATCTGGACTTCAACACGGAGAACAATCCCGATTTGGTGGCATTAATTTCTGAGAATACGCCGCGCCGTGACGCAGGCTTGAAAGAATTGCAGGAAAAATTGAACGCGGCATTGCTCACGTGGTCTGAACCTCATAGATTAGTCGTGGTGTTGCAGGATGTGCAGGGGCAGTCGCACGAGGAAATCGCAGAGATCATGGATTGCAACATTGGGACAGTGCGGTCGCGTTTATTTTATGCGCGACAGCAGTTGCAGTCGTTGTTAACCGATTATTTGAAACCAGCATGAACGAAAACGAGAATGACTTCGGCACATTGCGGCAGTTTCTGAAATTCAAGGGGCACGAAACGCCGCCGCCCGGATACTTCAATAATTTCTCAGGCGATGTCATTAGCCGGATCCGGGCGGGTGAAGGTGGCGGTTTTTCGGCCGAAGCCCCGTGGTTGTTGAAACTGCTTCAAGTGTTTGAATTCAAACCGGCCTTTGCCGGCGCGTTTGCCTCGGCGCTGTTTTTGCTTCTGGTATTCGGTTTTGTCTATGCTGACCGGCCGGAATCCGCACCGCAGCCGCTTTTACAGGCTTCCGTGCAGCAGTCCAATTCTTTTGCCGCGGCAACCCCCGCCGCGCTGGCGCAACCGGCGGAACCGACCGGCATCATTGCCGCCACTAATCCGGCCACCAGTCTTCAGCCTGTCGCCTCGCTGTTTAATTCGCAAAATCCGTTTGCCCAGCAGGTGAGCTTTTCCGTGCCCGGCAACTAAACTCCGTTTTTGCTTTTGAATTCCGCGGTGAGCGCTTGATACGCCGGCGCGTTTTTCATTTAATCAGGCCAGTGCCAACCAAAGTCATCGCTGTTGCCAACCAAAAAGGTGGTGTGGGCAAAACCACCACGGCCGTGAACCTTGCCGCCTGCCTCGCCGCCCTCGGCCAGCGCGTGCTCCTCTTCGACCTTGATCCGCAGGCAAATGCCACCAGCGGCG
>CAIJNQ010000306.1 GCA_903822015.1 uncultured Verrucomicrobia subdivision 3 bacterium | reverse complement strand
GGCGCGGGGCCGTCGCGGCGGACGGCCCTCAGCCTTGGGTGCAAAGGATTTGGCAGCCGCCAAGGCGTTGCTGGCAGACCCTGAGATCACCGTCGAAGACGTGGCGAAGCGCCTCAACATCGCCCCGTCTACGCTTTACCGTCATCTCCCCGGTGGGCGGAGCGGATTGGCAAAGGTATTAGGGTGTTAATCAACTGTGAACAGTGGGGCACACCACACCCATCTCTTTGCCATAAGGATACGAAATGCCAGACTTGCCATCCGAACTGCGACAACTAAACGATCACATCGCCGCATTGGAAAACTCACGCGGACAATTGCCGGATGATGTTGTAGACACTGCAATCGCCGCCATCCGCGCACAGCTTCAAACCATTGTCCAAGCCGCCCATGCCGTGGCTGTGACTGGCAACAATTATGGCAACATCAACACCGGTCTAATCATACAACAGGCATCCAAGCCCGGCGCGGGCAAGGGCGAACTGCGCCGCGCCTATCTGGCCCGCATCCTCAACCAGGCGAATCAATTGGCGCTATTCGCCGGCGACAGTGCCAACACCCAAATCCGGCTGTCATCGGTCTACACCGCCCTGCTGACCCAGCACGGCGAATGGGATGCTAGGCTTGCCAACGAGTCAGGCGATGACAAACTGAGAACCGGGCGCAACGGCGCAAGGCAATCCGTCCTCGACCGGTTCAATGCCGAACGCAAGCTGGTTTTGCTGGGCGGGCCTGGCAGCGGCAAAAGCACCTTCATCAATTTCGTCGCGCTGTGCATGGCTGGCGAAATGCTCGGTTCGACCTCGGTCAATTTGGACATGCTGACCGCGCCCATCCCGCCCGAACCGGATAGCACTGACGACAAACCCAAAACCCAGCAATGGGATCGTGGCGCATTGTTGCCGGTGCCGGTGGTGTTGCGCGACTTTGCCAGCGATTTGCCCGGTAACGCGGCGGTCAATGCCGCCACGCTATGGCAGCATATCGAAAAACGCCTGCATCAATCTGCACTCGGCGATTTCGCCCCCTATTTGAAGCAAGAACTGCTGGAAAGCGGCGGCTTGATCCTGCTGGATGGCTTGGACGAGGTGCCCGACCCCGAGGCGCGGCGCGAACAGATCAAGCAGGCGGTGCGGGATTTCGCCGACACCTTCGACAAGTGCCGTTTCCTCGCCACCAGCCGAACCTATGCCTATACCCGCCAAGACTGGAAACTGCACGAGTTTGCCGAGGCCGCGCTGCTGCCATTCTCGCCGGGGCAAATCCAGCGTTTCGTCGATGCTTGGTATGCGCATATGAGCGAACTGTCGCGGCTGTCGGAGAATGATGCCAAAGGCCGCGCCGAGTTGCTCAAGCGCACCATCGCACACAACGACAGGCTGGCCGAACTGGCCGAGCGGCCGCTGCTGCTGACCTTGATCGCCCGCTTGCACACCGAACGCGGCGGCGCATTGCCGGAAAAGCGCGAAGAACTCTACGCCCAGGCGGTGGAACTGCTGTTAAACCAATGGGAAAGCCTGAAGGTGAGTTACAAGCCGGACGGTTCAAAGCAAATCGAGCCTAGCCTGAGCGAGTGGCTGAACGCCAGCCGCGATGACATCCGGCGCGAGTTGGACAAGCTCGCCTTCGAGGCCCACCGCGACCAAGCCGATTTGCTCGGCACGGCGGACATCCGCCAGGATAAGCTGGTGATGGCGTTATGGAATGCCACGCCCAACAAGACAGGAATCAATCTTAAGCTGTTGGAAGAATACCTGCGCGACCGCGCCGGTTTGCTGGCGGGCCATGGCGTGGGCCTTTACCAATTTCCCCACCGCACGTTTCAAGAATACATGGCCGCCTGCCACCTGACCGTGGACGGGTTTCCCGACCAACTGAGCCGTTTGTTGTGCGTGGACCCGACCCGCTGGCGCGAGGCGACACTGTTGGCGGCGGCCAAGGTCATGCGCGGCACGCCGGAAGCCGTATGGAGTCTGGCGGATGCGCTCTGTCCGTGCGACGAACCCCCTACGCATGGGCAAGCAAAGGAGTCCGATTGTTGGGGCGCATTGCTGGCCGGACAGGTGTTATGGGAGACCGGGCTGGCCGAGCCTAGCCCGGACACCGCCTCGCGCAACGAGCAAAAACGCCAACGGGTGCGGCGTTGGCTGCAAGCCATTGCCGAACGCGGCTGGCTGCCCACCGTGGACCGGGCCATCGCCGGTGGCACCCTCAGCGTGTTGGGTGACGGGCGTGATTTGGAAAAACTTGTTGCCATCCCCGCCGGCGAATTCTGGATGGGTGATGACGGCATGGATGATTCCAAACCCAGACATCGCGTGACATTGCCTGCATTCAAGATTGGCCAGTACCCGGTGACCAATGGCCAGTATCGGCGATTTGCCCAAGCCACCCAGCGAACGTGGGACTCGCCGGATGCAGACAAACCGGAAAAACGCAATCACCCGGCGGTTAATGTGACTTGGCATGACGCGCTGGCCTATTGCGCTTGGTTGACAGTGGAATGGCGCAAAGCGGGTAAAATCGGGGCAGGCGAAACCGTCACCTTGCCCAGTGAGGCAGAATGGGAACGGGCGGCGGCAGGAATGGAAGGTCTTGCATTCCCATGGGGTTCTGACTGGCGCGAAGACTGCGCCAACACCAGTGAATCCGGCATAGGCGACACCAGTGCCGTAGGCATTTTCCCGCTAGGGGTCAGTTCGGATGCCTGTTTGGACATAGCGGGCAATGTCTGGGAATGGACGCGCAGCCTGTGGGGCAAGGATTTTATGAAACCAGACTTTAAATATCCTTACCGGCCTGGTGACCCTGAACGGGAAGACTTGCAGTCTGGGGACGAAATTAGACGGGTCGTGCGGGGCGGTTCTTGGAACTGCGCTCAAGTCTACGCTCGTTGTGCCGTCCGCTACTGGCTTCTCCCTGACGGCCGCTACAACAACCTCGGCTTTCGTGTGGTGTTGTTGTGTTCTGCCCCTGTTCTTTAGCTCTGCCCTCTGTTGCTCTGAACTCTGTGTCTCTGATGGCTCTGCCTCAGAGGGGGTGTGGGGGAGACTTCCCCCACCAGCCGCGTAGCGGCTTGACGATTTTTTTTCAGCTATACTATGCCTACTGGATAATAGCATCCAGTCAGGCGGTCTGGATAGGTC
>CAIJNQ010000305.1 GCA_903822015.1 uncultured Verrucomicrobia subdivision 3 bacterium | reverse complement strand
TTCGCCGCCGGCATTTTCCAGCAGCAGCGAGCCCGCCGCTACGTCCCAAAGATTGATGGTGCGTTCGATGTAAACGTCCAGTCGCCCGCTGGCCACATACGCGAGTTCCAGCGCGGCGGACCCCAGGATGCGGATTTTTTTGGCGCGGCGGGAAAGCCGGATGAGGTGCGGCAGACTTTTGTTCAGGTTGTCCTGGCTCTTGGAAAACCCCATGGCGATGACGGCTTCCTCTATCTTGCCACGCTTGCTGACGTGGACAATTTTCCCGTTCAACCGCGTCGGTGCGCCTTTGATCGTGGTCCAGATTTCATCGGTGAACGGATCAAAGATCACGCCGACAATCGATTTTTCCCGGTGTTGGAGGGCGATCGAAACGGCGGCATGCGGTATCCCGAAAAAATAATTCACCGTTCCGTCAATCGGATCAATGACCCAACGGTACTCGGCGTTCACATCGCCGGTGCTGCCTTCCTCGCCGAGCACGGGAATCTGCGGAAAGGCGCCCGCCAGGATTTTTTCGATGAGCGCCTGGCAGCGCACGTCGAGTTCCAGCTTGATGTCGTGCGCCTCGGCGGAGTTGACGCGCTTCGGCTTGTGCCAGTTGGCGTGCATGATCTGGCCGGCGGCGCGCGCCGCCTTCACTGCGGCAGTCAGCGCTGATTGGGTGGATACGGTTTTCATCGGATGTTAGGGGATGACTTCGGTGCGGGCTTCTAGCTGGTCCAATTGTGCCGCGCGCTTTTCTGCTAGCAACTTCTTTTCGGCGGCGTCGATCGCATGCAGCAGGTCGGCGGCTTCCAGCAGACGCGGCGTGCTCACGTAGCTCGCCCCGGCCTTGTAAAGCGCCGGAATGTCCGATAGCAGTTCGGCGTGCACGATGATGTGCGCTGCCGGGTTCAACTCGCGGACCTGTCGCAGCATCTTCAAATTGTTGGCGCCGCGTAATACGGTGTTGGGTAAAGAACAGATGACGATTTCCGCTTCCGCCAGGCCGGCATGCAGTAATACGTCGCGCTGCGTGATGTCGCCGTAAATCGCCCGCACGCCCCGTTCCTTCAGCCGCGAATGGACCAGCGGGTTGAAATCCACCACGGTCATTTCCGCAAGCAGTGCCGGCTGTTCCCGCTGGATTTCCTCGACCAGCGAACTCGCCGTCCACGAGAAGCCCAGCAGGCAGATGCGTTTGTGCTTTTTGTCGCTGGCGACGATGAATGTGGTCTGGTCGAGGTCGTGCAAGTCCATTTTGTTGAACCAGGGTATGGCCTGGCGCAGCAGTGAATCGCTCTGCAGCATGGCGTAGGTCGAGCCCACGGCGAGGAACGCAAAGGAAAATGCCGCGATGCCGACGGTGTTCTCGGAAACGTCGCCGCTGGCGTTGCCGAGCGCGAGGAGCACGAGCGACAGTTCGCTCATCTGGCAGAGATTGATGGCCGGCAGCAGGCTCACCCGATAGCCCTGCCGCTGCGAATACAGAATCGAGAACACCGCGGCCAGCCGGCTGCCGATGAGGAACACGCAGAAGAAAAATGTCCACAGCCCATAGCCCCAGGTCGGCACCGGAATTTTCATGCCGAGGCCGACGAAAAACAGCGTCACAAAAAAATCCCGCAGGCTCGTGACTTTGGCGACCACGTCCAGCGTGTATGGGAAGGTCGAGATCATCACGCCCGCGATGAGCGCGCCCATTGCCGTGGACAGGCCGAGCCAGCCGGCGAATCCCGCCATCGCAAAACACCACGCCAGCGCGCCAACCAGCACGAGTTCCGGCAGGCGTGCGACCAGCTTGAACACCGGTGGCAGCACGAACCGGCTGACGACAAACGCCACCGCCACGAGCAGAATCACCTTGCCGAGCGCCAGCAGCAACAGGCTGATGGCGGGATTTTTCAGGTTGGGCTGGATGGCCAGAAACAGGATGACCGCAATGTCTTGCAAGACGAGCACGCCCAGCGTGATGCGGCCCGCCAGTGTTTCCAGTTCGCGTTTGTCGTAGAGAATTTTGACGATGATGATTGTGCTGCTCATCGCCGCCGCCGTCGCGAGATACACCGCTTCCAGCCGGTTTTGCGCCGGACCGATGAGGTCGAACACCACCCAGCCAAAGCAAACGCATCCGAGAATTTGCACGGCGGCGGTGACGGTGATGACCTTGCCCGCGCTCAGCATTTTCTTGAGGTCGATCTCCAGCCCGATCATGAACAGCAGCAGGTTCAAGCCGATTTCCGAGATCGTCGCGATGTCGTTCGCGTTGGTGATGAATTTGCAGCCGTGCGGCCCGATGGCGAAGCCCGCGACCAGGTATGCCAGCAGTAGCGGTTGCCGCGCCACCTGCGACAGCACCGCCACGATCCACGCGGCGATGATGCAGATGGCGATTTCGGTGACGAGTCCGTGCCCCATTGCGGACAAAAATTAGACGAGCGATTTAATTAGGAAAGCCGGAATTAAAGAAAACCTGCCCTCAGTTTGACCCTCTCCCGTCCGGCGGGCGAGGGAGCATTTGTTGTTAGTTCTCGAAAGCTTAAGCAATTGTTGAACAGAAGGCAGTTATGATATGACTGTGAGGCTGGAAATAATTCCCCCTCTCCGCGCCATCGGATGGAGGGGAGAGGGTTGGGGTTAGGTGAGGTTGGCTCAGCTTAACGCATCCAGCGCGGCCTTCACGGCGGCGCGCTTGGCCTGCCATTCGGCGTGCCGTTGCTGGTGTTCTTGTAACACCGCCGGCGGAACTTTCTGTGTGAAGTTCGGATTCGCCAGCTTTTGTTCCACTTTCGTAATTTCCGCCTCGATCTTTTCCAGTTCCTTGGCGACCCGAGTTTTCTCCGCGACCAGTTCTTCCGCGCTGCGCAAGCCTTCCAGCGGCAGATAGAGTTCGCCCAGTTCGGTCCGCGCCGCCAGCGTGCCTTTCGGCGGCTGATAATTTTCATTCACCTCCACGGCTTCGGCGTTGAGCAGCAGCCGGATGACTTCAATGTCCTGCGCCGGCAGATGATTCACCGGTTTCAAGATATAGTGGATTTTTTTGGCCGTCGAAATATTCGCCTCGCGCCGCAGGTTGCGGCCCTGCGAAACCAGTTCGTATTTCGTGTCGGCGATTTTCAGGTAGCAGTCATCAAGACCGTAGTGCCCCTTGAAATCGTCGTCCAGCGGCATTGGCCATGGCGCGTTCATGATCGTCTTGCCTCCCTGATTGTCCGGCATGTCCGTCGCGAACCCCATGCCGTGCCAGAGCTCCTCTGTAATGAAAGGCAGGAACGGATGGAACATCCGCACCGTGTGCGATAGTACGAAATCAATCACGGCGAGCGTGTTTGCTTTTCTTGCTTCTCCCTCTCCGCCCTGCGCAGCGGGGGGGGAGAGGGTTCGGGTGAGGCGTGGCCTTTATTTCAGGCGCAGCCTCATTCTGTCCTTTCACCCCAGCGCCCTCCCCTCCGGGGGACGAAGGCGAAACATCGGTAGACGGCCGCAGCACCGCCTTGCTCGCCTCCACATACCAGTCGCAGTACTCGCTCCAGAAGAAGCGGTAGAGCGCCGCCGTCGCCTCGCTGAAATTGTATTCATTCAGCGCGATGGAAACTTCACGGATGGCGGCGTCCAGCTTGAGCAGAATCCATTTGTCATCGCTCGAAAGCAGCGTCGGTTCGATCTCGCCCTGGATTGGGAAGTCGGTATTGCCGACCATTTGGCGGAAACGACAGGCGTTCCAGAGCTTGTTGCAGAAATTGCGGCCCAGTTCCACGTCCTTCTCATCGAAGAGCACGTCCTGGCCGAGCGGTGCGCTGCGCATGGTGCCGAAGCGGAGGGCGTCCGCGCCGTATTGGGCGATCAGCGCGAGCGGATCGGGCGAATTGCCGAGCGTCTTGGACATCTTGCGCCCCTGCTTGTCGCGGATGATGCCGGTGAAATAAACGTTCTGGAACGGCATCGCATCGGGGAGCGCGAACGGCGCCTCGCCCATGAATTCGTAGCCGGCCATGATCATGCGGGCGACCCAAAAGAAAATGATGTCCGGCCCGGTGACGAGGTCGGTGGTCGGATAAAATTTCTTCAACGTCTCGGTCGGCTCCGGCCAGCCCATCGTGGCGAACGGCCACAGCCACGAACTGAACCAGGTGTCGAGCACGTCGGGGTCTTGGGTGAAGCCTTCTTCGGTGAGAACACGAGCCTCATTTTCATTGAAAGTTAAAGCCGTAACTTTTAGAAAAGACTTGTCCTTCAATTGAAGAGACGACTCATGCAATTTATGAAATGAGTATTGTGTAAAGTCCCAAAATATTTGGCCAAACTTAGCATGTTCTACCGTTAATTTTGAGGAATCCGACTTTGTTGCTGCCAGATGAATCGCATGCAGCAAATCCGTTTGAGGAATTTCCGCTCCGTATATTTTAGTCCACACCGGAATCCGATGTCCCCACCAAAGCTGGCGGCTGATGCACCAGTCCTGAATGTTCGTCAGCCAGTGGTCATAAACTTTCGCCCAGCGGTCGGGATGAAATTTCATCCGGCCTTCGGCCACGCACGCCTTGGATTCCGGCACGGCGGGATATTTCAAAAACCATTGCTCGCTCAAACGCGGTTCAATCGGCACATCCGCGCGCTGGCTGAAACCGACGTTGTTCTCGTAAGGCTTGGCTTCAATCATCACGCCCTGTTCCGTGAGAATTTCCACCGCAACTTTGCGAGCCTTGAACCGGTCGAGTCCTGATAGTGTCCCGCCTGCCAAGGCGTTCATCGTGCCGTCGGCATTGATGACTTCGATGAGCGGCAGCTTGTGGCGCGCGCCGATGTCGAAATCCGCCTTGTCGTGCGCGGGCGTGACCTTGAGCACGCCGGTGCCAAATTCAAAATCCACATGCTCGTCGCCGATGATCGGGATGAGCTTCTGCTCGCGCGGCAATTCGGCGGGCAGCGGACGCACGATGTGCTTGCCGATGAGATGCGCGTAACGCGGGTCTTTCGGATTCACGGCCACGGCGGTGTCGCCGGGAATCGTCTCCGGCCGCGTGGTGGCGATGGTGAGCCAGATGCGGCCTTGCGAATCAACTTCTGGA
>CAIJNQ010000304.1 GCA_903822015.1 uncultured Verrucomicrobia subdivision 3 bacterium | reverse complement strand
TCCGGATGGGGTCTTAGCTCAGTTGGTAGAGCACCACAATGGCATTGTGGGGGTCAAGAGTTCGAGCCTCTTAGGCTCCACCATTCTAAACAGCCCGCCGATGTTGATTTCAATCAATGTTTGCGGGCTTTTTTGCAGCTTTGTTTATGCGCAGGCTTTATCAAACCCCTTTGGCTTCCCTGTGATCCAGACTGTCAATTCCCTTGAAAAGTTGCTTTGCGGCTGCGGAATTGCATCTAAACTTTTTTCATGAACCGGAAATTCATGCGGGCGGCAATTGCACTTTCGCTGGCAAAGATGCAATCGAACTGCGGAGGACCTTTCGGAGCAGTGATCGTCTGCCGCGGTAAAATTGTCGGTCGTGGCTGGAATCGGGTCACCTCCGCCAACGACCCGACGGCGCACGCGGAGATTCTCGCCATCCGTGACGCCTGCCGGCGGCTCAAGACTTTCCATCTGGAAGCTTGCGAGCTTTACACCAGTTGCGAACCCTGTCCGATGTGCCTCGCGGCAATCTATTGGGCGCGCCTAAAAAAAATTTATTACGCCAACACCCGGCACGATGCCGCGCAAATCGCATTCGACGATGCCTTCATTTACCGCGAAGTCAGCCAGCCGGTATCAAAGCGGAAAATTCCCATGCGGCAGGTCTTGCGCACCGAAGCGCTGGCGGTTTTCCAAGCCTGGCAGAAAAAGCCGGACAAAAGGCACTACTAAATCACTTTAGCTCTGCCGCAATTTGTTCGCCCAGCGCGGCGGCTTCAGCAATCGGCCGCTTCGCCTCGCCGCGCTTCGCCATTTCGTCGCGGAATGAAACTGCCCGAAGGGTAATCTTGTCGCCGATAATTTCCGCGTGCGCACCGACCGGACTCTGGCAGCCGCCGCCCATGCCGCGTAAAAAGGCGCGTTCCGCCGTCACGGCATGGAACGTGTTGAAATGATTCAAGCGCTCGACAATTTTGCCGATGCGCTCGTCATCGGCGCGAATCTCAATGCCAATGGCACCCTGCCCCACGCACGGCAGCATCACGTCCAGATCCAAAACCGTCGCCAGCAAACCGTCCGGCACCGCGTCGCCCTTGATGGTGCCATCGGTGTTGATGCCAAAGTTCAAGCGCTTCATGCCGGCCAGCGCGAGAATGGTGGCGTCCAGCTCGCCGTTTTCGGCGACTTTCTGCATCCGCGTCGTCACGTTGCCGCGAATCTCGACGATCTTCAGATCCGGCCGCGCCGCGAGTAACGATTGTTTGCGCCGAGTGCTGCTGGTGGCAATCGTAGCCCCTTTCGGAAAATCTTTAAGTTTCAGGTGCGGTGGATAGCCGCGCAAATCGCCTTGCCCCGGCGACCAGTCGGCTTGCTCTTTGATGTTTTCCTTTTGGTTCTGGAGAAATTCTGCCGAGCGGTAAATCAAAACGTCGCGCACATCCTCCCGTTTCGGCGTGGCGGCCAAAATCAAGCCGGCAGGCAGATCGGTCGGCAAATCTTTCAAGCTATGCACCGCGAGATCCGCCTGGCCCTTGATCAGCGCGACTTCGAGTTCCTTGGTGAACAGCCCTTTCGGCAAACTCGTGTCCGTCTTGGCCATCGATGCTTTCTGTAATTTGTCACCGGTGGTTTTAATGATTTTCAGTTCGAATCGCAATCGGGGGAAGGCCGCGCGACACATCGCGGCAATCATGTTCGATTGGGCCAGGGCCAGCGCACTGCCCCGGGTGCAAATGATAATCGGCTTTTCAGGCATAAAATCCGGCACA
Source organism: uncultured Verrucomicrobia subdivision 3 bacterium (assembly GCA_903822015.1). GTDB lineage: Bacteria > Verrucomicrobiota > Verrucomicrobiia > Limisphaerales > UBA11358 > UBA11358. The sequence continues at coordinate 934 of CAIJNQ010000304.1, read as the reverse complement.
GATTTTCACAGAACGGCCCGGATGGAAAGCAAACAAAGCCGGCTGCGGTTTATCGAACTGTGTTCCTCCGCTGTGATTCCGGGGCTGAAAAACGGTTCACCTCCAGCAAGACCGCAACTTTCTCGGTGATGATTTTCTCGCACCGGACAACTTCCTCTTTGCGCAAGTTCAGATAATCGTCGGCGATGCATTGCAAGTCATCCACGTTGTAGAGATAAATATTGTCCAGGCCGTTGACCGCGGGATCAATGTCCCGCGGCACGGCAATATCAATGAGTAACAGCGGCCGGTTGCGTCGGCGACGCATCAGCGGCTCCAAAATCCCGCGGTCAAGAATGTGATGCGGCGCGGCGGTGCTGCTGATGGCGATATCGATTTGCTCCAGCGCCTCTATGATCTTGTCAAACAGTACGGTGCGACCGCCCAGTTCTGCCGCCAGCGCCGTGGCCCGTTCGGGCGAACGGTTGGTGACGACGACGCCACGCGCACCGCGGGAAAGCAATGCCCGCGCCGTCTTTTCGCTGGTTTCACCGGCCCCGATCACCAGCACTTCGTGTTCGGCGAGCGAGCTGAAGATTTTTTCCGCCAGATCCACGGCGGCGGACATCACGGACACGCTCCCGCGCTGGATGTTCGTTTCGGTGCGAATGTGTTTGGCGACATTGAAGGCGCGCTGGAAGGCTTTGTTCAGCCGCGCACCGGTATGTTTGTGTCTGAAAGCGAGTTCGTAGGCTTGCTTGAGCTGGCCGAATATCTCCGTCTCGCCGATGACCATGGAATCAAGTCCGCTCGCAACTTTGAACAAATGATGCAGGCTGTCCGGTTCGGCAAGGGTGTAAAGCTCATCGCCTAGCGCGCCGTCAAAGGCGTGGTGTTTTACCAGAAATTTCTTCAATTCCGCAAACGCCGCTCCCGGGGCGAGCGGAGTGACGGC
>CAIJNQ010000303.1 GCA_903822015.1 uncultured Verrucomicrobia subdivision 3 bacterium | reverse complement strand
CTTCAAGATGCTCTTTATCGTGTTGTGCGTTGGATTTTTCCTGATCCTTTGGGAAAATGTCCTGCCGATGCTTGCACCGCTGGTCTTCACGGCTTATCTGGTTTACGGCTTTGTGCGTCCATATTTGTCGCGCGCCTGGCGGCGCGGCATTGAGGAGGAAGACGACGAGCCGGACACGGCGGAATAGCCATGCTGGATTCGCATCCCATTTTACTGGCCGGCCTCGCGGGATTTTTCTGCGGCCTGATTTTTTCCTCGATCCCGTTCGGCCCGGTCAATCTGACCATTCTCAACGAGGGCGCGCAACGGGGCTTTCTCTGGGCGTGGCTCATCGGCTTCGGCGCCTCTGCGATGGAAACCATTTACTGCGCCTTTTCGTTCACCGGCTTTTCCTCGCTGTTGGACCACGGCGTCGTGCAGGCGTTTCTGCAGGTGTTCGGCTTTGTCTTCATCTTGTTTATCGGTTTTAAATTTTTGCTGGCCAAAGGCGTTCACCTCCCGACCCAGCTCGAAAGCACCTCGGAAAAGATCGAAGCGCGTCTCGAGCAGAAATTTCATCCGCACTCGGCCTTCATGACCGGTTTTGTGCGCATGCTCGGCAACCTGGGCGTGCTGCTCTTCTGGATCGTCCTCGCCGCCAACCTGATGACGCGCGAATGGGTGGACGGTGATTCGTTCGCCGCCAAGGCGGCCTGCGTCGGCGGCGTCGCGCTCGGCACGAACACCTGGTTCCTGCTCTTGAGTTTTGGTGTGTCGCGCGGCCACGGCCGGTTCAGCGAAAAGACGCTGCTGCGGCTCCAGCATTTTTCCGGAATCTGCCTGATCATTTTCGGCCTGCTTCAGGGCACCCACATCGCGTGGCAACTGGCCCGACACGGCCGGCATCATCCACCCCTAATCCATCGCCTGGCGCCCGGTCAGACCAACAATTAAATTATGCTTAAAGCTGGAATCGTCGGATTGCCCAATGTGGGCAAATCAACCCTGTTCAACGCCGTCACCCGCACGCGCAAGGCTGAGGCCGCGAACTATCCGTTCTGCACCATCGACCCGAACGTCGGCATCGTCACCGTGCCGGACGAACGCCTGTATGTGCTGCAACAAATCGCGAAGACCGGCGTCGTGATTCCGGCGGCGATTGAATTTGTGGACATCGCCGGCCTCGTCAAAGGCGCGTCGCAGGGGGAAGGTCTCGGCAACAAGTTCCTCACCCATATCCGCGAAGTCGACGCCATCGTGCAGGTTGTCCGCTGTTTCGACGACGCCGACATCCATCACGTCACCGGGAGCGTTGATCCCGTGCGCGACATCGAAATCATCACGACTGAACTCGTGCTGGCGGATCTGGAGGCCGTGCAAAAACGGCTCGCGAGTATTGCCAAGGACGCCAAGCGCGGCGACAAGGAGGCGCTCGCGCAGGAACATGTCCTGAAAAAAATCGAACCGCACCTCAACGCCGGCAAACCTGCGCTCACCCTCGAACTCACGCCGGAGGAAAAGGCGATTTCGCGTTTGTTCTGGCTCATGACCGACAAGCCGACAATTTTCGCCTGCAACGTCAGGGCATCCGACCTCGCCACCGCCGGCCAGAATCCTTACGTCCTCAAAGTCCGCGAATACACCGCGCATCACTTCGCCTGTGAGGCCGTCGTCATCAGCGCGCAAATCGAAAGCGATTTGATTGACCTGTCCGATGCCGAGGCGAAGGATTTCTTGAAGGAGCTCGGCGTCAACGAATCCGGTGTCGGCGCGCTCATCCGCGCCACGTATCACCTGCTCGGCTTGCGAACCTACTTCACAGCAGGTGAAAAGGAAGTTCGCGCCTGGACCATCCATGTCGGCGACACGGCGCCGAAAGCGGCAGGCGTCATCCACTCCGATTTCGAGCGGGGCTTCATAAAAGCCGAGACCGTGGCTTACGCGGATCTGGTGAAATGCGGCTCCGTCGCCGCCGCGCGCGAAAAAGGACTTTACCGGATGGAAGGCAAGGAATACGTCGTGAAAGACGGCGACGTGTTGCTGTTCAAGTTCAACGTTTAGGCAGAATTAACAACATTTTCAGAATTAAATACCAGTGGGGCGGGCGTCCCCGTGGGCCGTCCTTCGAAAACTCGGTCAATTCTGTGAAATCTGTCTGAAAAAATTCGTGTTTTGGCGGTTCAAATTTCAGCCGAGCTTGTAGCGCGGCATCGTCGGCTCCACCTCCTGCGCCCACGCATCAATGCCGCCGCGCAGGCAGCGCACGTTCTGTAAACCGTGCCCCGTGAAATAAGCCGCCGCGTCCAGACCGTTCTTGCCCGCGTGATCAATCACCACAATGGGATGGGTGTTGGAACCGGTCGCCATCAGTTGCTGCATCACTGGCTGCGACAGCAAAACCGAACCCGCGAGGTTCACCGCCTCGAATTCCTCGCGCGAACGCACGTCCACCAGCTTCACCGATTTGTCATTTTGCAGCAGCTCGGCGAGTTCCCTCGGCGCCATTAAAACTTTCGCGTCCTGCTCGTGGCTGGCTTGGATGTGCGCCAGCACCTCCGCCACGTCCAGGTTGCCGTTGCGCGCACAGACTTCCGCCAGCGTTTCCGTCGGTTGAAACCCGCAACTGCTGCATCCGCCGATGTGATAACGGCGGAACAGGGCCCGCTGGGCGCCGGGAAACGTCTCCAGCACTGAACTCATCGGCGATTGTGGTTTCACTTGAGTCGCGGTCATTGTCCGAAAAATTTCTGAATCTCCTTGACCACCTCCACAAACCGGTCGACCTCGGCCATGGTGTTGTAAAAATAAAAACTCGCGCGGGCGGTGGACTCCACTCCCAGCTTGTGCATCAGCGGCTGGGTGCAGTGGTGGCCGCCGCGCAGCGCCACTCCTGCCTGGTCCGCCAGCGTCACCACGTCGTGTGCGTGTACGTCCTGCAACAGAAAACTCACGAGCCCGGCGCGATTGGCGGAATTTGTTTTCGGACCGAACAGCCGGATGTTATTCAGCGCGGCCAGTTTTTCGTAAGCGTGCTTGGCAAGCTCTTGATCGTGGCGCCAGATGTTATCCCGGCCGATGGCGTCGAGATAATCCATCGCGGCATGCAAACCGATCGGGCCGGAAATGTCCGGGGTGCCCGCCTCGAACCGGTGGGGTGGGTGCTTGAATTCCGTCTTGTCATAGCCGACGGTTAGAATCATTTCACCGCCGCCCTGATACGGCGGCATGGCCTCCAGAACTTCCGGCCGCCCCCAGAGCACACCGATGCCGGTCGGCCCGCAGATCTTGTGGCCGGAGAACGCAAAAAAATCGCAGCCGATGGCCTGCACATCCACCGGCAAATGCCCGGCACTTTGCGCGCCATCAACCAGCGTGACAATGCCATGTTTCCGGGCACGGGCGCACAGTTCGGCGACGGGATTCACCGTGCCCAGCGAGTTTGAGACGTGAACCATTGAGAAAATCTTCACCTGCGAGGCCAGCAGGGTATCCAGCCGGGATAAATCCAACAGGCCCTCATCGCCGGTGACGGGTATGTAGGTGATCTTCGCTCCGGTTTTTTGCGCCAGCATCTGCCACGGCACCAGATTGCTATGGTGCTCCATTTCCGTGAGCAGGATCACGTCGCCGTGCTTGAGATTTTTTTCGCCCCAGGTGGTGGCGACCAGATTGATGCCTTCCGTTGTGCCGCGCGTCCAAATGATTTCGTCGGAGCTCTTGGCGTTGATGAATTTCGCGGCGCGCGCTCGCGCGGACTCAAAGGCATTTGTCGCGCGATTGCTCAACTCGTGGATACCGCGATGGACATTGGCGTTGTCGCATTCGTAGTAATGCACCAGCGCTTGAATCACGGGGCGCGGCTTCTGTGACGTGGCCGCGTTGTCGAAATAAACCAGCGGCTTGCCGTGGACTGTTTGATCCAGAATCGGAAAATCCTTGCGCCGCGCAGCCCAGTCAACGGTTTTATTCATTGGAATTATTTAGCCACAGCTGAAACACAGATCAGCATTGATAAAAGCCGAAACGGATAAATTTGAATGGAATTCTCCATCTGCGTCCATCTATGCCCATCGATGGCTTAAAGCAGTCCGAGTTGCAACTTCGCAGCCTCGGTCATCATGCCCTGGTTCCACGGCGGGTCCCAGACAAGCTCGACGTTCGCCTCGTCGATCGGTTCCAGCGAGATGAGCTTGCTCTGCACGTCCTGCGCCAGCACCGGTCCCATGCCGCAGCCGGGCGCGGTCAATGTCATCTTCACCTCGGCCTTGAAATTACCCGCGCCGATGGGTGTAAGGTGGCAATCGTAAATCAAGCCCAGGTCAACGATGTTGACCGGAATCTCGGGGTCGTAACAGGTCTTGAGGGCGTCCCACATCTGTTTCTCAAGCTGCTCCTGGGTCAGTGGGCCGGTAACCGGTGGGGCGACTGCCGCCGCCATCACTTCGATGCCGAGCGCGTCGGCGTCCTTCTCCGCAATGCGGAACATGTTGCCGTTGACGATGACCGTGTAGCTGCCGCCGAGCGATTGCGTGATGTGCGCCTGTTCGCCCTTTTGCAGGGTGACTTTGGTGCCGACGGGAACCACCGACGCTTCCACGTCGCGGGTCAGGTTTTTTAGTTCAGAACTCATAAATGGCATTCCATCAATTTACTTCAGGCATTATCACCGCAGTTACGGCTTAAATCAATGGCGGGTTTCAAACCCCAACCGCGTCTTGACACAAGGCGTTTCATTGATACCCTCCCCCGCTCCGTAAAATCGGGGTTTTGCGCCCGGGCGCACCAAATTGAATTTATGAAACGCCAGTATCAACCGTCAAAGATCCGCCGCAAACGCCAGCACGGATTTCTAAATCGTAATTCGAGCAAAAGCGGCAAGGCCACTCTGGCCAACCGCCGCCGGAACGGCCGTAAACGCCTGACGCCGGTTTGATGTCGCGTGCCCGCGCCCGCCGAACCGCCAAAACGTCTGGGCCGATCCGCCCGCATCGAGCAGAGTTCTGCGTTTGTGCGTATCCGGCAGCAGGGACAGCGCCTCGCCTTGGGCTGCCTGATTGCTAACTGGCAGAAGCTCCCGGAAGGGTCGAAACCCAGACTGGGTGTGGTCACCAGTAAGAAAATTGGCGGGGCCGTCCAGCGCAACCGCGCCAGGCGGTTGTTGCGAGAATGTTTCCGCCAGCACCAGTATGAACTGGCGCAGCCCGTCGAAATCATTCTCGTGGCGCGGAATTCGATTGCGGGAAGGACGTTTGGGGAAGTCGAGAAGGATTATTTGACGACATTGCGACGCGCAGGTTTGCTGAAATAACTGTGAATCCAGCCCAACATATTTTGGTGTTCGCCATCCGTGCGTATCGCTGGACGCTTTCGCCCGCGCAGATTTTCCTGTTTGGCCCCAGCGGCGGCTGCCGCTTTACGCCGACCTGCTCGCAATACGCCGTGGCTGCCGTGCGGGCGCATGGCGCGCTGTGGGGAAGCTGCCTGGCGATGAAACGAATTTGCCGTTGTCATCCCTGGGGTAGATGCGGCCGCGACCCGGTCCCGGAACCCGGAATCCCAATTTCAGATTTCAGAATTTCCCCCAAACCCACCCCCTGATTTTCATGGATCGCACCGGCATTATTGTTGTCACTCTCTGCGCCCTTTTGTTCGGCGTCTGGATTTTCGAGCAGAATAAGTTTGCGCAACAGCAGGCGCAGTATGCCCGCAGGCATCCCGTTGCCTCGCCCACCACAGCTGCTGGCGTTTTAACAAATGGCCCGGAGGTGTTCAGTCAGTTGAACAAAGCATCTGCACGAGCCTCTGCCAATGATGTTGAGTCAGGATTGATTCCCACCAACGCGCCGGAACATTTCATCAGCTATACGAATGCCGACGCTACTTATTCCTTCACGTCGCGCGGCGGCGGCTTGCAATCCGTCAGGTTGAGCAAATATCCCGACAGCACTTCGCTGCGCTGGAAAAAAGAAGTGGCGACCAACGGCGTCGCCACGTTGAACGCCCACGCGCCCGCGCCGGTGCTAGCGATCTTGGGTGATCCGGAACTGGTCGGCGATGGCAATTTTGCGTTGCAGCAAACCGCTGACGGTGTGCGCGCGGAAAAAGTTTTACCGGACGGCCTGCGGTTGGTGAAGGAATTCCATATCGGATCCAATTATCTGGTGAGCGCGGAGGTGCGGCTGGAAAACCCCTCGGACAAACCGGTCGCCCTCCCCGCGCAGGAATGGGTCATCGGCACCGCGACGCCGATGGGACCGGACGACAATGGTATGTATCTGGGCGCGATGTGGTATAATGGCACCAATACCCCGCAGGACTGCGCCGTTTCTTATTTCAGCAGGAATACCACGGCCTTCTTTTTCTTTCCCCGGGTCCCGAAAACGGTTTATGAGGCCGGCGCGGGCAATGTCGTCTGGGCGGCTGTTCATAACCAGTTTTTCACCCTGATCGCGATGCCGAAACAGCCGGCGCAGCAGGTCATGGCTTTGCCGGTGGATTTACCGTCACTGACTTTGGATAACCAGATCCCGACCGTGCCGCCGGTGGGCATCCAGACCGCGTTGATTTACCCGGCGCAGACCGTCGCGGCCAATTCCCGGGTCGAACGGCAGATCACATTCTACGCCGGCCCCAAGGAATACCGGGCGCTGGCGCTCATCGGTGAAAAATTCAATAACAACGCCGATCTCGTGATGCAATTCGGGTTCTTCGGCTTTTTCGCCAAAGGTTTGTTGCTGACGATGAACTGGCTGCACGACGTGACCAACCTGGGCTACGGTGTGGTCATCGTGCTGATCACGGTGATCATCAAGGTGCTGTTCTGGCCGCTCACGGCGGCCAGCACGCGCTCCATGAAACGGATGCAGGCGCTCGCTCCGGAATTGAAGGCCCTCAAGGAAAAGTACAAGGACGACCTGCAAAAATTCACCCAGAAACAGTGGGAGGTTTACAAGAAAAACAAGGTCAGCCCGATGAGCGGCTGCCTGCCCATGCTCATCCAGACGCCCGTGTTCATTGGATTTTTTACGATGATTCGCAGCGCGATCGAACTCCGCGGCGCGCATTTCCTGTGGGTCACCGATTTGTCCAAGCCGGATACGCTATTCATGATTCCGGGGATCGATTTCCCCTTCAACCTGCTGCCGCTGTTGATGGGGGCGTCCATGTTGTGGCAGTCGCATCTCACCCCGCCGGCGCCCGGCATGGATCCCGCCCAGGCCAAGATGATGCGTTACATGCCGCTCTTGTTCCTGGTGTTTCTCTACAACTATTCGGCGGGGCTGGCGCTTTACTGGACGGTCAACAACCTGCTGACCATCGTGCAGACCAAGCTGACGAAAAATATCGTGGTTACCGTGGCCCCCGCCGTCACCGTTTCCCCCTTGACGCCGCTGTCAAAAAAGAAAAAATAATCGCATGTCCGCGCACCCCAAAGAAACCCTGGAAAAAATCCTCGCGCTGCTGGATCTCCCGGCCACGGTTGAGGAACACAAACTGGACGACGGCCTGCTGCTCGATGTCAAAACCGAGGAGTCCGGCCGGCTCATCGGCCGTCATGGCCAGACGCTCGCCGACTTGCAGTACATTACCAATCGCATCCTCTTTCAGCAGGATGCCACCGTGCCGAAAATCACCGTGGATGTGGGCGGTTACCGCCTCCAGGCGCGCGAGGCCCTCGTAAAAAAAGCCCGGGACGCGGCCGATAAAGTCCGGCGCTGGGGCGAACCCGTCGAATTGGAACCCTTGGGATCGTTTGACCGTCGCATCGTGCATCATGCGTTCAAGGATGACCCCGATGTGGAGACGTATAGCGTGGAGGTGGATGGTTCGGACAAGAAAGTTCTCCTGCTGCGCCCGCGCCGCTGATTCCCCTCCTCTTTCCACCAATAAAAAGGCGCGGACTATGTTGTCCGCGCCTGTTTTATTCCCGCCGGTTTTACTGGTCTACAATCTTCAAATTGTACAGTGGCGAAGCCGCGCTCCCCGGCTGCGGTTCCGTGCCGACGTTGTTGTAAAGGTATTCGAACTTGAAACGGTAGGTGACCCCGTTGGCGGTTGGCGGCACCGGCACAAAACCTTCCCAGCGATTCGGCACGATCGGCACCGGGCGCAATGGATACAGGTCGCCGTTGACGAGCACAAACGGCTTGAGGCTTTCCCAGCGCATCGCCTGCTGGTTTGATTTAAAGATGACTTCCACGGGGTACAGATTATTGGCATTGCGCGGCTGCTCCAGCGGCGTCACCCGGGTGAACGTCGAGGTGCAACCCGCCAGCAGCAACACCGGCAAAAACGGCAGAAAATTTTTCCAATTCATACGTCTAGCCTCGCAAAGCACGGTCGTTTTGTAAAGTTTCGATTTCAATGCTTGAAGGACCCGTGCCGTTGAATTACCGTTTTTATTCTCATGAATTCCAGCCCTGCTCCCGCCACGAGCAATTACCGTTGGGTCATTTGCGGACTCCTTTTCTGGGTCACTACCGCCAATTACATTGACCGCGGCGTCTTCGGCAACCTGGCCCCCGAACTGCAAAAGGAAATCGGCTGGACCGCCGGCCAATACTGGTACCTGCAGGTCGCCTTCAATGCCGCCTACGCCGTCAGCCTGCTGGTGGTCGGGCGGCTGATTGACGTGGTCGGCCTGCGCTGGGGCTTTGCGCTCGCCTGCGGTTTCTGGGGCCTGGCTTCGATGAGCCATTCGCTGGCCTGCACGGTTACGGGGTTTTTCATCTGCCGGATCCTGCTCGCGCTCGGCGAAGGCGGCAACTTTCCCGCCGCCATCAAGACCACCGCCGAATGGTTCCCCAAAAACGAGCGGGCTCTGGCCACCGGGATTTTTAATTCCGGCTCGAATGTCGGCGGTCTCCTGGTCCCGCTGGCGTTGCCGCTCCTGGTAGCTTGGCTGAACCACTTGTTCGTTGGCGGCCATCAGGTTGGCTGGCGGGGTGCCTTTCTTATCACCGGCATTTTTGACCTGTTTTGGATTGCGGGGTGGTTATGCCTTTATAAAAAACCCGCCGACCATCCCCGGGTCTCCGCGGCTGAACTGGCCCACATCAACAGCGAGCCGCCGGAAACTTCCATCCGGGTTCCGTGGAGCCGGTTGTTTCGATACCGCCAGGCGTGGAGTTTCATCGTCGGCAAATTCATGACCGACTGCTTCTGGTGGTTTTATTTGTTCGGTGCGCCGGTGTTTTTCGCCGAACGCTTTGGCACCGATTTAAAGGGCCGCATGGGGCCGCTCGCCACCATTTACGTCGTCGCCTCGTTCGGCAGCATCGGCGGCGGCTGGCTGGCTGGCCACTTCATGAAACGCGGCTGGACGACGAACCGCGCGCGCAAGACGGCCATGTTTATCTTCGCCGCCTGTGTGTTTCCGGTGGCGTTCGCGACCATTAGCGACAAAATCTGGATTTCCGCCGCGCTCATTGCCATTGCCGGCGCGGCTCATCAAGCTTGGTCCGCCAACCTCTTCAGTCTCGCCTCCGACATGTTCCCCCGCCGCGTCGTTGCCTCCGTCACTGGCCTCGGCGGCATGGCCGGTTCATTGGGCGGCATCGCCTTGTTTCTGATCGTGGGTTGGTTGAAAGACCACCGCGTCAGCTACATTCCAATTTTCATCGCCGCGGCCGTGGGTTATCTGCTCGCTTTGGCAATCATCCAGCTGCTGGTTCCGAAATTGGAACCGGCCAACGTGGACCTGCCGCCGCCAAAATAGCATCCTTAAAACCCCAGGCCCCCTGGCGTCGCGTTTTCCCTCGGCTGGCTTTTCGTTTGGTTCGGGTGCTGTGTGATAAAGTCTCCTCGGCTCAAATGCTCGCCGCATCGAATCCCCCATCCACCACGATTTCCGCGCCCGTGATGAAGCTGCCCGCGTCCGACGCCAGCAGCAGTGTCGCGCCCACCAGCTCCTGCGGCTCGCCAAACCGTTTCATCGGCGTCTTGCCCATGATTTGCGCCACGCGTTCGGGATTCAGCACCTTGCGGTTCTGCTCGGCCGGGAAAAAGCCGGGCACCAGTATGTTCACCCGCACGCCCGCCGTCGCCCACTCCCGTGCCAGGTTTTTGGAAAGGTTATGCACCGCCGCCTTCGAGGCCGAGTAGGTGAACACCCGCGACAAGGGCGTTAGGCCGGATGCCGAGCCGAGATTGATGATGCTGCCGGATTTTTGGCCGACCAGCTGCTTGCCAAAAATTTGGCAGGCCAGCATGAGCCCTTTCAGATTCACGGTGAGGATCCGGTCGATCTCTTCCTCGGGAATATCGAGGAAGGGTGTCGGCGAATTCACCCCGGCTCCATTCACCAGGATGTCCACGCGGCCGAATTTCTTCAGCACGTCGGCCAGTAACTGCTGCAACCCGGCCTTGGAGGTCGTGTCGCACGGAAAGAACTCCGCCCGGCCGCCGCCCTGGGTGATGGCCTCCAGCCGCGCTTGCGCCTTGACCGCATCCCGGCCGACCAAAGCCACGGTTGCCCCCGCCCTGGCCAGACCTTCGGCCATCTCGCCGCACAGCACGCCCGTGCCGCCGATGACGCCCGCCACTTTGGCTTTGAGGGAGAACAGTTCTGCGGGTGTTTTCATAAATTTTTATCTCTGCACGCGGGCGCTGCAGCCGCT
>CAIJNQ010000302.1 GCA_903822015.1 uncultured Verrucomicrobia subdivision 3 bacterium | reverse complement strand
GATGGTGATCGGTGAAACGGAAATCACCGGCCAGGTCAAAGCCGCGTATGAAGCGGCCAAGGCGGCGGGCTTGACCGGCAAAAAAATGAACCGGCTTTTTCAGACCGCCTGCAAGGTGGTGAAACAGATTCGCACGGAGACGGCCATCGGGCGCGGCGCCACTTCGGTCGGCAGCGTGGCGGTGGAGCTGGCGGAGAAAATTTTCGACCGCGACCTGAGCGCAAAGACTGTGATGATTCTCGGCGCGGGAAAGATGGGCGAAGCCTGCGTCAAACATCTGGCCAAGCGCGGTGCCAAAACCGTCCTGGTCGCCAACCGTTCGGTGGAACGCGCGCAAAAGCTGGCGGCGGAATTCGGCGGGCGCGCGGTGCGCCTCGAGGATTCGGCGGCGGCCCTGACCGAGGCGGATATTTTGGTCAGTTCGACCGGCAGTCCGGACCTGGTTCTGTGGCGCGAGGATGTGGCGAAGATTTTGGCCGCGCGCCGGAACCGGCCGCTGGTGCTGGTGGACATCGCGGTGCCCCGCGACATCGACCCGGCGGTGGCGGAACTCCCGAATGTTTTCCTGTATGACATTGACGACCTGGAAGCGGTCGTTCGCGAAAACACCAAAAACCGCGAGCAGGAACTTGCGGTGTGCCAGTCGATCATCGCCGGACATTCGGCGGAACTGATGGCCAGATTCACTTTGCCGGCCGCGCGGCCGGTCCGGGAAGCGGTGGAGACGGTACCGGGCTGGGCGCTGGTCGCGGCGGCATGACAACCATTTAACGGCGGCGAAATTAACAGAAAAAAACCATAACTATGAAAAAAACAACTCCATATTGGAAAATGTCGGCCTGCTTAGCGGCGGCTGGTCTGACATGGCTCGGTAGTCTGTCCGCGATTCAAGCGGCGGCACCGGCCCTGAGCGGCTCGCTCACCCTGCGGCCGCTGACACCCACGGAAATCAAAACTTACGGTCTCACCGGATCGAACGCCCAGTTCTCCGCCGGCTGCGGAACCGTTGCGCTTGGCGAACCGGTCTATATTGATGCCATGGTGAACGCGGCGATTGCCCCCTCCAACATTGTGGGCGTCACCTGGACATTGGCCTCTACCAACAAGCCGGTCGGATCCTCGGCCGCTTTGACTACTCCGCCGATCAGCGACAGCGTGCCGCTCTACAACACCTCGGACCGCTATACCGGTGAAAGCGGCACCCCGGCATTTCAATTGGCCGATCGCGCTTTTTTCCGCCCGGATATGGTTGGAACCTATACGGTGAATGCCAACATCACCACGGTGGGCAGTGGTTCCACCAATCTGGCCGTCACCATTACGGCGGGAACTTATCTGGGTCTTCAGACCTGTGCCGCCTGTCACAGTGGCCAGTTTTCCGGTGCGCCGAGCATCTTTCCGACCTACACGAACACGCCGCACGCCTCGTTTTTTGCCCGGGCGGTGGATGGTTTGGTGAGCACACATTACAGCCAGAATTGCATCTCTTGCCATGTGGCCGGTTATGATACCAATTCCTTTGCCAACAATGGCGGCTTTGATGATGTGGCGCGACAATATGGGTGGACTTTTCCAGCCGTGTTGACCAATAACCCAAGCAATTGGGCCGCCATGCCGGCGGCGGTGCAAAACCTGGCCAATATCATTTGTGAAAACTGTCACGGCCCCGGCAGCCAGCATTTGTTCTCGCAAGGCGTGGTGGGCAACACCAATGCCATTTCTGTCAACTGGGCAGCGGGTGACTGTGCACAATGTCATGATAGTTTGAGCACTCATTTCAAGAGTGCCGAATGGAACAATTCACTCCACGCGGCCGCCTCCCGAACTCCCACCGGCGTCAGCCGTCCGCAATGCGTCCGCTGTCACGCCGCGCCCGGTTTCGGGGGTTGGGCCACCGCCGGCGGCATGTCGCTGCAAAACCAGCATCCTAACAACATCATTTGGGCGAATTCTTCTTCCACTAATATTGTGACGTACATCAGCAACACCAATTATCCGACCTACACCGTAGAAGGCAACCCGCCGAATACGACGTATTATCCGATTAACTGTCAGACCTGTCACGACCCGCACAATGCATCGAATCCGCATCAATTGCGCATGGGCTATAATCTGACACTCTCCGATGGCACCGTGGTGACGAACGCAGGCAGTGGTGGCTTTTGCATGGAGTGCCATAACAGCCGTAACGGTTCGGTCACGAATATGATGGCCAAATATCCCTTGCTCCAGCCGAACTGGGCGGGTGGTTCCAGTTTCGGCACGCATGACAGTCCGCAGGGCGACATGCTTGAAGGCGTGAATGCCATCACCTACGGCCAGCAAATCCCCAGCGCGCCGCATGCCAATGTGATCTCCAACACCTGCGCCGGCTGTCACATGCAGCCGATTGCCAGCACGGATCCCGCCTTCACCAAGGCGGGTGGCCATACCTTTAAAATGAGCTACAACGTGACCAATAACGGTGTAGTTGCCAATGTGCCCGTCACCTATGTCTGCACGCAATGTCACGGCACCGTAACCGACTTTGATATACCGGCTCCGGATTATGTCGGGGTGGGTTACAGTCAGGGCATCCAGACCCAGGTTCAGCAGCTCTTGAACAAGCTGTCCGCGCTTTATCCGCCGTCAGGCTATCAGGCCAATCCCAACAACTATGTGGCGGATGGTAAGGTCAAGACTTCGCTCAGCACGTATACCAACATGCCGGCCAAGTTCCTCAATGCCGCTTACAACTACCAGTTCGTCAGCATGGACGGTAGTTTGGGCGTGCACAACGGGCCCTTCGCCGTCGGCCTGCTCAAGGCTTCCATCGGCAATCTGTCGGGTGACGCCAACGGCGACGGGCTGCCGGATGCGTGGCAGAGCAACTACTTCGGACCGGGCTTCGCCACCAACTCGACCGCCGGCCCGAACGCCATCAACAATGTGAACGGCTTGCCCAACTGGATGATGTATGCCTTGGGTCTCAGTCCGTTCAGCAGTTCGACCGCCGTCAATGGCGTGGTCTATGTGAATGGTGCCAACTTCGTCAATGGCGACACCAACAACATCGCCATTTACACGGCGGCGGAAGTGGCGTTCAACACGCAGGTCGGCACGACCTACACGGTCCAGGGCATCACTGCCCTTACCGGCAACTGGTCCAACGTCAGCACGAACATCCCGGGCACCGGCAGCACCATCAGCTACCTCACGCCAACGCGGAACAACACGCAGATGTTCTATCGCGTGGTTCACACCCCGTGATCACGGGCTGAATCAAAACTGAAATCACCCCTTCCCGCGAAAGCGGGGAGGGGTTTTCGTTTTCCACAGGGGTGTAAAAATGAACGGGCAATGCGACTTTCCTCTTAATTTTACATCAGCCTCTTCCCAACGTGAGACTGGCAACGTTGATACTGGTTAAGTGAGTTTTGCAGAAGTTTCCATCATCCATTGAGGATTTCCTGCCGGGCCGGGGCGGCGAAGATTGGATTTGGCTTAAAGCGGATTGTTTCCGTTTACAGCGTCCGTTAGCTGTTCTTTATCTCCTGTTGTTGAAGCCAAATTCGTAACTGAAAAAAATACTGATAGTGGCCTGGTTGGGTGAGCCTCGCTGGGTCACCAGTGGTGAATCGGCGGCATCACCGGATAAACGGGCAAAACCGGCGACCATCGTCGCCGATATTTTATAAGTGATCGGGATGATCAGCGTGGCGGCAACGCCGTATTTGAGCAGCCCGCCGTTGGCATTGTAGACCGGCAGGCCGGAATGGAAAGACTGCTGCGGGTTCACCCCGAAATAGGTTTCGCTGTATTTGCTGTCCACCAGGCTGGCTTCCGGCCCGAGTGACAAAATCAGCGGCGGGCCTTCCTGGTAAAAAGCATGGGAGATGTCACCGGTATAGTTGAAGCTGAGATCGCTGATCAGGCCATCGTGGCCGTTCACGCCCTGGCGAACTTCCACCAGGGCGCTCCATTCTTTCCAGGTGTATCCACCAAAACCACCCAGTTCGAGCGTGTCGCTGACATTTCCCAGACCAACGAGCGCATCGGATTTCGGCCCGGCGATGCGGAACGGATTGTTGCCATTGTCATTCCGGGCAAAGGCCAGTCGGGCGACGGGTCCGAATCGCCAGCCATCGGTGTTGACCACGTTGTAGCCCATGCCTTCCTCTTCCGAAAGGAAGAATCGGTCCTTGTAAGCCACCCGGAGGTCGGGCACGAGCAGCAATTGATAATCTTTGGAGCCGAGAAAGGCGGGGGTATAAACTGTACCCACACCGACACGAAAATCCCAATCCTTTGGTGGCGGCAGGCCGTCGTCCGCAGCCGCCATGGCCGGATGAACTAAACTGGCTGCCAGCCAGGCGTAAACCGGTATAAAATGCCTGATTCGGTTCATCGGATATTCAACTCAGAAGGAACCATCTTGTTTCGAGGCGCATGCTTCAAAACTCAAATCGGCTTTTTCGCAACCGATGATTGAATGTCCGCCAAAAGTCTTGTTAGCTGGGTGCCTGGCATGGAAATCGAAACCAAAGGTCATCTGCCTTCCACCCGGTTTATTTTGCGTCATTGGGGACTCCGGACTTCATTCGCTGAAAGACGGCTTGTTGGATCTGAAGTTGTACGGCCAGATCCTTGAGTCTTTCCCCTTGGGTCACCTGCGCTTGCGCCAGTTTTTTCCGGGCGGCTTCCAGGTCCGCCGGCGATCCGCTGGTTTGTGCCTGCGCCACCTGCTGCGCGGCATCATTGACCATGGCTTCCATTTGGGCCCCGACCACCCCGCATTGCTTGAGGTATTCAGCGTTGAAAATCTGGTTGGCCTGATCGACGGAAACCGTGGTCACATCCGGTATCAGGCGGTTGATCGTGGCGATGGTTTCGGAACTCGGCTTGGCGACCTCCGGGGTGACTTTGGCCGGGGCCGGAAGGGCGGCCACGCGCAAAATGGCGCGAACCAGATCGTAGGGCAGGGCGGATTCCCATTCCGGCTGGAGCCGGGTGAGACATTCCTTATTCTTGCCGCCGGAGATGGCGATGCCGAGAAAACAGGCGTCTCCCTTGTCCAGATTAAACGCCTGGATGCCGTCCACCGTGGCGGCGGTGATGTTGGTTTCCGCCGGCTGGTCGAAGCTGGATATCTGGATTTTTCCGCCACCGGCGGTCTGCAGGTCGTTCAGTAATTGCGTTACGCGCGCGGAAAAGGCCTGAAGCGATTCGTCGACACTGCCGGCCGGCAACAAAGAATAGTAGCGGATGCTCACCGGCGTCGCTAATTGACCGAGCAATTTTTGTGTGGTGGTAGAAAGTCCGCCACTTTTTTCGGAACCGGGCCGATGGGAATAAAACCAGGCCCCCGCCAGAGCCACGCCCAGTCCGAAGGTGACAACCCCCACCACCAAAGGCTGTCGATGAGGAATTTGCGGCTGGATTGGGCTGGCGGTGGGGCTCGGTTTCATGAGATGTTGCGGATGTGTTTCGGACAGTGCCCATTTTCCGGCTTCGAACCGGCTTGTCAATTTAGAAATAATGTCACGGAAACCGGCAGGGCAATTACCGCCTATTAACCGACAAAATATGGTTGGTTGTGCCGCGTCTATATCACCTATTGTCATCCATGAAAGTGAACATCCGAAGTTCCCTGGTGCTTTGAGGTGCTAAAGCTGAACCAGAACTGCGGATGAATCAAAACCGGTAAAAATCTAACTCTGGCTTGCTTGAAATTGTCATTCATCAAAAAAATTGCCGGGTTGTTAGCCTTGGCGTGCCTGTGGGTTTGGCCATGGCCGGTGGCGGCCCAGCAGGTGCAGCATCTCGCCGTCGCCCAGCCGGGCGGCATACCTGGTTTGCCTGTCCTGACGGGTATTGAAGTGGTCTCCAACGGCGTCAATGTGACCTGGGCTGGGCCGTCGGGATACTATCAGGTCTGGCAGAAGCAAAATTTGGCGGCGGCCAGGTGGACTTCCGTGGGCAAGGGGACCAATCTCGCCAGAAATGCGACCATCACTTCTCTCACCAACAACGCCTTTTTTCGCGTTTCCGGTCCGTCTCCGAATTATCTTGGTTCGCAGGGCTGCGCCGAATGCCATGCCAATATCCGGGGGACGGCCCTGAACACCCCCCATTTCGGAGCTTTCACGAATGCCGCTTTTGCCGTTGCCGGTGGCCAGACCAATGTGTCCTGCCTGGTTTGCCATACGGTGGGTTTCGGGGCGCCAACCGGATTTGTTAGCCCGTCCAAGACTCCGCTGCTGGCCAATGTGCAATGCGAGAATTGTCATGGACCGGCCGCTAACCATGCCGCCAATCCCGGGGATCCAACGGTGATTCCCCAGGTTGATCTCGCAGCCACCGTTTGCGGCGGCTGTCATAGTGCCAGCCAAACCAGCTACCCCAATCCGCCGACGTTTGAGGAATGGTCGGCCAGCGAACACGCGGCGGTCACGCCGGACGTGCTGCAGGTGATGAGCGCCAGTACCAACAACATCCGGACCTGTGGCGTCTGCCATTCCGGTTCCGCCCGGCTGGCGATGATTAACGGCAGCGACCCGGCCATCGTGCTCACGAAAGATTACAATGTCCCGCAAACCTGCGCTATTTGCCACGATCCGCACCAGACCAATGCCTACCCTTTTCAATTGCGCAATCCCATGGCGTCCTTCGACAATTTCGAGCTGACCAGCAGTAACGTGGCCACCGAGGCGTCGTTCACCAACACCTACAAGGCGAGCGTCAACATCAACCTGTGCGCCCAGTGTCATAATGATCGCGGGGCCGCGTGGTCGGACACCGCCCGCGCTCCGCATTATTCGCTGCAATATAATTTGCTGCTCGGCTCCGTCGGCGAACAGCTATACCTCCCGAGTCCTTTTCCCGGTCCCCACTCGGGATTGCCGTCAACCGCCATTTATTCCACCAACGGTGTGTTTTACCTGACCAACCAATGCGCGTCCTGTCACATGCCGCCGGAAACCGCGTCGTCCTCGGCTCATAACCACACGTTCAGCCCGAGCTACAACGTCTGCCTGAACTGCCACGATGGGCCATCATATCAAGCCAGTCTTTCCTATAACCTTTCCAATCAGGTATGCCAGGTGTTAACTGATTTGAACCGTTGGGCCGGTGTCCAGACAAATTCGCTGCTGGCCACCAACGGTATAGTCGCCTGGGAATACAGCACCCCCGGCGGCCTGACTTGGCAGGCTAATCCGGCGGGTGTGGTGACGAACTGGTCGCTCAATAATCCGGTGACTTTTACCGGCCCGGGCAGTGCCGGCCAGCAGTTGATTCCCGACAACATCAAGAAGGCGCGGTTTGATTTGTATCTGATTTTGAACGACGGCAGTTTTGGCGTTCACAATCCCCTCTACGCCTCATTCCTGCTGCAATCGGCTGATGCCTTTGTCCTATCCACTCCGAAATGAACCAAAGAACCGCATGAAAACTGTTTCCCTGCTCAAGCAACTCCGGCTCTGGTGCTGGCAGGTGCGCATCGTGGTTCTGGTCGCCGGCGCGGCCGGGCTGCTGCTGGCGGGAATTTCCTGCAGTTCCATTTCGCGGCAGGCCGTGGCGCTGCCCAATGTGCCGGGGGCCAAATATATCGGATCTTCGGAATGCGAACAGTGTCATGATGAAATTTACCGTGGCTTCAAGACCGCTGACCACGCGCGCCTGATGACGGCCGGGCCGAACGCCAAGGATGTCGGCTGTGAATCCTGCCATGGACCTTGCAGCTTGCATTCGGATTCCGGCGGCGATGTGAAGCCGCCTTACAGCTTTACGCCCGGACGCCAGCAGACCGCCGGGTTGGGCGGGTTGACTCCCGGCCTGTCACCATCACGGCTCAAGGAAACTGTTTGCTTCCAGTGTCACGCGGATGTTCGCGGCCAGTTTGAATTGCCCAGTCACCATCCCGTGCCCGAGGGCCGGATGACCTGCATCCTTTGCCATTCGCCGCACAAGGGCAGTGCGCGCGCCGGCGGCAGCACTGCGCTGCTCGCTCAGGAGGAAAATTGTCTGCAATGCCACCCGGCCCAGCGCGGTCCTTATGTTTTTGAACACGAGGCGTTGCGTGAAGGATGCACCACCTGTCACAAGGCGCATGGCAGCGTGAACGCCAAATTGCTCACCGAGCGCAACTCCAACCTGTGTCTCAAATGCCATTTCCAGCAGGTCAAGAGCGGCGCCATCCTGATCGGCGGCTCGGATCACACGGTGCGTCTACAGCAGGGATCCTGCTGGACGGCGGGATGCCATGAGGCGGTGCACGGCTCGCGCGTCAACCCGTCTCTCCGATTCTGAACCGCAAACGGAAAGCCGATGAAAACGAAATTAGCATCAAAAAAACCAGGCGAACAGGCAGCCCGGCGGCTGTATTACCGCCGTTGTATTGTGGTTGGGGCGATGCTGGTGTCGTGCAGCCCGGCGGCTCAGGCAGGCAGCACGAATAGTCCCGCGTTGACGCCGGCAGAGTCGTTCGAAGGCGGCACGAACACTTACAGCAACTGGATTGATCTTTCGGCTGGCGGGCTGATGACCAGCGGCAACAACGCCCAGGCGCAGCAGCGATATCAGTTGAGTGACAGCGCATTCGGCGGTATCAGCGATCTCCATTTGCAACAGGATGTTGCCAAAAAAACCACGCTGACCGTCGACGGTTATTCGCTGTTCGACCAGAACGACTACAAGCTGACCCTGCGCTTGCAGCGCGAAGATTTTGGCTACGTCCGTTTCAATGTCAGTGACTTTCGCACCTGGTATAACGGTGCCGGTGGTTATTATCCGCCCACGGGTGTTCAATATCAGCTTCCGAATGATGCGCTGTATCTGGATCGCGGCGAAATTTCGGTCGAGGCGGGCCTGACGCCGAAGGATCTGCCGCAGGCCGTTTTCAAATACACGCACAGTTTCCGGGATGGTGAGAAAAGCTCCACCATCTGGGGGCCGGTGCATCCTGATTTAACCACCACCATCGCGGGTGTGGCCCCTTCCATTTATAGCATCAATGAGAAGGTGGATAGCTACGCGTTGGATGTGACCCACCACATCAGCACCACGGATTTTGGTGCCGGCGTTCGCTATGACACCGCGAGTCTGGCCGACACGCGTCAGGAAACGTTTTATCAGGGTGAGCCGATCCAGCAGAAGGTCACCGACCAGCAGGGCACCTCCTATGACATGCTCAACTTGCATGCCTTTAGCGAGACCTGGCTGAAAAACAATTTGTTTTTATCCGTTGGTTACAATTTTGCCAATCTGGACAACACTTTTTCCGGCAGCCGGGTTTACGGGGACGATTTTGACGTGGCCTATAGTCCCAACCCGCTGAATGGCCTGGGCTATACCAGCCTCAACGGCGGGTCGCACGAGCAGCAGCACGTGGCGAATGTGAACCTGATGGCCACGCCGGTAAAAAACCTGACCATTGTGCCGTCGCTGCGCGTGCATCAAGACGACTGGGATGCGAATTCCAGCGGCGTGGGGACGTTGGGCAATAATAGCGGGCCTTACACCAGTAGCAGCGCCGGGGAGATGCTGGAAGTGCAGCAATGCCTCGACGTGCGCTACACCGGCGTGACCAACTGGGTTTTTTACTCCGGCGCCGAATTGACCGAAAGCAGCGGCAACCTGGATCAAAACGGCGGGTTGACCCAGGTCAGCGGGATCGGACCCGCGCCGGTTCAGTGTTACTCGGACAACACCACCTGGTTCCAGAAATATTTTGTCGGCACCCGCTGGTATCCGTATCGCCGCACCAGCATCGACCTTGGCGGTTATTACAAAAACAACCAGTACAATTATAATTTCCCGAACGACAGCACTTACAATGGAGCGACCAGCGCCGACCGTTATCCGGCGTACCTGGTCATGCAGAGCTTTCAAACCTACGACGGCAATGTGCGTTTCACCTTCCGGCCGCTCCAGAACATCGCTTTGGTGAGTCGTTACGAGTACCAATGGTCCACCATCAACACCACACCGGATGCGATTTCCGGCCTGGGTGCCTCGCAGTCGGAGTCGCTGACCAGCCAGATCATTGCCCAGAATGTTACCTGGACTCCCTGGTCGCGGCTGTGCCTGCAGGCCGGGTTTAATTACGTATTGAGCACGACCAAAACCCCCGCGACCGATTACTCTCAGGCGGTGCTCAACTCCCAGAACAATTACTGGACGGTGACGTTCAATTCTGCGCTGGTCCTGGACGAAAAGACCGATCTGAATCTCGGGTTCCTTTATTACCAGGCGAGTGATTACAATAACAATTCCAGTTATGGTTTGCCGCTCGGGGCCGGGGCGGAAGAGACCAGTTTGACGGCGGCCATCACCCGCAGGATCAACCAGCATTTGCGGGTCAATCTTAAATACGCCTTCTCTCATTACAACGACTGGGCTTCCGGCGGGAACAACAACTACACCGCCCAAATGGTTTACAGCAGCCTCCAATATCAGTTCTGATGGCTGCTCCAATCACCCCGGGGCTGGGATCCGCTTTCGGCGCGTTGCCCGACCACCCGCGGACCTACGCCGCGCCGTTCGACCGTTTATCGGGACCCGACTCTTCGCTTCAGGCAAAGACGATTTTCGTGGTGGCGGCTTTTTCGTCCCAGCCGCGCGTCGGTTCCGCGGTGACCGACGAAATATCCTTGATGGACAGCTGCCGGCCGCGCGTCTTCGGTGATTTCACCTCGACCGCTTCGGGCTCGCAGGTCTGTTGCGAAACTTTCTGGTGCGGCGCCGGTTTGTAGCGGACATAAAGAATTTTCGGCGTGTCCGGCGCGAAATACAGGATGCGCGACTTCTCCGGAATGCACAGATACGCCTTGTTCAGGATCGTGCCGCCGAATTTGAACCGTTTCAAATAGCTCGCGTTGCGGTCGGTGTAGGCGCAGGTGAAAATCTTTTCGCGGTCCGGCAGGCCGCAGTGGAATAATTCCTGGCCGACAAATAATTTCTCCGGCAGTTCCGTCACCTTGTAAGTGCCGTCCTTGAACACTAGCAAAATCTTGTCGAACTTCGTGCACTCGACTTTGAATTCTTCGCCGGAAACTTTGTAGCCCACGTACCCGCTCTCGCGATCGTAGGCCACCTTGAACGCTTTGAATGCGGCCTCCTTTACGTCCACTTCCTCGTGCCGGCTGCTCTTGGTGGTCAGGCGTGGATACTGGGGGCCGTATTTTTCAAGCAACGCTTCCAGGTGGCCGATGACATATTTCGTCAGACCCTTCAGATTCTTGCGTGTCTCGTCTAGCTCCGCCTTGGTCTTCTCCATCTCCTCGCGATGCTTGTCGATGTCGAACAGCGAAATCCGGCGGATGCGGACCTGCAACAGTTTTTCCACATCCGCATCTCCGATTTCGCGGATGAGCTGCTTCTTGAACGCCTTGAAACCCCTCGTGAACGCTGGCCAACACGGCTTCGTTGGTCTTGCACTTCTCGATCAGCTTGTAAATGCGCTCCTCGATAAAAATGCGCTCCAGCGTGCGGTAATGCAGTTCGTCGAGGAGCTCCCGCTCGCTCAACTCCAGTTCGCGCTTGAGGATGGCGACCAGCTCCTCGGTGTTCTCGTGCAGGATCTCCGACACCGTCAATTCAACCGGCCGGTTCTCCTTGATGACCACGATCCGGCTGGCAATGGTGACTTCGCAGTCGGTGAAGGCATAAAGCGCATCAATCATTTTCTCCGCGTCCACCCCCGCGTGGCAGCGGATCTCAATTTCAACCGTCTCGGAGGTGAAATCGTTGATCGATTTGACCTTGAGTTTGCCTTTTTGCACCGCGTCCTCGATCGAGGCAATCAGCGATTCCGTGGTCGTCGTGGGCGGGATTTCCTTGATGACAACGGTGGCTTCGTCCTTGGGTTTGATCTTGGCGCGGATTTTCACCGAGCCTTTGCCGTCCTGATAATCCCGCGCATCCATCAATCCGCCGGTGGCGAAGTCCGGCAGGCACTTGAACGGCTGTTTTTTAAGGATCGCGATCTGTGCCTCCAGCAGTTCGGGGAAATTATGCGGCAAAATCCGCGCGCTCAAACCAACCGCTATGCCCTCCGTGCCGAGCATCAGGTTGAGCGGCAGCTTGCAGGGCAGGGTGACAGGTTCCTGGTTGCGCCCGTCGTAACTCGGGATGAACTCGGTGATGGCATCGTTGAAGACTTCCGTGCGCGCGAGTTCCGTTAAACGGCATTCGATGTAACGCGACGCCGCGGCCGGGTCGCCGGTGAAGATGTTGCCGAAATTTCCCTGGCCCTCGATGAGGTAGCGTTTGTTCGCCAGCACCACGAGCGCGTCACCGATCGACGCGTCGCCGTGCGGATGATATTGCATGGTGTGACCGACCACGTTGGCGACCTTGATGAAACGGCCGTCGTCCTTTTCGTGCAACGCCCACAGGATGCGCCGCTGCACCGGCTTCAAGCCGTCGGCGAGATTGGGGATCGCCCGGTCGCGGATGACGTAGCTCGCGTAATCCAAAAAGCCGCGATCCACTCGGGTGTGCAGGCCGGCCTCAAGCCTTTTGGGGTCAAACGGCTTGTGGACCATCGCCGTTTCAATCGTTTCGGCGATCACGTGATCCGAGCCGTTCCCATTCTCATCGGCGGTTTTCTTTCTTGGCGCCGGCGCGGCAGGTTGCCCGCCCTCGATGGGTAGTTCAGGCTGGCCGGAATCTTTCTTTTTCTTGGCTGACATGTCTTAAATTGTTTGTTTTGGTCGGGCGGTGTGGCGGCGCCGCCCGGGATTGGGGGAACGGTCGCCGGTGCGTCCCCGCTCTATTATTTATTCCTCCACCGGCACCACGAGCTGATTCATGATGTAATCCTTCCGCTCCGGCGTGTTCTTGCCCATGTAAAAGTTGAAGATCGGCCCGGACTCGGCGCGCGGCGCGTATTCGACCTTGCTCGTCCGCATTTCCTTGCCGATGAACTGCGCGAATTCCTTCGGGCTGATTTCGCCGAG
>CAIJNQ010000301.1 GCA_903822015.1 uncultured Verrucomicrobia subdivision 3 bacterium | reverse complement strand
TCCAAATGCCCCTTTTTCACCCCTCAGCTTCTGAAACCACCCCTTGCGGGTCATTTCCGCGCTAAACCCCTGTAATTGCGCTCTTTTCCGTCCTTTTCCCCGTTTTTCCGCCTTCTGAAATCTCGCCCGGAGATTCACAGGAGGGTCTTTCTCCCTCTCCGCCATTGATAAATGGGGGAGAGGGTGGGGGTGAGGTGGTGCTCGGCTATTCAGCCTCGGGGGCGGTGTCAGGCAGGTACCCAATCTCCCCGCCACATTCTAAAATCTGGCTTCCCGCCGCCGACTTCGGTATTTTTTGCGCCATGGAAACGCCAGACCAACTTCGCGAACTGTTTCGGATGCAAAAAGCGCTCAATGAACGCATCGGGGTGAAAACCGACGGCATGAGCGAAGAGGAAAAAACCAAGTGGATCCTCAACTATTGCCGCGCCATGTCGCAGGAAATGGCCGAGCTTACCGACAGCGTCCCTTGGAAATGGTGGGCCAAGTACCAGAAGTTCGATGAGCAGAACGCCCGGGTCGAGGTGGTGGACCTGTTCCATTTCCTCATCAGCCTCGCGCAGGTATTGGGCATGAGCGCCGACGACGTGTTTAACGCCTATGTCCGAAAGAACGAGGTGAATTTCAAGCGGCAGGAAACCGGCTACGCAGTGAAAGACGAGCACGACTCCAAACATATTTGAGGAAACCAGGGCCCCGCGAATGACCCTGTCAGCAGCGCGGCACTGTGCTACAGCATCCACGGATTATGAGCCCTTCAGTCCCTGAAATTCACGCCCGCCCCACTGCCCGTGTCCCCAGACGGTTGCGCCAGGAGGTCGAGCGCATTCTATTCACCGAGGACCAGATCGCACAACGCATTCGGTCAATGTCCCGCGGCATTGTGCGGGACTTTACCGGGCGGGAAATGGTGGTCGTCTCGCTGCTGAACGGCACGGTGATGTTCCTAGCCGATCTGATTCGGAACCTCTCGCTGCCCCTGCGCCTTGATTTTATCGGCGTCTCCAGCTACGGCGCGGGCACCGAATCGGGCGACCTCGTCTTCACCAAGGAACTCCGGCTCGATGTGCGCGGGCGTGATGTCCTGCTGGTGGACGACATCCTCGACACCGGCAAGACGCTCTACCAGGTGCGCGACCGGCTCCGCGTGCTCAAGCCGCGCCGGATCAAAACGTGCGTCCTGTTGAACAAGGCCGCGCGCCGCGTCGAGGCCGTGGAAGCCGATTATGTCGGCTTCGAAATCCCCGACTTCTTTGTCGTCGGCTATGGCCTCGACTTCGCCGAGCGCTACCGCAACCTGCCGTTCGTCGGCGTCCTGCATCCGCATGTTTACGCCCGGGCTGCGCAGCCAATCAAGCCCACCCGGCCCGGTAAGACGCGCGCACAGGGCTGACCTTGACCTCCTGGTCGGGCCCCGATTGCACTTCAGCATGCGCGTGACGGTTTGCTTCTATTCCTACTACAAGGACCTGGCCGGCTGCGCTCGACTTGCCGAAACGCTGCCTGCTGGCAGCACTCTCGATGACCTTTTCAAGGCGCTCGCAGTCCGGTTCCCCAAACTGGCGGCAATGCAGAGATCCACTTTGATGGCGGTCGGCGTCGATTATCAGGACCGCCACTATGTCTTGAAGGCGGACGATGAGGTCTCGCTGTTCCCGCCCGTGCAGGGCGGATAGCTAAATCCTCGCGTGCGGAAGCAACTGACCATCACGGTCCAGCCCATCAACGAAGCCGCGCTGATTGCCGAGCGGACGATGTCGGCTGGCATGGGCGCGGCGGTTTATTTCCTGGGTGTTGTGCGCGGAACCGAAGGCAGCGCATCCATCAGTGCCCTGGCATACGAGACGTTTCAGCGCATGGCGGAGCATCAGATCAGCCTGCTCTTCGACGAG
>CAIJNQ010000300.1 GCA_903822015.1 uncultured Verrucomicrobia subdivision 3 bacterium | reverse complement strand
GCCGCCGAGGCGCTGGCGAACGAGGTGCCCATCGTCAAGTTCGTGAACCTCGTGTTGCAGCAGGCCGTGGCGGACCGGGCGAGCGACATTCACTTTGAACCGTTCGAGACGGAATTCCGCATCCGCTACCGCGTGGACGGCGCGCTTTACGAGATGGCCCCGCCGCCGAAGCATCTGGCGCTGCCCGTGATTTCGCGCTTGAAGATCATGGCGAGCCTGAACATTTCCGAAAAGCGGTTGCCGCAGGACGGTCGCATCAATTACAAGATCGGCAACCGGCAGATTGATTTGCGTATGGCGACTTTGCCGACGGCCTTCGGCGAATCGGTCGTGCTCCGCGTGCTGGACCGCGGCTCGGTGAACCTGGAACTGGAGTCGCTCGGTTTCCCCAAATACGTCCACGATTTCGTCTCGGAAGTCATCACGCGCCCGAACGGCATTTTCGTCGTGACCGGCCCGACCGGCTGCGGCAAGACGACGACGCTGTATTCCTGCCTGCGCCGGGTCAACACGATTGATTCCAAATTGCTCACGGCCGAGGACCCGGTGGAATTGGACCTCGAAGGCATCATGCAGGTCGCCGTCAACGAGGCGGCGGGCATGACGTTCGGCAAGGCCCTGAAATCCTTTTTGCGTCAGGATCCGGACATCATCATGGTCGGGGAAATGCGCGATTTGGAAACCGCGCAGATTTCCATTCAGGCCTCGCTCACCGGCCACTTGGTGTTGAGCACGCTGCACACGAACGATTCGCCCGGCGCGGTGACGCGTCTGGTGGACATGGGCGTGGAACCGTTTTTGATTTCCTCCACGCTGATGGCCGTGCTGGGCCAGCGGCTCGTCCGCACGGTTTGTTCGAATTGCCGGACGCCGTTCGAGCCGACCGAGACGCAATTGGCGCTGCTCAATCTTTCGCCGCACGATCTGGGCGACAAGGTTTTTCATTACGGTCGCGGTTGTTCGACGTGCAACGACACCGGTTACAAGGGCCGCAAAGGCATTTACGAATTGCTGGTCGTCAGCGACGCCATCCGCACGCTCATCAATGAACGCGCGCCCACCGTGGTGGTGCGCCAGAAAGCCGTCGAGCTCGGCATGGTGACCTTGCGCGAAGACGGATTGCGCGGTATTTTCGAGGGCGACACCACCATTGAAGAAGTTGTCAAATACACATGAGTCCAAATCCTAAAGTCCCAAGTCCAAGGTCTGTTGAGCGGGTGACTGCTTGCGGCTTTGGCCCTTGGACCTTGGACTTTGGACTTTGGACTTTGGACTTTGGCCCTTGGCCCTTGGATGTTTTAGTCTATGCCAAAATTTAATTACATCGCCCTGGACGCCCGCGGAGCTGAAACCAAGGGCACCGTCGAAGTCGGTAGCCAGAACGAGGCCATCAGCCGCGTGAAGGACATGGGTTTGTTCCCCACGAAAATCAGCGAGGCGGACAAGGAAGACAAGTCCGCCGGCAAAAATACCAAGGCCAAACCGGCGGCCAAGGGCAAGGGCAAGGGCAAGGGCAAAAAGGGCGGGGCGATGAATATCAGCATTTCCATTCCCGGTTTTGGCGGGAAGGTGAAGCCGAAAGTGCTGACGACGTTCACCCGGCAATTGGCCACGCTGGTGGATGCCGGCCTGCCGTTGTTGCGCGGCTTGCGCGTGCTGGAAAAGCAGGAGCGCAGTCCGGCGCTCAAGCGCATTCTCGGCGAACTCGCCGTGTCCATCGAAGGCGGCAGCACCTTTTCCGAGGCGCTCGCGCAGCATCCGAAAGTTTTCAACAAATTGTTTGTCAACATGGTCAAGGCCGGCGAGCTCGGCGGTGTGCTTGAAGTCGTGTTGAAACGTCTCGCGGAATTTTCCGAGAAGGCGCAGAAAATCAAGGGCAAGGTCAAGGCCGCGATGTTCTATCCCACGGCGGTGATGATCGTGGCCGTCGGCATCATGATTTTGCTGATGTGCTTTGTCGTCCCGAAATTCAAGGACGTCTTCGCCGGCATGGGTGTCAAGATGCCCGGTTTCACCCTGTTCGTCATGGCCACGAGCGATTTGATCAAGAACAATATTCTGGCTACTCTGGGCAGCATGGTGGTGGTGGTCATTATTTTCATGCTATTCATCAAGACCAAATTTGGCCGGCTGGTGTGGGATAAATTCCAGCTGAACATGCCCGCCATCGGGCCGGTGATCAGCAAGGTGGCCATCTCGCGCTTCACGCGCACGCTGGGCACGCTGGTCAGCAGCGGTGTGCCGATTTTGCAGGCGCTGGTCATCGTCCGCGAAACCGCCGGCAACGTCGTCATCGCCAACGCCGTCAACAAGGTTCACGAAAGCGTGAAGGAAGGCGAAACCATCACCGCGCCGCTGGAAGGTTCCAACGTCTTTCCGCCGATGGTCATCAGCATGGTGGACGTCGGCGAGCAAACCGGCGCGCTGCCCGAAATGTTGATCCGCATCGCCGACGATTACGACGAGCAGGTGGACAACGCCGTGGCGGCCATGACCTCGCTGCTCGAACCGATCATGATTGTCTTTCTGGCCGTCATCGTCGGCAGCATCGTCATCGCCATGTTTCTGCCCTTGATCGCCATGATCACCAATTTGAGCGGTGACGATTCTGGCGGCGGCGGCAAGGAATAATCAGCCCGAAAAAACGATTCAAGGCCGGAACTTGACAAAAATGATCGCCTGATGTAAATACATTGTATTCACATTGCATGGGCGAATTATTTACAATTAACCCGATATGGAGTTCGATTGGAATAACGCGCCATTTGACCTTGGCTCTTTGACGCAACGGGAAATCGAGGAATCCTTTGAGGATGCCTTTGCCGTGAGGCTGATGCCGGACTCGCCCCGGTTTGGCGTCCAGGCGCGTTTTTTTAATCTCGGCGTGTCGGCGGCGGGCATCGGGATCGTAAGCGTGTATCGCACCAACGGCCGGCAGGTGCGCGTGCTGCACGCCCGGCCGTTTGAGGCCGAGGAACGGTTTTTTTACCAGCGGAAAACCGAGCAGATGCTGGCGCAATAAAAT
>CAIJNQ010000299.1 GCA_903822015.1 uncultured Verrucomicrobia subdivision 3 bacterium | reverse complement strand
GCGCATGACCGAGAATGGTCAAAAAAGTGTCAAAAAAGTGCCAGCAAAAGTGCCAGCAAATCTCATCTGGTTGGGGTTAAATGGAGTTTAAAAAAGTCGGACGGAGTTAAGCTTGACATAAAGCGTAACTACCTTATAGTCATGATATCAGCGATGCCATCGGCAGTTGATTCTGAGGAGCTTTTGGACTTCGGGTAGTGCAAGGACGGCCAATGGCGGTTGGTGCCCATCCACCCAACGGTTCGTGACAAGCTCCGGCAGTATGAGCGTTGTCGGGACGGCCTCTGTCCACAACCCGCCTGTTCAAACTTCTTCGTCACGGAACAAGGCACGGCGTTGGTCTATATGACCGTGTATCACTGGTTCATCCATTTGTCCCACCAAATCGGGTTGCGTCAACCAACGGACCATCGCGGCCCGCGCATTCATGATCTGCGCCACCGTTTCGCCATTCAGACTCTCCTCAAATGGTATCGAAGCGATCTGAATGTCGAGGTGCATCTGGCCGACTTGAGCACCTATCTGGGACACAGAAGTGTGGTCGGCACCTATTGGTATATTTCGGGGATACCCGAACTTCTAAAATTAGCAACCCTCCGTTTGGAGCGGGAACATGGAGGTTTACGCGCATGAAAACCAGCATCAACTTTCCGGCCCTGCTGCAAGGTTTTTTTTACGGATCGCCTCATGCAGCAACAGAATGTCAGCCCGCACACGATTGCCAGCTACCGCGACACGTTTCGATTGTTGCTGGGCTTTGCGCAACAGTCACTCCACAAACCACCGGCGGCGCTCGACGTCCAGGATTTGGATGCTCCGTTCATTGGACAGTTCCTCGAACATCTCGAAAAAGATCGCGGGAGCAGCCCGCACAGTCGCAATACTCGTTTGGCTGCCGTCCATTCATTCTTTAACTATGTTGCCCTCCAGGAGCCAAGCATCAGTGCCGTGGTTCAGCGCGTCTTGGCCATCCCGCACAGACGATACCACACCAAGCCCATTGATTATTTGACCAGACCGGAGATAGAAGCTCTTTTGGCGGCACCTAATCAAAGCACCTGGCTGGGACGCCGCGACCGGGCCCTGCTGCTCGTCGCGGTGCAAACGGGGCTCCGCGTTTCTGAGTTGGTTGGACTGCGCTTTCAAGACATCACTCTGGGCACCGGGGCTCACATCCGGTGTTGTGGCAAGGGACGCAAGGAACGCTGCATTCCATTGCGGAAGGACAGCATAGCAGCCTTGCGTGACTGGTCGCGGGAATGTGGCGGGCAATCCGCTGACGCGCTATTCCCGAGTTCTCGGGGTCAGCGACTCAGCCGGGATGGCGTTGAATATCTCCTGGCCAAACACGTGGCGACGGCACGACAGTCTTGCCCATCATTGAAGAAAAAGCGTGTCTCCCCGCATGTGTTGCGTCACAGCACTGCCATGAACTTGCTGCAACATGGCGTTGACTGTTCAGTCATCGCCCTGTGGTTGGGACATGAATCGATCGAAACGACCCAAGTTTATCTCCATGCCGATCTTGAACTCAAAGAACGAGCACTGGCCCAAACCGAGCCGTTTCATGGACGTCAAGGTCGTTACAGACCGAGCGATCAACTGCTGGCGTTCCTTCAGGGCCTGTGATAATGCCGAGTCCAACGCCAGAAAACACTGATTAAGGTGGATCTTCCGTTCGGACTCGGCATAAAACGGTTCACGGCATTACGCCCTTTATGCCGCGCACGGCATAAAGGGCGTGTTCGTGAATGAATCCATCAAGGTGTTTCAATCCCGACGTTTCCAGTTCGAGTGCTTTAATTTGCCAAGGTTGCATGGTGTCCTCCTTGTGTTGCGGTGTTTTGTGCCGCTGGTTCAGGGTTCCGGTTTCCAACAATGGCCTTCTGCTGTTTCTCGTAATCATCCAGCGAAGGAATTTTTACCAGCGCCCGTTTCGCGTATGCGCGATGAACGGCCTTGCTGTTGTGTCCTAGTGCTGCTTGCGCGAACCGTTCAGGATAACCGGCACATTTGGCGCGTTCCGCCCAAGCGTAGCGGTAACTGTGAAGTGACACGCCTTTGATGTTGAGCAACCCGCAGCGGCGGCAAAACTCGGCGGCACGGGCGTTGGCGTTGGTCGCAGCGATAGCAGGGAACAATAGGCCGCCGGCGGGAAGTTGCTTCAGGATGGCGGCGAGCCTCTTGCTGACGACCAGTTGCGCCTGTTCGCCGGTCTTCATCCGAAAGTAAGTCAGCGTTTGCGACGGCCAGTCAATGTTGTCGTGATTCAGCGCGGCGGCGTCGCTTTGAGATGCGCCGATTTCCCAAAGCAACTGGTAATACAGATTGCGTTCGGGATTTTTCTCGGCTTCCAAAATCCGTTCGTGTTCGGCCTGCGTGATGGCACGCTTTGATTTGGTCTGCGGCTTCGGCCAGAGGCGTGGCGCAAGCACCGGCATGGCCAGCCAGCCGATGCCGAGGGCAAAATTGTGGATGCGCCGTAAGAAATGTGCGACGGAAACTTTTCCTCCATTTAGCACCGTCAAAAAATCTTCGGCGGTTGTCTCCAGCAATTTTTTGGAGCGCAGTCGGTCGAACGCCCTGCACTTGAGGGCGCGGCGGTAGCGGGTTTTGGTCGAGTCCTTGCCCTGCACCTGAATCTGCTCCATGACATCCTGCCAACTGCGCTGCATCCATGCCGGGTCGCTGGCAACCAAGTAGGAACGGGCAATTTGCAGGTTCAGCGCTGGCTGTCGTTCGGAGATGTTCCGTGCCTCAATGATTTGACGAGCCTCGTCCTCGTCCCCGATGCCAAGACTGGTGCGTTTGCCGGTCTTGGTGTCCACACAGTAATAAAGTCCGCCGCGAATGCCACGGCGAATCAGGCGATAACGTGTTTTCATAGTTTCACGCAATCGCAAGGATAACCGAGACCGAACCCGCAGAGTTAGCGAGTAGCCGGAGAGTTAAAGCCGGTTAGCGCGAAATCTGACGGGGCGGATGAATTGGTGTCCGTTTCGGTGTCCGTTTTGGACTCGAAACCTCTAAAACCATTGCAGCACAAGCAAAACAAATTGGCTCCAGAGGTAGGACTCGGGGATTTGTGTGGCCAGCACGCTCGCTTTCGTCATCGCCACCATGAAGAACCAGGCGCTGTGATTGAACATTTCCGTTGCCCACGGAAACCAGGCTCCGCAGACAAGCGCGCCGAGATTGCTCATCAGCGCCAGCGTGCCCAGCGGCACCGCGACCAGGTTTGCCGGCGTCGAAATCGGGCTGAACAGATGAAAATATAGCGCGCTCAACGGGATGGAGCCGATCCACGCGGCGAATGACACCGTGCCATATCTTGCCAGCATCCGGAAAAAAGCTGTGAGTGTGCGCCGCCACCGCGGTAGCCGTTCGTCCGGCAGCATGGGATCATGGCGGAGCAGCTGATCGCAGGATTGGTTGAGCGGCGGTGTCAGCAATCCGATGATGAGCACGACAAAAAAGGAAAGTTGAAAACCCGCCTCAAATAGCTGGCGCGGGTCCCAGGCCAGAATGAGGAGCGCGGCGGCGGCCAGCGAGTTGATCAGGTCGGTCGGCCGTTGGAGCGCCCAGCCGCCAATGACGATGGTCATCATCACCGAGGCGCGGATGGCCGGCGATTCCCAGCCGGTTGCCGCGGTGTAAAACCAGATCAGCGGCACGGCGATCAGGCCGCACCCGGCCCGCGCCAGTTGGAGGCCGCGGAGCAGGGCCACGATCATTCCGGAAATGAGGGCGATGCGCAGGCCGTCAATCGCGAACATATGCATCGTGCCGGCCTGGAGAAACGGTTCGCTGATGTCGCCGGTGAAGGCCGTCCGCCAGCCCAGCGTCATGGCCCAGAGCAGCCGCAGCGGTTCGTCCTCCGCCGGCATGCCGGTGGCCAGGGTGCGTTTCGCCCAGGTCAGAAACCGGTCGGTCAGGGGCGGATTCTTTACCGGCGCGGCCCCTGGCGACCAATCGTCGCTGCCGCTGGTTTTAAGCTGGTAATAAATGCCGCGGGTCTGAAGATGATCGCGATAATCGAAAAGCCCTTCGGCCAGCGGCGGGGGTGGACGGCTGATGACGCCGGCGATTTCAACGCTTTGCCCGCTGAAATATTGTTCCGGCAAGGCGCTGGGGGTGGTGACGATGATCTTCCCCTTCGCGGGTTGCCAGGTGTCTCCGCCTCGCAATTCGCTCACCCGGACCTGTGCCAGCGTGTGTTCGGTTTGTTCCCCGTCGCGTTCGGCAATTTTCAGGTGCGGCGTTTCCGTCAGGGTCCCGCGCACCGTCACGATCGCGTCGGCGCTGCCGAGGACCGTGCGCAGGTCGTTCGGTGAGATGACCGCCGTGTGCAGCATCAGATTGGTCCAGCCTGCGATGGTGAGCAGGGGCCAGATGAGCCGGCCGCGGCATCTGCGGAAGCTCAAAGCCGCAACCAGGACGCCGCAGGCGGATGCGCCGAGCGCCATCAGTGGCGGGTGGAAAATTTGCGCGAGGAGCACGCCGGCGGCGTAAGCTGATGTGGCGGCCACCAGCGGGCGCTTCATGGTTCCTTTTCCTGGGGTTGTTTCCGGAGCTGCTGCTTGAACCAGAGCCCGAGCAGGCCGATCGCGCCACCCGCCGTGTCAATGAAGACGTCGGCCACCAGCGGCGTGCGCGTCGGCACGAAGCTCTGGTGAAATTCGTCCGCGGCGGCGTAAAGCAAAACCAGCAGCATCGTCCCGCCAACCTTCGGCCACGACCAGGCCGGCAGCTCGTTTTTGGAAACCTGCAGCGCGCGCCAGAGTAACAGGGCAAGGATGGCGTATTCCGTCAGGTGCGCGCCTTTGCGAAAGACATGGTGGATGCGCTCGATGTCCGGCTGTCGCATTCCGGGGAACAGCCAGTGCAGCAGCGGTTCAATGAAACGCGACGAGTGTTCGTAGGAATGCGTATCTGAGGATGCGGTGAAAATCAGCGCCATCCAGAGCAATGCCGGCAGCTGGAATTTCAGGAACCCTCGCAGTTTGGGCATGACCGATGAAACCCTAAATCGCCTTGCCCGCGCAATCAGAATATTAATGGGTTTGCCAAAGGGCGCCGCATTTGGCACAGAAAAGCCCTCGGTGCCAAGACCTTTTTCATTTTATGCTCAAGCTCGGCGTCAACATTGACCATGTCGCCACCCTCCGCGAGGCGCGCTATCGCGGACGCGGATTGGGCGAGCCCAGCCCCGTCGAGGCGGCGCGGATTTGCGTGGCGGCGGGCGCGCACGGGATCACGGCGCATCTCCGCGAGGATCGGCGGCATATCCAGGACCGTGATGTCTGGGAACTGCGCGAGAAAGTCGCGACCCGCCTGAATCTGGAAATGGCCGACGTGCCGGAGATCGTGGCCATCGCGTTGAAATTGCGGCCGGATGTCGTTTGCCTCGTGCCGGAGCGGCGGCTCGAAGTCACCACGGAAGGCGGCTTGGACGTGGTCGGCCATGAAAAGTCGCTGACCGAAACGCGCCTGAAATTGAATGACGCCGGTATCGATGTGAGTTTGTTCATTGCTCCGGATGAAAACCAGATTGCCGCCGCCGCGCGCACCGGCAGCCAGTTTGTCGAGCTCCATACCGGCCGGTTTGCCGATGAATTTGCCGCCGCCCGCTCAAGGTGGGGCGAGACTCCGTCGAGCCCTGATTTTGATAAAGTCGCACCAGCAGATTTGGGTGGCGCCACGGCGTCAACGGAATTGCCGCGTTTGATTTCCGGCGCGCGGCAGGCGCACGCGCTGGGCTTGAAGGTGAACGCCGGGCACGGCTTGAATCGCGAAAACCTGCCGGCGCTGTTCCGCGTGCCGCATCTGGTGGAGTTGAACATCGGCCACAGTATCGTCAGTCGTGCGGTGACGGTCGGGATGGAAGCCGCCGTCAAGGAAATGCTGTTGCTGATGGATAATTATAACGGCTGAAAATCACTCGACGCATTGTCGCCAAATACCTCTATGAACTGAACACATTCCTGTCGAATGTGTGTAAGTTTTTTTGTATTTTTGAAAAACCGCTCCGACTTAATGATAATAATAATACCAATTACTTTTATAATTCGTGTCAAAATTCTGTTTTGAATCAAAGTGAACTGATACTCCACACTTTTGAAGATAACCAAATTCGTCGTATCGCTGGACAATAGACGAATACTCTTCACCATATAAATTCTTCAATCCATCGGCCTCATACTTTTGCACTTGTGCATCTGTATAAAAAAAGAACGTTACCCGGTCAAAGCAAATGGATATTTCCCAAAGGTCTTGGTTGGTTAGTTTAACTTTAAGTTGATTTATTTCAGTTTTTGTAACGCTATGGTTAGCTTCAACTCGTGCAACAGGTTCAAATGCGGTAAATATGACAAACATTCTTTCAACCGTGAAGCGCGTATCATTTTTTTGCAAAAGAATGACTTTGAACTGCTCTAATACTTGCTTCTGATCGTTTGTATGAAAATTCCCAACGGGACCATCTCGGAATTTTAGGGCGTCTTCTTGCGTTTCCAGAATTACATTTAATCGAGGGCGATCATCTGGCTTGATTTTATCGTAGAACAAGTTCAAAACGTGAACGCCATAGGTCATGCTGACCCAATCGGCTAACTCTTTAAAAGGCGGAAGAAGCGGAGCTCCAGTTTTCTTTATGCGCTTTGTTTGCTGATAATCTTCGTCTGTCGGCATTATCATGAGCGTGAGGGTGCCGGGTTTATTTCTTCTTCAGTTCCGCCTTCGTCGCTGCCTGGAGCGCGTCCAGTTCGTCGCGAAATTCCTCCTTCTGTTTCCGCTCCATCCGGTCGATGAACAAAATGCCGTTCAAATGATCCGTCTCGTGCTGCACCGCGCGCGCCAGCAGGCCGCCGCAGCGGAATTCAACCGGTTTGCCCTTCTCATTCAGCGCCTTCACGTCCACGGATTCCGGCCGGGAAATCTCGGCAAAAATTTCCGGGAAACTCAGGCACCCTTCGCCGCCCGTGGCCGGTTCGCCCGCCGGGGTGACAACGGGATTGATGAGCACCAGCGGCATGATTTCGGCCGCCTCGGCGGGCTTGCCTTTGAGTTCCAGCGTCGACGGCCGGTCCTTGGCGACCTCGCGCACGTCCATCACTGTCAGTTGCAGGGCGTGCCCGACCTGCTGCGCCGCCAGCCCAACCCCGTGGTTCGCCGCCATCGTTTCAAACATGTCCGCGATGAGCTGTTTGATCTCCGGCGTGATTTTTTCAATCACCGCGCCGCGTTGCCGCAGCACCGGATGACCATATTTGACAATCGGTAAAATCATTTAATGCAAAAAATAACCGCAAAGAACCCAAAGGTCACAAAGAAAAACTCTGCGTTCTCTGCGTTCTCTGCGGTGAATCAATCCTGCCTCACTCCTAGGATTTGCAAAATCCGCTCCAGCTCCGCGTCGCTGTAAAAGGCGATTTCCACCGAGCCTTTGCCTTGCGCGTATTTCAATTGCACCTTCGTCGCGAACACCTCGCGCAGCTTGCTCTCCACCGCCGCAATGTGCGGGTCGCTGCCGGGCGTGGCCACGGTTTCCGGCTTGGCGGCGGCCACCCGCGAGTTCCGCGTTTGGAGTTTCGCCACCAGTCCTTCCGTCTGCCGCACGTTCATGCCTTCCTTGATGACGCGCTCGGCGGCCTGGACCTGGTTTTTTTCATCGGTCAAACCGAGTATCACCTTGGCGTGGCCGACGGAAATCCGGCCTTCCCGCATCCATCTTTGCACCGCTGCCGGCAATTTCAGCAGCCGCGTCGCGTTGGCCACCACCGCGCGGCTTTTGCCGACCTTCAGCGCGATTTCCTCCTGCGTCAGCTGGAACTGCTCCGCCAATTGCGCGTATCCCTGTGCTTCCTCGATGGCGTTCAGGTTCTCGCGCTGCAGATTTTCGATGAGCGCCAGTTCCAGCACCGAGCGGTCGTCGGCTTCGCGCACGATCACCGGGATTTCCGGCAGCTGGATGAGCTGCGCCGCGCGCCAGCGGCGTTCGCCGGCAATCAGCTCAAAAAATCCGTTGCGCTCGCGGACGATGAGCGGTTGGACGACGCCCTGCTCGCGGATGGAATCGGCCAGTTCGCGCAGCGCCTCGTCGGAAAATTCCTTGCGCGGCTGGAGGGCCGACGGCCGGACGCGGTTCAGCGGCACGCGCAGCACGCGTTCGCTGAGGTCCGGTGGCGGGGCGACCGGGTCGGCGACGGGTTGGAAGGACGGAGCCGGCGGCGGCGATGTGAGTGGCGGATTGCCGCCCAGCAAAGCGCCCAGACCGCGTCCCAATGCAGGTTTTGCCATGTGGGGAGAGTGTCGCAGGGCAGGGAAGTTGTCAATTTGAAGCGACCTTTGAAGTCGCGAAGCGACGGTTGGAAATGAGCCGGGGACAACGTCCCCGGTGAATATTACGAAAACAAGCGCGTCCTGAAGGGGCGTGTGGTGTTCGGCCTGTGGCCGAATCGGGTCGAGCCGCAGGCTCGACGTTTCAACAACGTAGCGGCGTGTCGGCAGACCGCCGCAGTCTTTCTTTTTTTATTGCGGCTCTCTACCGGGACGCTGCTAGCCGGTTTTCGAGCGTGGTGAGATTGTCAATTTGAACCGAAAATGTCACTCGACATAAAATCGGAGGGTTGCTTGAATCGTCT
This sequence comes from uncultured Verrucomicrobia subdivision 3 bacterium, assembly GCA_903822015.1. Classification (GTDB taxonomy): domain Bacteria; phylum Verrucomicrobiota; class Verrucomicrobiia; order Limisphaerales; family UBA11358; genus UBA11358. The sequence continues at coordinate 11,854 of CAIJNQ010000299.1, read as the reverse complement.
AAGACGCGAGATGAAGAAGTTGCTTTCAGAGGCGGTTTTTGTTTGCACCATCATGATGGTCGCTGGCTCTGGCTTTGCGCAAACTTGGACGCAAACCGGCTTGATAAACATGAACTGGAATTGTTTTGCGTCCTCGGCCAACGGTAGCTTGTTGGTGGCGGCACCCGGTCATACTACCAATGGTGTGATTTTTGTTTCCACCAACGGCGGATTTACCTGGAACACGAACACCTTGCCGGGCTATTACATTTCTGGAATCGGCCGGTATTTTATCAGTCTGGTGTCAGTTGCCGCCTCGGCTGACGGAACCAGGTTGGTTGGTGCGAGCGTCGATGGTTTCCTGTGCTCCTCAACCAATTCAGGAACCTCTTGAATCACCAACCAGGTGCCGGTGCAGCAATGGTATGCTGTCGCTTCATCCGCCGATGGAACTAAATTAGCCGCGGGTTCGAGAGGAAATGGATCGGGCGGATTGATTTATACCTCAACCAATTCGGGCGCTGACTGGCAACCCGCCGCCGCGCCGACCAATTATTGGCGTACCATTGCCTCTTCGGCGGATGGAACCAGGCTGATCGCTGCCGGCGATGTCTTTGGGGTTTATCTTTCAACTGATTCCGGGAATTCTTGGACCCATGCCGGATTGCCCCCGTTTCCGCAATGGACGGTTGCCTCCCCGGCGGCTGGAACAAAATTGGTGGCCGCCGATTTCGCCGACTCCAATAACATTTCCGGCCACATTTTTACCTCCACCGATTCAGGGAACACCTGGGTCTCCAATACTTTGGTGTCCGGTTTTTTTCAATCGGTGGCCATTTCAGCCGATGGCAGCAAAATTGTTGCCGCCACTCGGGACCCGTATGTTTTAGTCTCTACTAATTTCGGCGGCAGTTGGGTAACCAATAACCTTCCTGGTGGTGGGAGCTATTTTGCTGGGGTCGCGTTATCTGCTGACGGTGGCAGGGTGATTACGGGCTCACTGTTTTTAAGCGGCTTTGGTGGCAGTCCGGGCTTGAGTTATATTTCACAATCAGTTGATGCGCCATCGTTGCTTCTCGCCACTTCACCCGCCAACCTCGTGCTGTCTTGGCTTGTCCCCTCAACCAACTTCGTCGTGCAACAAAGCCCCGACCTGATTTCGTGGTCGAGCATCACGGACACGCCCGCGCTCAATCTGACCAACCTGAACAACGAGCTGACGCTTTCGCCGACCAACAGCAGCGGTTTCTTCCGGCTGATTTCACAATAAAATGTAGGAGACGACGTGAGGAGTCTCCAATCTTGCCCTTTGCTGGCTTATTCCTTCAACCAACTTCGTGATGCAGCAAAGCCCCGACCTGATTTCATGGTCAAGTATCACGGACGCGCCCGCACTCAATCTCACCAACCTGAATAACGAGCTGACGCTTTCGCCGACCAACAGCAGCGGTTTCTTCCGGCTGATTTCGCGATAAGATCGTAGGAGACGACGTGAGGAGTCTCTGATTTCTCCACAGATAGAGGTTCCTCACCTCGACGCCTGCGTTTTAACCTGAACTCCTAGCCACCAAAGCGCCCGCATCGTCAAACTCGCGCCTTTACTTCCCGTTCGCTTGGCAAAAACTTTTCCGCAATTATGAAAGCCACGCTGGAAGTCATTAACCAGATGCAAGCCGACGGCATCATTGGCAGCTATGCCATTGGCGGCGCGGTGGGCGCAACTTTTTATCTGGAACCGGTGGCGACGCTGTACATCGATATTTTAATTTCGTTTAAAAAGACTGGTTCGCTGCTCGCGATGTCGCCGATTTATGATTATCTGACGGCGCGCGGTCATCGGGCGGAAAAGGAATACATTATCATCGAAAACTGGCCGGTGCAATTTCTGCCGCCGGCCAACGCGCTGGTGGAAGAGGCAATGGCGGAGGCGGTCGCCACCCAGATTGAAGATGTGCCGGCGCGGGTGATGACGGCGGAGCATTTAACGGCCATCGCGTTGCAAACGAGTCGTGCAAAAGATTTCAGCCGGATACTGCAATTCATCGAGGGCGGGACGCTGGACGCGAACCGGCTGGATCAAATCCTGTCGCGTCATGGGCTGCTTGCCAAATGGGAGGAGTTCGGGCATAAGTTTCTCAAGGGCAATTCATGAGCGAACGGATGAGGAAAATTTTGGAAAGCAAACGGGAGATGCGCCAGCGGCTCGCGGCGTTGCCGTTCGCCGACAAGGTGAAATTGCTGGAGCAGCTTCGCGACCGCAGCCGGACGATTGCCACCAGCCCGCTCAAACAGCGATCGGCCGAGCAAGGTTGATTGCACCGTCGTCGTGGCTCTAAACTGAACCCCTGACCCACCAAAGCGCCCGCATCGCCGCACTCGTGGCTTTACTTTCCGGCGGCTAGGTTAAATCTTCATCCGGGATTTATGAACACTGGGCAGCATCCGGAAATCGTTTCCAAACTTCGCATCCTCAGCATTCGCGGCCGGCGCGTGCTCCTGGATGCCGATCTGGCCCGGCTTTATGGCGTCGAAACCCGCGTGTTGAATCAGGCGGTGAAACGCAATCCAGACCGCTTTCCGGAGGAATTCGCTTTCTCCCTGACCCGCGAGGAGATTTTGAGCATATCACAAACTGTGACATCCTTGGCCGCACTGAAATTTTCCAAAAGCGTCCAGGTGTTCACGGAGCACGGCGCGCTGCAGGCGGCCGGTGTCGTAAACAGTCCGGCGGCGGTTCAAATAAGCCTTTACGTCATCCGCGCGTTTGTGAAGTTGCGCGAGGAACTCACGACCAATGTTGCCATCCTTAAGCGGCTGGCGGAGATTGACCGGACGCTGCTCCAGCATGATTCGGCGTTGCGCGATGTTTACCGGAAATTGCTGCCGTTGTTGCAACCGCCGCCCGAACCGCCCAAACGGCGCATCGGCTTCAACGCTGACAACCCGTGAGTCACAAAAGCGCCCGCATCGCCGCCATGATTGAATCCTTCCAGGGGCAGGATTTGGACGCGCATTATCTTGGCTTTTTCGACTGCTTCAACCGCCAGCTTTTCTACGAGGCGCACGATGTCCTGGAGGATTTGTGGCTCAAAGACAGACACGGTGCGGACGGAAACTTTTACAAGGGTCTCATCCAGCTGGCGGGGGCTTTTGTGCATTTGCAGAAAAACCGGCTGCGCCCCGCCGCCGCTCTGTTCAAGCTCGCGCTGGCCAACCTGGCGGCCTATCCGCCCCGGCATTACCACTTGGATTTGGCGGCGGTGGGGGATTTGGCCCGGAAATGGCTGGAGGAACTGGAGCGGAGCGATTTCAGCCTCAATCCGCTGACGGCGGCCCGGGTGCCGCGGCTGACGTTGGACCGGACATTTATTTGACATGATTATGAAACGCATCGTGCTGGCGGGCGGCAGCGGCTTCATTGGCCGCGCTTTGGCCAAGGCGCTGCTCGTGCGCGGCTATCAAGTCGTCGTTCTGACGCGCACGCCGCGCACGGACTCCGGTTTTCAGGAGGTGGAGTGGGACGGGGCCCATGTCGGCGAATGGATCCAATATTTGAATGGCGCCGAAGCCGTCGTCAATCTCGCCGGCCGGAATGTCAACTGTCCGCACACGCGGGAAAATATCTCGGAAATCATGGAATCGCGCCTGAGCTCCGTGCGCGCCATCACGCAATCCCTCCGGCATATCAAGGTCCCGCCCCGCGTCTGGGTGCAGGCGGGCGCGGTCGGTTATTACGGCGACACCAAAGAGCGGTTGTGCGATGAAAGTTCACCCGCCGGCACCGATGCGCTGGCCGGTGTCTGCAAATTGTGGGAGGAAGCCTTTAATACCGCGGATGCCCCCCGGACGCGTCGTGTCCTCCTGCGCATCGGTTTTGTGCTCGGCCGCGATGGCGGGGCGCTGCCGGTGTTGAGCAAGCTCACCAAACAATATCTCGGCGGCAGTGTCGGCGGCGGCAAACAATATATCAGCTGGATCCATATCGATGATCTGACGCAGATGTTTATCGAAAGCATCGAGCGCGATGATCTGTCCGGCACCTATAACGCGGTCGGTCTTAATCCCGAGATGAACCGTTATTTTATGCGCGAATTGCGGCACGTCCTGCACCGGCCTTGGATTCCACCCGCCCCCGCTTTCGCTGTGCGGCTGGCCGCCCGCTGGATGAAAACCGAGCCGTCCCTGGCGCTGGCCAGCCAGTGCTGCGCGCCAATCCGGTTCATCGAGGCGGGCTTTGAATACAAATATTCCAAGCTGCGTCCCGCGCTGGAGAATCTTTGTTCGTGAGGGGCCGGCAGCTTCTCCGGCTTGACCCGGATTAGGTCAGCGCGTCGGCAATCACACAGGCCATGTGCTCTGTCCGGTTGTGGGCCAGGTGCCGGACTTGATGCCGGCAGCTGGTTCCGGAGGCGACCACAATGGTGCCGTATGGCTGGCTTTTGATGTGCTGGATCAGCGGTTCGGCGACCTTCAGCGATAGCTCCTGCTTCGACTCCAGCATCCCGAACGCGCCTGCCATGCCGCAACAACCGGTGTCGAGCAGACTGACTGTGCGATTCGGCATTCTTTCCGCCAGCTGTCTCATGTAAGTGGTGTTGGTCAGCGATTTGGCATGACAATGGGCATGGATGACCAGCCGCTGGGTGTCCTGGTTGAACTTGAGTGCGTTCGGCGATTCTTCCAGCAGGGTGGCGATGAATTCCTCAAACAAAAAGCAGCGGCTCGCGATCGCTGCGGTGTCCGGCAGTTTCAATTCCCGGTAATCCTCCACGAACATTGAGTAACAGGACGGCTCCAGAAAAATGATGGGTGCGGGGTCGCCCTGCTTCAGCAGGGCCAGATTGTGCCGGCCCAGCCGCGTGGCTTCGCCCAGATTGCCCTGGCTGAAAGCGGGTCGCCCGCAGCATTTGCGTTGCTTCAGCAGGGTGACTTCAAAGCCGGCCGCTTCCAGCACGGCCACGGCGGCGATGCCGGTTTCCGGTTCGTGATATCGCGCAAAGGTGTCGTCCCACAGAATCACCTTTCCCCGATAAGCCGCGCGAAATGCCGGATGCTTCGCAAACCACCGGTCAAAGCGCTGATGCGCAAAGGCTGGCAGCGGGCGTTCGGGCGAGAAACCGAAAATCCGGCCGAAAATGTGCCGCACCGAAGCCGAATTCAGCAGCACGTTGGCGGCCCCCGGCAGCACGCAGCCGAGGCGCCCCAGTTGATCCACGGAACTCAACAGCCGCGTGCGCCAGGTCAAACCGTCACGCTGGATGCGGGCATGAAGCAGTTCGGCCTTCAGCAGGGCCATGTTCACGTTGGAAGGACATTCCGTGGTGCAGGCCTTGCAGGCAAGGCAATTGCTCAAAGCGGCGTCCAGTTCTGCCGAGCGCAGCGGGTCGTCCCCGGTTCCGGAAAGCTCCAATACGGCGCGCAGGGTGTTGGCGCGCCCGCGCGTGGACATGATCTCATCCCCGGTGGCGAGATAGGTCGGGCACATCGTCGGGGTCTGCTTGAGGCAGCCGCCGCAGCCGTTGCATTGCTCCAGATTACCCGCAAATGAGCCGTCCCGGGCTGCGAACGCGAGCCGGGGTTCAAACGGCAGCGGCAGCGCAAAGCCCCCGCCGGTCCGCAGATGACGGTCAATCCGGTAACGGCCGTCGGAAATGATCTTGCCGGGATTGAACAAATTATTCGGATCGAAGGACTGCTTGATTTCCTTCATCAAACGGTAGAGCTCGTCGCCGACTTGGGCCTTGAGAAATTCCGTCCGCGCTATGCCCACGCCGTGCTCGCCGGCAAGTGAGCCCTTGAATTGCCGCACCAGCCCGGAAACTTCGTCGGCGATCTGCCGGAATTTTTTCAGGTCGTCGGCCCGGTGCAAATCCAGCACCGGCCGGACATGCAACAGGCCCGCGGCGGCATGGCCGTAGTACGACGCCTGGACCTCCACGCTTCGCATCAGCTTTTGCAGGCTGGATACGTAGACGGGCAGATCCTGCGGCCGTACGGCCGCATCCTCGATAAAGCAGGCCGGCTTGGCGCTGCCTTTGCAGCTGGTCAGCAGCGATAATCCGGCCTTGCGCACCGACCACACCAGGTCGGCCTCCGCCGCCGACTGCAAAATCAGCTTGCGCAGGCCCAGGCGTTTCTTCTTGAGCAGGGCGAGCCGCTCTTTGGCATCTTCAAAAAATTCAACGATCAATATGGATTCGCACGGCTTCTGGTCCAGTTCCAGCAGATCGCGCGCGGCTTTGAACTCGCGCTGGCCGCGCGTCTGGTCAAACAGCGGCCGGTCAATGTGTTCGATGGCGGCGGGCTTGAGCTCCAGCAGCGCTTCCGTGGCTTGCATCGCTTCCGTCACGGAGGCAAAGAAAATCAGGCCGACCCCGCTTTCTTCCGGCAGCGGGACGATCTTCAGCTCCGCGCCCACGATCGCCGCCAGGGTGCCTTCGCTGCCCGTGAGAATCGGCAGCAGATTTTTCGGATCCTGCATCACCCGGGCCAGGCCGTAGCCGGGCCACCGCTTCAATAGCCCCGGCGGAAAACGCTCCGCGATTTGCATCTCGTTCAGCGCGACCAGGTCCTCGACCAGATTGCGTTGCCGCTGCAAGGTGTCCAGGCCGGGGCCGACTTTGACCACGTTGCCATCCGCCAGGACGATATGCAGCAGGTTGACGTGCATGCCCGTCGTGCCATACACCGGTGTGTGCGAACCCGACGAATCGTTCGCGATCATCCCGCCGAGCGTCGCCCGTGAGCTCGTCGCGACGTCCGGCCCGAAACGGAATCCGCGCGGCTTGAGAAAGGCGTTCAACTGGTCTAGCACCAGCCCCGGCCCGACCAGCACCGTGCGGCGATCCTTGTCGAATTCAAAAATCTGCCGGTTGTGCCGCGCAAAATCGATGACCACGCCTTCCCCGATCGCCCCGCCGGAAAGACCCGTGCCCGCGCCGCGCGGTATCACCGGCACGCCCGCCTGTGCGGCCGCCTTGATCATGGAGCTGGCCTGCGCCGGGCTTTTCGGAAAAGCCACCGCCTGCGGCACGATCTGATAGGGGGAGGCGTCCGTGGCGTAAAGCTGGCGCGTGAGGTTGTCGAAGACGACCTCGCAGGTGGCGGCTTTCAGCTGCGTCAGTTGTTGGGCGGACAACATAAGTACGGCCACAACCTATCGCTGTGGCCTGGCGTTGACAAATGCATTAAGAGCTTGTCTGAAAAGTAGCGGCGGGCCTCCCGCCTGCCGTAGAGGGCGGCATCTTGCCGCCCGGAAAAAACTTTATACTGTTCGAAAACGCTCATATTCCACGTGCATTGTGCGGAAGGCGACTCTTTTCCCGCCGGGCTGGAAGCACGTCTCTTCGTCCGCCAAGCTGTCTGCCGCTCCAATTTTCAGTCAGGTTCTCCGCCGGAACCATGCAGTAGGCATTGCACACCAGCAGAGGCAAACCGGCTCGCAAATGATCCTGGCCATATGTTTTTGAACCCCAAATTCGATCACCCAGCCGTGAGGAAATCCTACTACCATGCAGTAGGATTTCGTTCTGCAAGTGGTTCGCATATTGATATGGCTTTGTTGTAATCAGCCGGTTTTACAGCTCACCTGCATGATTTCTTCTGACCCCCCATTGCGCGTATGAACTCGTCTTCAAAAATTGTCTTCCTTGGTATTCATGCTTCTTTCGGTTAGGCTTGCCCCATGTTTTTGGCGGCGTCCAACAAGGTTAAAAAATTATTGCATCTGAGCTACCTCGCCCATGTGGGCGCGGCGGATCTCCGGCGCGGTCATGATGATGTCGTTGCGTTATTGGCGGATTTGCCCGCCGGTTTCAAGCTGCTCGTTGATTTGGGGCGCTTGGATTCCATGGACACCGCCTGCGTGGAGGAACTCGGCCGGATGATGGATTTGTTTGATCAGCATGGCTTGAAGCAGGTGGTCCGGGTGGTTCCTGATCCCGTCAAGGACATCGGGTTCAATATTCTCGCCCGGTTCCATTATCATCACAATCCGCAGATCACGAATTGCAAAACGATGGTCGAGGCCGAAAAGTTGTTGAAGCTTTAGCGATGACCCGGGTAGTTGGCTGGCGGATTCCTCTCAAACCAGATGCCGCGCCTGACGCTTCGGCAACCCGGCCTTGGATCGGGGCCTTGGTGACTGCGGGACTTCGGTCGGCAGAAAATCCTTCATGAAACCCGGCTTGTCGTGGCGGCCGCCGCGCTGGTAATCCCGCCACAGGGTTTCGGCGACCAGTTTGTGGTCGAGCCGGAGTTCGCCGGTGAGAAATTCAAACAACTGTTCCATCAGCCGCAGCAGCGCGATGCTGTCGGTGCGTTTCAACTTCGCGTGCAGCCAGTCGCTGAAATGCATGAACGAATGGAACGGCGAGGGTGGGGCGGCCGTCCCCGCGAACCGCAATTCATCCGCCGCCTCGTCTCGCCGGGTGTCTCGTCCCGCCGCCTTCCAGATCAGCGACTTGCTTTCCGGAAAATTACCGCTGTTGCCGACCAGGTCCCAGTAGCGGGCGAAGCGGCGCAGGCGCTGCATCGTGGCGAAATCGAGCAGCCGGTTCTGCAGCAGCTCATAGGGTGGATGCGCGTTATAGACCATCTGCCATTCCGCGTCATGGCGGACTATCGGGGTGCCGCGCAGTCGTTTGAGCAGGCCGACCTGGATTTCCTGCGGCCCGAGGGCGATCAGCCGGTCAAAGCCGGCCCCGAACCCCTCGAGGGTTTCCCCCGGCAGGCCGGCAATCAAATCGGCGTGAAGGTGCACCCCGGTCTGCTGGCGCAGGTAGGTGAAATTATCCGCGAGCCGTTCGTAATTCTGCCGCCGGCTGATCAGCGCGCCGACTTCGGGGTTGAAGGTCTGGATGCCGACTTCGAATTGCAGTGTGCCCGGCGGAAATTGGGCGATGACTTCGCGCAATTCGGCGGGCAGCCGGTCGGGAACCATCTCAAAATGATAGAACTGACCCGGCTGATGGCGCGCGCGGAAGAATTCCAGAATCGCTTTGCTCGTCGCCACGTTGAGGTTGAACGTCCGGTCCACGAACTTGAACTGCTTCACCCCCCGGTCGAGCAGTCGTTGCATCGCGTCGAGAAAAGCGGGCAGGGGAACCTGCCGCACCGGAATGTCGAGCGACGAAAGGCAAAACTCGCAGGTGAACGGACAGCCGCGTGACGCCTCCACGTAAATGATCCGGTGCGCGATGTCGTTTTCGGTGTAGGTGTCGTAGGGCAGGGCGATTTTGGAAAATTCCGGCAGCTCGGCGGGAATTATCTTCGGGTAGGAGACGACGTGAGGAGTCTCATTCTTTGGTTCCAAATTTGAAATGAGACCCGTCACCTCGTCTCCCACGGATTGGTTCAGCAGCACGCGACACACCTCGGCAAACTTCAAATCCGCCTCGCCCGTGATCACGTGATTGGCGGTCTGCACAATCGGCTGCGCTTCAGTTTCGTGGCTGACCTCCGGCCCGCCGAGGACGATTTTGATGTCCGGTCGGAGCCGCTTGAGGGTGGCGACGACCTCCGTGGTGGGCGCGACGTTCCAGATATAGACGCCGAAGCCGATGATTTTCGGGTTGCGCGCCAGCAGCATCTCCGCGATGTCCAGTGGCCGCTGGTTGATGTCAAATTCCACGATCGTTGCCCTGGGGCGCAGCGGACCGAGATTGGCCAGCAGATAGCGCAGCCCGAACGCGGCATGGCTGTATTTCGCGTTGAGGGTCGTTAAAACGATGTCGGCCACCCCGCGAGTCTAGCCGCGCCTCCTCCCCGGTGCAACGCGCCAGCGGTTGCGTTTTAATTTTCATTCGACCCGCCGCCGCCGGTTTGCTACCCTGGCAATCTTATGCAATCCGACGAAATCTTGCTGGAAGCGGAAGAAAAAATGATCAAGACCGAGCAGGTGGTCGTTAATGAATTTGCCGGCGTCCGCACCGGCAAAGCCTCCTCGTCGCTCATCGAAAACATTCTCGTGGAAGTCTATGGCTCCCAGATGCGCATCCGCGAATTGGCCGGCATTTCCACGCCCGAACCGCGCATGCTGGTCGTCCAGCCCTGGGATATTGGCGGTATCCAGGCCATTGAGAAGGCCATCCAGAAGGCGAACCTCGGCCTTTCGCCCGTCGTGCAGGGGAAAATCATCCGGGTCGCCTTCCCGGAATTGAGCACGGAGCGCCGTCAGGAATTCGTCAAGATCACCCATCGGATGGCCGAGGACGCGCGGGTGGCCGTGCGCCATGTGCGCCGCGATGCCATGGAGCTTTTGAAAAAAGCCGTCAAGGCCCATGAGACCAGCGAGGAGGACCAGGAAAAGACCGAGAAGGAAATCCAGAAGCTGACCGATCAATACATCGCCAAGATTGACGGGCATCTCGCCCACAAGGAAAAGGAAATCCTGACGGTGTGAATTCAATGGCGCACGTCATTGAATGAAACAGCTCGTCGCCATCATTCTGGCCTGTTCCGGTTTGATGGTTGCCGATGCTGACGACGAGCGGATTTTCCTGGACGCCAGCATCAATGGCCGGCCCGTCCGTTTTATTTTCGATACCGGTGCCGGTGTCCCCTTCATTCTTTTTTCCACCGCCGCCCAGAAACTGGGCCTGAAAGTCACCCCGCCGCCGGCGGATAATCAGCTCGGTCCGGGACAGGTGGCTGCTGGGTTGACTGAGTTGTGTGATCTGCAGATTGCCCGCACCAACCTCGCCGCTCGTTTCTCCGTGGTGAATATTCCGGGCTTTTTAAAATGGGACGCCGTGGGGGTTTTGGGCTGGCCCGCCGTCAGCAATAACCTCTTTTCGGTGGATTTTGCAAGCCACACTTTTTCTTTTTTGACCAACCTTCCGGCAACCTCGGCCGGCTGGGTCAAACTTCGTATCTCGACCAATGTCGACCTTTTGGGTTTGGAACTGGCTGTCCGCCATGGCCGGAAAGATATCTTGTTGTTGGACTCCGGCAGCGCCAACGGCATGGCGCTGAACGCGAAGGCCTGGCAGGATTGGAAATCGGCCCATGCCCGCCAGCCGGTCACCCTGGATGCCTACTACACGCCGAACATGGGGCTGGTGATCAAGGAGGAGTCTTGGGCTGAGAAAATTTCGTTGGGATCATTGACTCTGACCAAGGTTCCCGTCATGGAAGCCGGTTCGGGCGAAGTGGCCCTGGCGACTTCCCTGCAGACGACCTTTGCGGCCACGCTTGGATTCGCCGCCTTGAAGCGCTTGGATGTCATCTTCGATGGTCGGCGGGGTCTCGCGTATCTGCGGCCAAAATCGGCGCCGCCCATGCCTTATGAGCACGACCGCCTCGGGGCTGTCTTTGTGCCGGAAAATCTGTCGAGCGATGACCTGGTGGCTCGCGTCGTGGTCGGCAGCCCGGCTTATCGGGCTGGCATTCGTAACGCCGATGTGCTCCTGAAAATTGGCGGACTCGATACCACCCGGTGGCGGACCGATCCGCAGGTCCTGCCTTTAAGCCGCTTTTGGAATGGCCCGGCCGGCACCAGGCTTGTTCTCACCCTGAAACGCGGCGAAACGACGTTCCCATCCACGGTCACTCTCCAAAACATTCTGCCGCCCGACGACTCGAAGAATTAGGTTTTGTCTCTTGAAACTTGGTTGGTCATCCATCATCAAGGTGGGGCGATGCGAGTCCGGCTCGGACTCCGTCGAGCCGGATTCACTCACCGCGAACCACGCCAGACACGCGAAAGGGTTTTAACGCGCCAAGGTTCTGACACGAATTTCATGAATTTGCGCAGATTTAATACGCTGAAGGCGTAAAGGAAATCAGCCCGGGGTAAGCTCCGGTGGTCCGTCCGCCGAGCGCCACCCCGGGAAACGTCATCCCAAATTTTTCTCCCTCGCCCCATCGGATGGGG
>CAIJNQ010000298.1 GCA_903822015.1 uncultured Verrucomicrobia subdivision 3 bacterium | reverse complement strand
AGCCGCCGCCGCCGAGCAAGGAGAAGCCCAAGATCAACAGGATCAACGTGGCGGCCAATGGTCAGATCACCCTCAACGAATTGAAAGTCACGCCGGACGAACTCAAGGCGGACTTGAAAACCATGAAGGCGTCGGACCCGGATTTGAAAGTGGTGGTCAAGGGGGCGGACGAGGCCGATTACCAGAACATGGTCGCCGTCCTGGATGTCCTCCAGCAACTTGACATCACCAAGGTCGGCCTCGCCACGGAGTAAAAAGCACCGCCGGATTTGATTTTAATAGGATTCAATTCGGGTTTAACTGTGCGGATCAATCATGAACTGGAAAAGCCGGATTACTTTTTGCGCCCTGGCTGCCTGTTTGCTGGCTGGCTGCAGCTACGACCGGGAAGTGATTCTATTCAGCAATCAACCGTCGCCGCCCGCACGCCCCGCTGGAAATGCCGCGCCGCCGGTGAAGAAATTAAGTCCACAGGAGTTGCAAGCGGTGAATCGCGCAGTCTACGGTTTTTTGTTGCAACGGCATTTCTGGGATGACCATGAGTATTCAGCGGTTTTTCTGGAAGGCGATGAAGACGAAGTCGGCGCGTTGATTAAAGACTTTCCAAATCACAACCCGCCGATCAAGCCGGGCGATCGTGCGTTTTTGCCTTCGAACCGCACACCGATCGACCGGGATACTGGCCGGCCGGCAATGGTTTTGAGCGTGGATGTATCCGATCCGGTGGATGACACAGTTGAGGCGATTGGCAAATGGTATGCGGGCGGCGCGGTGTCCGGGTTTTATACGTTTACTTTGAAAAAATCTGGCGACGACTGGTTGATTCAAAGTTCCAGGTAAAAGTTTTTTTCTCACTCCGGTTTCGATCGCATAACGGGTGGTCCTTATCCGATTCGACACTTTCTGGCATTTATAATACCACAGCCGTCCACGAGGCGAGGTTCGGACCAGACTTGAAGACTTTCTTTTTCCAAAAACCCGGATCGTATATTAATTTGCTGAATTCCAGCCGCAGAGCTCCGTCATCCAGTAATTAATGTCATATTCGCTGGCATGGTGGTTGCTGATGCATTCCAGCGACTTATCCGGGTCAATGCCGCCGCTATATCGGTTTTCAGCATTCTGGATAGATTCGAGCACGAACCATGAAAGAAAACAGTTACCATGATAACCGCTCAAGCAGCGAGCTTGTGGGGCAGCGTCCCATTTCCGGACGTTCCACCCATGACCGTCACGCCATAAAACCCACGGTTTTACCAGGGTTATGCATCGTTCTTGCCACGTTATTTCTCTCCGCTTGTGCGCATAAACGCCCCGTTCAGGTCACCACCCTTGCGTCTATAAAGAAACCGTCAAATGACGCCCCCGTAACAAATTCCGGGACGGTTGTTGAATCATCTGACCAATCTACCACCAACGTCAGCGGGACTAATGCGGTGGCCCCGGAAGTGGAACCATCAACAACCAATCTGACGAACACCCCAGCCGATGTGACAGCCACGAACGAATCACCGGTCGCAGTCGCACCGGCCGTTTCGGCTACCACGAACGAACCTCCTGCGGTAGCCGCTCCAGCTAATGAAGCTGTCACAAACGGATCTTCTGCCGCTGTCGCGCCAGCAGTTGAATCATCCACTAACGGAAGGCCACCGGTTGCGGGTCCGTTACCGGAAGTGGCCACAAATGAAACACCCGCAGTTGCCGCTACAATTACTGAAACTGTCACAAATCAATCTGCTGCGGCCACCAACTTGCTAACTGCTTCAACCAATGAAGTCCCGGCGGCGGTTACCCCGGTTGCTGAAACTTCCACGAATGAAACGCCGGCTGCTGTCACTTCGTCTGCGGTAGCGTCAACCGATGAAACTCCGGTCGTCTCGGCAACCAACGAAGTTCCGCCGGCTGCTGCGCCGGTTGCCGCAACACCGACAAATGAACCTCCTGCCGTAGTCGCTCAGTCTGCGGAAGTGGCCACGAATGAAACACCCGCAGTTCCCGCTACAACTACTGAAACTGTCACAAATGAATCTGCCGCGGTAACCAACCAGATGAATGCTTCGACCAACGAAGCCTCGCCGGCGGTTACTCCGGTTGCTGAAACATCCACGAATGAAACGTCGGCTGCTGTCACTTCGTCTGCGGTAGCGTCAACCGATGAAACTCCGGTCGTCTCGGCAATCAACGAAGTTCAACCAGCTGCTGCGCCGGTTGCCGTAACGCCGACAAATGAACCACCTGCCGTAGTCGCTCAGTCCGCGGAAGTGGCCACGAATGAAGCTCTGGGAACTTCGGCAACCAACATTTCGACCAACGAAGCTCCCGCCGGTGCGGCACCGGTTGCTGAAGCTGTCACAAACGGCGAAACGGCGGTTGCCACTTCAATTGCCCAATCCTCCACGAACGAGAATCCTGCTGCTGCCACTGCGGTTGCCGCTTCCACCAATGAAGCCCCGGCGCAAGTCACTTCAGTTGCTGAATCACCGACTAACGAAGTTCCCATTCCGGTGACTGTCGCTTCTACCAATGAGACTGCAGTCCCTCCGGTTGCTGTCGTATCAACCAACGAGACTCCGTTTGTCCCCGCGCCGGCAAATGTGGTTGCCAATAATGAATCTAACACTCAGGAAGTTGGTGCTTCCACCAACGCAGTGCCTGCAAATGCTGTTGCCGGTATTGTAACCAACGTAACGGCCACGGCTGTCAATCCCGTTACTGCCGCTTCGACCAACGAAGTCCCCGTTGCCGCCGCTTCGGTTCCTGAATCTCCGACGAACGAGGCATCCGCCCCGACAGTCGTTATTCCCACAAACGAACCGGCGACCATTCCGGCTGCTATAGTTTCAACCAACCAAGCTCCGGCGGTGGCTGCACCGGCTGCCGAACCTCAAACGAACGGGCCCGCGGTTGTTGCCGCGCCGGTTGCCATTTCCACCAACGAGACTTCCGCGAACGCCGCTTCGGCAGAAGTGACCACCAACGAAGCTCCCGCCAGTGCGGCGCCGGTCGCAGAGGCTGCCACCAACGGCGCAATGGCGGATGCCGCGCCGGTTGCCCAACCTACCACAAACGATATTCCAGCTGCTGACAATCCGGTTCCCGCTGCCACCAATGTAACCACGGCGATAGCCATTCCGGTTGCTGAATCATCCACCAACGAAGTTTCCGTTCCGGTGACTGCCACTTCTACGAATGAGTCTTCAGTCGCGCCGGTGGCTGCCGTGTCAACCAACGAGAATCCGGCTGCCGCCGCGTCGACTGCTGAAGCGGTCACAAATGAAACTCCCGCGGCCGTCAATCCGGTTTCTGACACTGCGACCAACGAAGGTCACGTCGCGGCCGCTCCGATTGCTGAAACTGCCACGAATGAAGCGCCGACAGCACCCGTTGCTGTTGTGTCTACCAACGAAGCCACGGCGGGGGCTGTACCGGCTGCCGAACCTCAAACGAACGTACCCGCCGTGGTTTTGACACCGACTGCCAATCCCACCAATGAAGTTCCGGTGGATGTCGCTCCGGTTGCTGAAGGCCGGAAAAACGAAGCCCCGGCGGCAGTTACACCAATGGTTGGAGCCGCCACAAATGAAGCGGGCGTAGTCCGGGCTGTTGCCGTTTCAACCAACGTGGCTCCGGCCGCCGTTGCTCCGGTGGCGGTGACGATTTCCACGAATGCAGCCTCGTCGAATGTCGTTCGAACTTCGATCGTCCCAACGGCGGCGGCGGCGGTCAAACCCCGAACGGTGGTGGCAGCACCCAAGCCACCCCCCGTGCCCGTAAAGCCGGCCGATCAACTGGTGACGGTCACTGGTGAAATCTACAACCATGTTCAGGTTTTAAAAGTTGATCAGGACGGGATCTATATCAGCTATACGCCTTCGGCGGGCGGAATGGCGATCACCAAGCTCTATCTTAACGAACTGTCCCAGGAAATGCGGCAGCGATTCGGCGCCCATTAATCCGGCCGGCGGCAGCCTGGGAATGGGTATTTGATCAGGGTTGTTTGCGGGGACTGATCCATTTTGTGGCGGTATTGCTAACGCTTAATTTGAGTTCTTCAATGGACTGAAAAATAAAACTTCCCGGGCAAAACTTGTTTCCGAGTCCGAGGCGTGAATCATATTGAAAAGAAATTTGTCATCGCCCGGCTGCTGGAATTTAAGGCGGTATGGGGCGTTGGCCTCTTCGGCCCCGGTCTTGAAATCTCCGCGAATCGTGCCCGGCTCCGCCTGCCAGGGCCGGGTGGCGCCCACGGCCTTGCGGACTTTCTGAATGGCCCCTTCACCCTTGAGTTGCATGACCTTTACCGGTCCATGAGCCATATATTTCGCCGTTCCTTCCAGACAGGCGGGCTTGTCCCCGATGGCGGGAAAATAAAAATCCCGCCACCTTTCTTCCGGGAGATTTTCGCCGGCGGTCAGCGTGCGTTCGGCCACCACTTTAAGCCCCAAAGCTTTTAGTCGGGATTCGACTTGTTGATCCAAGCCGCGCCAGAACGAATCCGGTTTGATGATGATTAGCGTTTCCTCTTCTTTAAAATCCACCATAACCCTGACAACAAAACCGCTTCAAAAGCATTTGTCAATCGCACAACCACCGGAACGGCCTGATGTGGGCGACTCACGCGAGCCAATCGCCGGTTTGCAGATACGGCTTGAGCTTTTCCTTAAGGGTTTCGCGGCCGCGATGGATGAGCGACTTCGTGGCCGAAAGCGAGCTGCCCAACACTTTGGCGATTTCCTCGTAGCTCAACTCGTCCTGCCGGCACAATAGGATGGCGGTGCGCTGGGCTTCGGGTAGTCCGGCGAGCGCTTCCTCGATTTTCCCGGCGAGTTCGCCCTGCAAAACATGTTCCGTCGGGAGGAAAATGGTTTTATCCTCGTATTGCCGCGCGGGTTGCTCGTCATGTCCGGCTTGGGTTTCTTCGAGCGACTCGGCGGGGTGGCGGGAGCGGCGGCGGATTTCATTCAGGCACAGGTTGCGGGCGATGGTGAACAGCCAAGTGGAAAATTTGGCCGTGCGTTCGTAGCGGGCGCGGGATTTGTATACCTGCAGAAAAACATTTTGCGCCACATCCTCGGCTTCGTTTTCGTCACGCAGCGAGCGGAAGACAAAGTTCATCACCGGCTGCTTGTATTTCTCCACCAGTTCCGTGAATGCCGCGCGGTCGTCGCGCTTCACGCGCAGCATCAGGGCGGCATCAGGGTCGGGTTGGACTGGCATGTCGCGGGCATGGTAGCAGACTGCGCGCCCGCGAAAAGGTTTTCGCTGTCGCCGCGTGCCGGTTGAAATTTTCAGTGCTGAAAACTTGAAACTTGAAACCTGAAACGAGATGATAGGCGCCCGTGCAGGATTTAATCAGAAAAATCGAACTCAACGCGCAGGAGCGTCTGCCCGCGCCGACCGGTAGCGATGCGGCGGAAAAACTTGCCCGCTATAAAGGTTTTCTCAAGGTTGAAACGCACCGGCTCAAAATTGAACATCGCGGCGGCGCGGGCGGGCGCGAAATCTGCCGGGCGCGGGCGACTATCCTCGACGAATTGTTGCGTCATCTTTGGGCGTCGGCCTGCGCCAGTCTGTCGCCCCAGGCGCAGAAGGAATTTCCCCCCATCGCGCTCGTCGCCATCGGCGGTTATGGCCGCGCCGAACTGAATCCGCACAGCGATATTGATTTCATGTTCCTGCACGACGGCCAGGTCGCCGTCGGCCGGCCGTTGCCGCATTTATCCCGCTTGATTGACGGTGTGCTTTACCCGCTGTGGGACACCGGCCTGAAAGTCGGTCATGCGGTGCGCAGCCTTGATGAATGTGTGAAGATTGCGAACGCCGACATGCAGTCCAAGACTTCGCTGATTGAGGCGCGGCTGATAGTGGGCAACGAGGCGCTCTTCAAAAAACTCCAGAAAGTTGTCGTCGCCAAATGCGTCACCGGGTTCGTGGAGAAATACATTGCCGCCCGCGTCGAGGACCAGGCGTCGCGCCATGCAAAATATGGCAACTCGGCCTGCATGCAGGAGCCGAAGATCAAGAACGGCTGCGGCGGCCTGCGCGATTTTCAAAACCTGATCTGGATGGCCTTCTTCAAATATCGCACCCGTTCGCTCGCCGAATTGCAGGCGCGTGAATTCGTGACCGAGGCCGAGCGTAAAAGTCTTGAGGCGGCCTACGATTTTCTGCTGCGGGTGCGCACCGAACTGCATTACGAAGTGCCCCGTCCGCTCGATGTGCTCGGCAAAAACCTGCAGCCCGCCGTGGCTCACGCGCTGGGTTACCCCGACCGTTCGCCCAGTATCCGCATTGAAAAGTTCATGCGCGACCTTTACACGCACACGCGGAATATTTTCCTCATCACCCGCACGCTCGAACAGCGCATGGCGTTGATTCCGCCGTCGCCCAGCAAGCTCTCCTTCCGGGCGTGGCTGCCCAAACGCAAGCGCGAGCCGGAAATTGTGGACGGCTTCAAATTAATCGACGGCGAAATTCACGCCGCCTCCAGCCGCATTTTCCGGGATTCGCCGCGCCGGCTCATGCGGGTGTTTCTGCATGCGCAGCAGCGGCGTTTGCAACTGCATCCCGACCTCGCGCAGCTCATCCGCAACCAGCTTTCGCTCGTGGACCGGGATTTTCTGAATGATGAGCACGGGCGTGAAACCTTTTTGACGATTCTCGAACGGCGTGGCGAGGTGGCGCCGATTCTGCGCGCCATGCACGAGGTGAATCTGCTCGGCAAATACATTCCCGAATTCGGCAAGCTGACCTGCCTGGTCCAGCATGAATTTTATCACCAATACGCGGCGGATGAACACACGCTGTTCTGCCTGCAGCAGCTCGACAAAATCTGGGAGGCGCAGGAATTGCCCTATAAAAATTACGCGCCGCTGTTTCAGGGTTTGAACCGGCCCGGCCTGCTTTATCTCGCCCTGCTGTTGCACGATGTCGGCAAGGCGGAAGGTCACAAAAAGGGGGGGCACGCGGAGGTCAGTGCGGACATGGCGATGCGGGCGGCCAAACGGCTGCAACTGGACGGATCGGCGTCGCACACCTTGCGGCTGATTATTGAAAACCATTTGCTCATGGCCACGCTTTCGCAGCGGCGCGACCTCGATGACCCGGCGGTCATCCGCAATTTTGCCCGCCAGATCCAGACGCCGGAGAACCTGAACCTGCTCACGCTGCTGACTTTTGCGGATTCGCAGGGTACCAGCGATAAGCTGTGGAATGGTTTCAAGGATTCCCTGTTGTGGCAATTACATGCGCGCGCGATGGTGCTGCTCACCGGCGGCACGGAATTCCGGCGCGCCACGGAAAAGCAGGTTGAACTGTTCAAGCAGGAAGTGCGTGACCTGGCGCCGCCGGTCATCAGCGACGAGGAACTGGATGGACATTTTGCCGCGCTGCCGCCCCCGTATTTTCAGATTCATACGGCCAGGGAGGTGCTCGACGATCTGGAACTCACGCACCGGTTCATGCACCGGTTGATCCGCGAAAATGACCGCGCGCTTTCGCCGGTGACGGCCTGGATGGACGAACCCGACCGGGGCTACAATGTCGTTAAGATTTGCACCTGGGATCGTGCCGGCCTGTTTGGAAAGATTGCCGGTTCGCTGAGTGCAACCGGGCTGAACATCTTGAGTGCCCAGATTTATACCCGCACCGATGGCATCGCGCTCGACACGGTTTTCGTCAATGACGCCCGCACCGGAAACCTGGCTGCCCGCGCGCAGCATGATAAATTTGCGGAATTGCTCGAAAAAGTGCTGAGCGGGGAAGCGGTGGATTTGCCGACCCTGATCACCCGGCAGATCACCAACCGGCCGGTTTACCAGGCCTACGCCGGCGAGCGGATGCCGACTGAAATTCAATTCGACAACGAGGTCTCTGATTTACGCACGTTGATTGAGATCGAAACCGAGGATCAACTGGGACTGCTTTACGTGATTTCCCAGACCTTTGCCGAATTGGCGGTGGACATTGCCGGGGCGCGCATTGTGACTGAACGCGGCGCGGCGATTGACAGCTTTTATGTCCGCGAATTGGATGGCGGGAAGATCATTTCCGCTGAAAGACAGAAACTGATCGAGGCCAAACTGCGCGAGGCAATCAAGCGGATAGACACAGCGAAATAACATAGCTCGGCAAACCATTTGCCATCCGGGTTACGGTTTGATAGAAACAGGTGCTTCAATGCCGAAAGGCAAAGCGAAGCGGGTGTGGTTCAATGGTAGAATGTGGCCTTCCCAAGGCTGAGACGAGGGTTCGATTCCCTTCACCCGCTCCACTTCAATTCACACCAATAGAATCAATGGTTTCGTAAAACGCAGCCTCTCAAAACGTCTCAAATGCATAAAATATGCATAAAAGGCTCCCCTTCGGTTTTAATGCTTTTAGTGGCCTTTTTGGTCGCCTTGGAGGTGGTTTTTATTCCGAGCCTATGACAGCCGTTGTCCCACCCGATCAGCCACGATGACCGGGATGAAAGATAATCAGCATCCAGATTCTAGCGGGCGGAACATAAAACTCAGCGCCAGGAACAGCGAAAAATCCGGCTGGCCTGCGAACGCGCAAACCACACGCACCAAAATAACTCTTTTCTTTCACGCCGCCGAAAAAGAGTCCATCATTTGCGCTTAAGCGCGTAGGTATGAAACAAAACCGCGCTGAAAACGTCATGGCGATACCGGATCTTAAATGCGGGGTGCTCCCCCCGCACAACGGCCACCGGAACGGCGGACCAGTCAGGCAGACTGACTTGTCGCCATTCCCGGCGACCACACTCGAACTGTGCCAGAAATTCGGCACCACTCCAGAACGCCGCGTCATCCTTCGAGGCTACCTCCAGATGCGGGCGCGGCTGTCAGACTTGCAGATTGTGAACGGGTTTCAATGGGTGGATGGCCATTTTTTGGAGGATTACGAAAAGCGGACGCGCAAGTCCCCCGATCATATTCGGGTGGTTACGTTTTGCCAGCCGTCGCAGTTGATCTCCGATCCCAACTACGCACGGCTGTTTCAACCGCTGAAAAAATGCAGCGACACCCGCGCCACTTTTCATGTGGAACACAGCCTCATCCCGCTTGACTGGCCGGCCAAGGACATCATTGAAGCCACGCGCTTCCAGTCCGCCATGTTGTCGCATTCGGATAATGGAGTTTGGAAAGGCTATGTGCGAATCAATCTCAATACGCCCCAGGACGACACGGCCGCCGTTGAGCACCTAGCCGCAAAGGAGAGAGCATGACCCCCACGCGATTACGCCAATCGTTGGAGGCCGAATTGGCCGGCCTCACCGCCCTCCTCGAATCCACACCGGAAAATCCGCTGGCAACGCCGCTCATGCGCAGTCGGGTTGAGGAAATAGAAACGGCACTGCGCGAGCTGCCCGTTCAAAAGCTCCAGCACCCCGAAGCCGAACTCTTTTTTTCAGACGGCCCGGCGATTGGCTCGGAGGGGATCGAAATTACTTTCGCATCCGACGTGCTGAACAGCTACCAGAACATGGTGACCAACCACTATGCCGCGAAACACTTCGGCTATTTACGGCGCACTGGTCGGCGGCGCGGCGAAGAAGAAACGCGCCTCTACTTGACGGCATTGCCACTTGGCTCCTTCGGCTTGCAGTTGAGCCAGCCTCATGTGACGGATTTTTTTGCCGCCGGCAATGTATCCATCGCCATGAAGGACATAAGTGTCCTGTTGGAATCCACGGCGGAGAGCGACGATGCCTTCGAAGCCGCGCTGGCCCAATTCAACTCCCGTGTTTTTCGCCCGCTCAAACGTTTCATCACCACCATCCATGCCGGCGGCGGCTCTTGCCGGCTGCTGACCGGTGAGAAAGAAACCAGCCTCTCCATCGAAAAAATAACCGAGGCATACCAACGGATCTCCGCCGCCATCACCGATGACGAG
Organism: uncultured Verrucomicrobia subdivision 3 bacterium; assembly: GCA_903822015.1. Classification (GTDB taxonomy): domain Bacteria; phylum Verrucomicrobiota; class Verrucomicrobiia; order Limisphaerales; family UBA11358; genus UBA11358. The sequence goes on along the minus strand of CAIJNQ010000298.1, from coordinate 1,906 downwards.
GAAATAACCATGAGCGGTGTTTTTGGCGGCGCGCATGTTTTTTCAGGGGACTTTGAATTTCAACCTGACCAAGGCAGCTTGATTAGTGGTGCTCTCGGTGAAGAAATCACCGAGGCCAAAGCCATCGCCTGGAATCATGACTTCACCAAGCGCCATGCCATCGCGAAAATGATTATGACCACGGTGCAGGCGCGCACGGGCAACAAAAAACCAACCTACGAACTGGTTACTCTAAAGCATTTGCCAGAACCAGAGCCGCCCAAAGGCCATGTGGTTCGGCCGCGTCCATTGCCGCCGGCGGAACCCTAGGTATGACTAACCCAACCGTCAACCTCTCGCAGCTCGAATCGCATCTTTGGGAAGCGGCCAACATCCTGCGCGGGCCGGTGGACGCCGCGGATTTCAAGACCTACGTTTTCCCGCTGCTGTTTTTCAAGCGCATTTCCGATGTCCATGACGAGGAATACCAGGGCGCGCTCACGGAATCCGGCGGCGACGAACAATACGCTTCGGGCCGCGAGCAGCACAGTTTTCAGATTCCGGAAAATTGTCATTGGGAAGACGTGCGCACCGTGGCCACGAATGTCGGTCAGGCCCTGCAAAAGGCCATGCGCGGCATCGAAACCGCCAATCCTGAAACGCTTTACGGCATCTTTGGCGATGCCCAATGGACCAACAAGGAGCGACTGCCGGATTCGCTCCTGCGCGACATCATCGAACATTTCTCCCGTATCAATCTCGGCAACGAGGCCGCCGCTGGCGACATTCTCGGCCAATCCTACGAATACCTGATAAAAAAGTTCGCCGATGCCACCAACAAAAAAGCCGGCGAATTTTACACGCCGCGCACCGTGGTCCGGCTGATGGTGAACATCCTCGACCCCAGGGCCGGCGAATCTATTTACGATCCTGCCTGCGGCACCGGCGGCATGTTGATCGAGGCGATTCAGCATGTGAAAGCGAATCACGGCGACGACCGCACACTCTGGGGCAAACTTTACGGCCAGGAAAAAAACCTGACAACCTCCGCCATTGCCCGCATGAATCTGTTCCTGCATGGCGCATCGGATTTCCATGTCGTGCGCGACGACACGTTGCGCAACCCGGCGTTCTTCACCGGCGACAGCCTCGGCACCTTCGACTGCGTCATCGCCAACCCGCCGTTCTCGCTGGAAAAGTGGGGTGAGGAAATGTGGACAAGCGATCCTTACGGCCGGAATTTTGCCGGAATGCCGCCGGGCAAGAGCGGCGATTACGCCTGGGTGCAGCACATGATCAAAAGCATGGCGCTCAAAACCGGCCGCATGGCCGTGGTGCTGCCGCACGGTGCCTTGTTCCGCATGGGCAAGGAGGGCGAAATCCGGGAAAAGATTCTCGGCATGGATCTGCTCGAAGCCGTCATCGGTCTCGGCCCAAACCTGTTTTACGGCACCGGTCTCGCCGCCTGCATCCTGATTTTCCGCCAACGCAAAGCGAAGGACCGCAAAAACAAGGTGCTCATCGTGGATGCCTCCAAGGAGTTCAAGACCGGCCGGGCGCAGAACGAACTGTTGCCCGAGCATGTTGAGCGCATTTTCCAGTGGTATCGGAAATACCAGAACGTCGCCGGCATCGCCCGCGTCGTCACGCTGGACGAAATCGCCGCCAACGACCATAACCTGAATATCCCGCGCTACGTCGAACCCAAGAACGACCAGGTCGTGCTGACGGTGGACGCAGCGATGAAACAGTTACGGGCAAGCGCCACCGCCGCGTTCAATGCCGAGGAAAAGCTTATTACAATTTTAGAACGGGAAGGATTGTTAAAATGAGAAACCAAATTTGACTTATGATCAACGATCGCACCATCGAACAAGCACACTCCGATCTCAAAGCAACCTGTGGTGGAATCCAGGAGGATTATTTT
>CAIJNQ010000297.1 GCA_903822015.1 uncultured Verrucomicrobia subdivision 3 bacterium | reverse complement strand
TCTTACGAAATCACCCCGCTGCCGGGTTTCGAGGCCTGCTTCGCAACCAAAGCGGGTTTAATGGTGGTTGCCAACAGCCAGCGCCGACAGGGTCTGATCCAGGATTCATTGGAATATGGCGATGATATCCGGATATTGCTGACCCCGGATCAAATGACTCAGTTTTACCGGTTGCTTGAGCAGGCCAAGAAGAGCTTGGACAATTTGAGGAACCCTAAATGAAAGCTTCCATGTTCAGTCGTTACCGCTTGCCTGAGGTGATTGCCCGGTGCTCGTCGTTTATGAACGGTTTATTGGCCTCTCACTAATGTTCGTGTCTCCGTTGTGCCGGAGTTTCCTGGTCTGAAACTTTCCCCGCCCGGTAAGCCCGCCAGTGGTTTGATCTCATTTTTTGCACCCCGACCCTGGGCGGACGTCACTCCGGTACTATCCCCCCGCTTCTAATCGATATCTTTTCTCTTGCCCAAACTACCCCGATACCTTTAAATCCCATCACTATGTTAATAAATCTAACACCAGCACAACTAAGGAAGGCCGCGGATCTCAAAGAACAGATCGAAAGCCTGAACCAACAACTCAATTCAATTACCGGTGTCGTGAGCGCTTCTCCGGCAAAAGTCGCCCGGCCCGTCAAAAAGGGCGGGATGAGCGCGGCCGGCCGGGCCCGGATCATTGCTGCCCAAAAACTGCGCTGGGCCAAGATCAATGCCGCCAAGGCCAAACCTGCCACCAAAATTACGACGGTCAAAGCTCCGGTCGCTAAATCCGTAGCCGGTGCCAGGCCAAAGATTAGTGCGGCGGGAATCGCGCGCATTAAGGCGGCTCAAAAGGCGCGCTGGGCCAAAATCCATGCCGCTAAGGCTAAAGTGGCTCCGAAAGCCGTGGTTAAGGTCGCTCCCGTTGCCAGGCCGGTGGTTAAGGTTGCTGGCAAACCGGCCAAAAAGTTTATCATGAGTGCGGCCGCCAAGGCGAAAATCAGTGCAGCGGCTAAAGCCCGCTGGGCGAAGATTAAGGCGGCGAAGAAGAAATAATTTTTTTAAATTAAAAATTAATAAAGCCAGGGCCACTCCGGAGGGAGTGGCCTTTTTGGTTTAAGGCATTGCTTTAAAATCGGTTTTTCGTCTCCGGCGAATTTACAGATCATTCAAGGTACGAACACGCGCATGCGATAATATTTGGTGACGGTAGTCTGTGGATCTTGCACCTTGCCCGCGCGGTTTGTGCGCCAGAAGAAAGGTTCGTTGCCGGGTTGGTCGAGCGGGGTCCAGGTGATTGGCGATCTGAGGTTGGTGGTGCAGAGGACTTCAAACCCGCAATTAGCCACCTGGAGGAATGAAACCGTGTCCACCACGCCGGCGACGGCGAGATTAAAAGTCCAGTGGCTGGCGGAATTCGTCGGATTCGTCCCCGTCAGATATTCGAGATAGTTGCCCGCGCCGTCGCCGTCATAGTCGCCTGTGGCTCCAACATTCGCCCCGTTGGTCGTTCCAAAATATGCCAGCTGCCAATCTGTGAAATCTTGATAATTGGGGAGGTCATTGGTGATCCAGTCGCTCAACAATTGCACTGCCTGCGTATTGATGAGTGACGTGGCGAGTGGTGGCATGTGGTTCTGGCCCGGATTTGCCAGACGGGTGAACATGACCGATTTGCCTGGAGACCCCGGTTTTACCACCGCGTTATTAGTATCGCCCAGATTATCCACCAATGTTCCGTTGATAATCCCGGCTCGGGAGGTGGGAGTCAGCAGACGTGCATCCCACAATGACCACCCGGCGCTGCCTCCGGGTTGATGGCATTGTACGCAATTTGCAGCCAGATATGACCTCACCCGATATTCCAGGCTGGCAGCGGTGTTGGTGGGCGCTGCCAGGGCGCGAAATGTGTGAAAACCGCCTACCGGACTGCTAAAATAGCCGGCGTCACTTAGCGCGGTAAGCTGATTGGTAACCGCTCCCGAATAATTAATGTCGCGGTTCATTTGCGGGGTATTGAAGCCGAGTGCGTACCCCCCCGCTGCCGTATGGCAGGCCAGGCATTCGGCGCGGCTCGGATAGTGCCAAACTTGCGTTCGCAGTGTTCCGCCGTCATTGATCTCCAGGGTGTCGTCCATTCCCCCCTCCGGCACCAGAGCGGCATTGGTGGCCGAACCACCCCAGCGATAGGTAACTCCGTATACTCCGTTCGAATTTCTCACCAACAGCCGAGTCTCAATGCGTTGCGTGATTAAAGGTACGGTGTTGGTGACCAGATCGAAATGTTTTATCCACACGGTACCGGCGGGAAGCGACCAGCTGTTTGAAGCATCAAAACCGAGGGTCAGATTCGTGTCCGGCAGCGAGAACCAGCGGGATTTGATCGCATTGTCAGACCAGAACGGGACATTGATATCATAGGGCACCACCCCGGTGCTGGGCGCAAGCGCGGTGGTGTCGGCAAAAGCGCCGGTATCCGCCAGGGTGGGCGGCAAAGGTTGACCGGTCGAGCTGGCGGAATAAACCAGCCGGCGAAGTGGTTGGACGAAATTGCTCCCGCCTTCGACATCCCGGGTCGCTACCAGGATGTCGCCGTTTCGGGGATCGGTGCCGAATGTGGACAAACCGACAGCTGTGCTCAGCAATAGTTGCCAGTTACTGACGTTGGTGCCATCATATTTTATGGCCCACAAATTGCCGCTCACGTTGTCGCCAAACACATAGTTGCCGGTCAATTGCGAAAGTTCAGTTCCCCGATATACCAGGCCGCCGATGATGGCATATCCCTGGTTCGTGCTCAGACCGTGTGTATATACCATGATGGGATCTATCGAGGTAAAACCCAGGGGGGCTGCCTTTGGGCCGGGGATCAGACCTTCGCGGTAAGCCCACCCGTAATTGCCACCCTTGACCACGATGTCAATCTCTTCCTGGGTGTCCTGACCCACATCCGCCAGGTAAAGCAGCCGGCTTGGCTCGTCGAAATTCCAGCGCCAGGGGTGGCGGAAACCCACCGCCCAGAACTCGGTCCGGACATTCGCGGGGTTTACCGGAAGATCGTCAAAATTAGTCGCGCCGACAAACGGATTGTCCGCCGGAACCAGATAATTCGTGGTGGCGGCTGGGTGCGCATTCGGCGGCAAATTGCCGGGGCGTTGATCCACGTCGATTCGCATCAAGGCTGAATAAAAGTTTTTATCGATGCGCTGATCGTTGTTGTCCGCGCTGTATTGCTGCCCCTCGTCACCCAGCGCCAAATAGAGGTAACCGTCCTGCGGACCGAAGTGCATGTCTCCGCCGTTATGCTCCTGATTGTCGTCGTATTGGCGTATGAATTTGACTTCGGTGTTGGGCGCGGCAAAGTTGGCGTTAGTGGCGGAAACTTGGTAGCGGGCTAAAATGTCATGCGTCCCCGTTCCTTGGCTTGTGCTGTCCGGACCATAGTACCAGACATAGAAATAGCCGTTGGTCGCATAGCCGGGATGGAAAACCAGGCTTAGTAATCCTCCCTCCCCGACGTATGTTACCTTGTTTGAGATGTTGAGAAATACCGTGCGCTCCGGCGCGGCGAGATTGGTGATCACGGCGATGTCGCCGCCGCGTTCGACCACAAAGAGGCGGTTGGTTTCGCCGGGCGGGGTGACCATGCATACCGGATCAATGAAGTTAAGGGCCCCAAACGAGTTTGTTAACGCATAACCCATAGTGGGTGGTGCCGGCGGCATCGCCAGACTTGTATTCGGGACGCGTTGTAGCGGACCGCCCCATGCGGTGCATTCCAGGATGCGGCACAATAACAAAAAAACGGAAAACCTCCTCCAAATAGTATACCCCATAGGCTAAAATGATACTACATATACCCCCCGCTGACAACTCCTTGGTTAAAATCAACCGCGTTGCCGGTATCCCTGGTTGATTGTTCACCGGCACTTTTCTACTTATCCGTATACCCTTCTTGCCACGGCTGATAATAAATGGCTTTAGCGGTAAAGCTTGCTGGGCAGGCAAGAATTAAGTCCCCGATAGGATTCCATTAATCAGGCGTTCGGTATTTGAGGAGGTTGATTCCGATCTTGGGGGTCTTTTTCACTCAGTCTTTGCGACCGATCTCGCTGGCCCAGTCACCCCGGTAAATGATCTTCTGGTCATGGATTCTGAAGGTGAATTTGCCGTATTGCACCGGAACCCCGGCCGAGGCGTTTACAATCCAGCAATTGTCGGGAATCGGAAAAGTGGTTTCCGTCTCGATGGTTGGCTTGTCCAGTTGATCCTTGATTGGAATGGTCGCTTGCGGGCCCACTTCCCATCCGAGATGCGTGTTAAAACTTACTCTCAGATCGTCGAGGATTTTGAAACCCGGCTGGTTCTGAATGTCAATTTTCACGCTTGCCTGGGTCGCGGCATTGAGATCCTTTGCTGGCGTCACCGCCATAAAAAATTTCGGCAGCGCAAACGCATTCGTTGCCGCCAGGATTTGAATGGATTCCGTCTTTATTAGCCGGTCGCTGTTATTGTAGAACTCAAAGGCCAGCTCCAGGTCCTCTATGCCTTTGGGTGACAGTGATAGTTGGCCGGCAAAATAACCCGCATGCTTGATGGCCTGTGAGTAGATGGCCCGGTCATTTACCTTTACCACAACTTTTTTCACATCCGGGTCGGTGTATAACTCCAGCGGAATGGTGCTGTTGGTGTAAATGGCCTTGTTTTTGGGGCTGATGATCAGCGCTTTCATGTAATCACGCAGCGCAAACCAGACCGGCCGGGGCGTGCCGTACTTGTCCTGGGCATCGCGATATCCCCAGAAGCCAAACCATTCCTCGGGCTGCTCCGGGTTGTGGTTGGCCGGATCACCGCCTTTCCACCAGCCGTCGGCATAATAAAACGGGCACAGGCCAACCGCTCCGGCGTCAAGCAGGTCGCGATAATTCGCCAGCAGGCCGTCCCGTTGTTGCGTCAGCGTGTTTCCGCCATACCGGCCATACCCGCGATGGGATACGGAATAGCCGAACTCGGTGATGATCAGCGGTTTTTTCCGGCCGTCCAATTCATATAATCCCCGGATGTAATCCTTGAATCCCATCGTCGCGGTCTGCGCTTCCGTATGGTCGTAACCGTTATAGGCATAAACATCAAAGAGGTTTTCGTCGAGGTAATCGCTGATCATGGCGTTGGCGGAAATGGTCACCGGGATGCCCGGGTGTTCCTGATGGATCATGTTCATCAGGGTTTGCATCAGGTGGATAAAGGCTTTGCCGGACACTTGGTGCAGATGGTCGGTCTGCGGTTCGTTGAGGATGAGGTAGGTGATGATGCAATCATATTTCCGGGAATAGCTCAGGACCTGGCGCAACGAATCTTCGCAATCCTTTACAAATTGCGGTTCGCCGTAATCCCGGTCCGGCTTTACGTCAATGCCCATGATTAGTTTCAAACCGGAATCCTGTACCAGTTTTAATTGGGGCTCGGTGAATTGGCTCCAGGTGCGGATGGTGTTATAGCCGGCATCCTTGATCACTTTCAGGTCGAACGCCATCAAGTTCAAGTCGTCCGCCTGGACGCCCGTATAGGGATTCTGTCCCGGGCGCGCGCCGATTTCGTAGCCGATGGCTTTGATGAAAAACCTCTGCCCGTTCAGATAGTACCAGTTGTCCTTGATCTCAATCGGGGATTTTGCCGGCAAAGATCCCCAAAGCGTCGCGGGGAGTGACAGGATGACCAATAGGGCGAGTTTTTTTCTCATAGTATTAACCTGTGATATATTTATCCGTCTTCTTGTGAAATGTAATATAATTATGCCTAAGCGGAAAAAAGAGACAATATAAAAATCTTATCCATATTAAAATCACTTCGCGCGTTGTTTAACCTCCTGGATTCGCTTTACAGCTTTTCGCGGAATATTAAGAGGCTGGTGAATCAACTTAAATGTATGCCGCGCAACATTCTACGGCATTAGAATCTGGATGATATTTTTCGTGATTGAACAAATTGCCGGGATTGGGGTCTCATGATTGTCGGTTTTTTCATGTTTGTTTGATTAGGGTTATGGGTTTAAGGGCTTGGCTATGGGTTAGCCAGGCCCTTTTTATTTCCGGAGCCGGAGCGCTTTTTCCGCAAGAAATCAGGATTGATTCCGATACGCAAGTTTCGCGATCCCATCGGCCAGGAGGAAAATCAATGCCCCGAGCAGCATCGACGGAATTCCAAAGGCGAAGTACGCGAACGTCGAAACCTGCTGGCCGTCTTCCATTTGGTTGACCGGTAACAGGTTTTCGACGGCATTCTCCAATCCGCCCCAGATCTCCCATAATCCGTAAAGAACGATGAGGAATCCCGCCATTCTGACCAGTACCCCGAATAAATCAGCCGCCTTCATCGGCGTAATGTTAATGAACGGCGTTTCAGCTTTGCAAGCATCTTAAGCGTAATGACCTGGCCTGCTCCCCCATCCTCGATCCGGGGCGGGAATCTCCTTCAGTTTTTCCCCGGACCTTTATCAAAGCTCGCGGCTGCGTCTGGCCACTATCGTGTGGTGATCAATCGGATGATGGCCGCCGGCGCGCGGCATGATCAGCTTAGCCACCAGGCCGGTCCAGCCGGTTTGGTGGGCGGCCCCGAGGCCGTGTCCGGTGTCGCCATGAAAATATTCGTGAAACAGCACGTAATTGCGGAAGTGGGGGTCGGCGGCCAGCTTGGGATAGTTTTTCAGTGCGGGCCGCTGGCCTGTTTCGTCCTTTAAAAACAGCCGGGTGAGGCGCCGGGAAATTTCTTCGCCGGCTTCGTCGAGGTTCATGAATTTTTCGGAGCCGACCGGGCATTCAATCTTGAATTCGTCGCCGTAGTAGTGATGAAATTTCTGGAGCGACTCAATGAGCAGAAAATTCATCGGCAGCCAGACCGGGCCGCGCCAGTTGGAATTGCCCCCGAAAATGCCGCCCTCGGATTCGCCGGGCCAGTAACGGACTTCGTTGACCGCGCCGCTGCATTTGAGTTGGAACGGCTCGCGCTCGTGGATTTTGGATAGGGCGCGGATGCCGTGTGCGCTCAGAAATTCCGCTTCGTCAAGGGCGCGGCGGAGCAGGCACTTCATGCGGTGGCCGCGCAGCAGGGAAAGCAGGTGGCGTTCACCCACGCCGTGCTTTTGCCACCGCGAAACGAGGTTTGCCAGATCGGGGCGATGCGCCAGAAACCATTCCATCCGCGCGGTGAACTGGGGCAGCCGCTTTAAAAGTTCCGGTTCCAGCGTCTCCACCGCGAACAGCGGCACCAGTCCCACCATGGAGCGCACCTTGAGCGGAATCTTTTTGCCGTCCGGCAGGCGGAGTTCGTCGTAATAAAATTCATCCGCCTCATCCCACAGTGCCAGCCCTTCCTCGGGCATCGCCCCGTGGCCGTCGCTGACGCCGTTGATGGCCGCTGCGATGCTCAAAAAATGCTCGAAGAATTTGGTCGCGATGTCCTCATAGACTTTGTTGTGCTGCGCCAGCTCGAGCGAAATGCGCAGCAGGTTTAGGCAATACATCGCCATCCAGCTTGTGCCGTCGGCCTGATTGATGAAGCCGCCCGTGGGCAGCGGCTGGCTGCGGTCGAATACCCCGATGTTGTCGAGACCGAGGAACCCCCCTTGGAAAATATTTCGGCCCTGCGCGTCCTTGCGGTTGACCCACCAGGTGAAATTGAGCAGCAGCTTGTGAAAGACGCGCTCGAGAAATTCCAGGTCGCCCGGGTCGTGTTCGTCGTTCTCCCGGCGATGCTTGCGGTCCATTTGAAACACCCGCCAGGTCGCCCACGCATGCACGGGCGGATTCACGTCGCCGAAGGCCCACTCGTAGGCGGGGAGTTGTCCGTTGGGGTGCATGTACCATTCGCGCGTCAGCAGGTCGAGCTGCTGCTTGGCGAAATCCGCGTCCACCAGCGCGAGCGGGATGCAATGGAACGCCAGATCCCATGCGGCATACCAGGGGTATTCCCATTTGTCCGGCATGGAGATGATGTTCGCGTTGTTCAGGTGTGCCCACTCGGCATTGCGACCGTGTTTGCGTTCCCGTGGCGGCGCCGGCTGTGTCGGGTCGCCGTTCAACCACGTCCGTACGTTGAAATGATAAAACTGCTTGGACCAGATCATGCCCGCGAGCGCTTGCCGCTGGACGGAAAGCACATCCGCGTCCGTCAATCCGTGCTGCAGGTCGTCATAATATTCGTCCGCCTCCGCCATGCGTTTGGCCAGCACGGCGTCAAATTCCGCGAACGGTTTCGCGTCGGCCTTGCGCGCGAGCCGCACTTTGATCTCCCGCGAACCCCCGGCGGGGACCGCCAGTTCGTAGTGCGCGCACATTTTTGTGCCGGTGCGTCTGGGATTCACCGCGTCCTTGTCGCCCCCCGCCAGGTAATCGTGAAAGGCGTCTTTAAAAAAGCCGGCGGCCTGCTCTGTCCCGAAAATCCGCCGCGCGTTAGTCTCGTTTTCCGTGAATAAAAGTTCCGGCAGGGTGGCGCCCTCGTCGAGCGGGCCGGGATAAAATTCAAACGTGCCCAGTTCCTCGTGTTCCACCACGACCGCCGATCCCCCGCGTACCGCGCGCAGCTTGGGTTGGGAATGGTCTTTCTCCCATGACCAGGTGTTTCGAAACCACAGATGCGGCAGCACATGTATCGTCGCCGCTTCCGGTCCGCGATTGTGGACGGTCACGCGCATCAGGATGTCTTCCGGCCCGGCTTTGGCGTATTCCACGAACACGTCAAAGTAGCGGTCGTCATCGAAGATGCCCGTGTCCAGCAGTTCGAATTCCGCCTGCTCCTTGCCTCGCTGCGCGTTTTCCTCAATCAGCCGCTCGTAGGGAAATTCCCGTTGCGGATACTTGTAGAGCATCTTCAGGTAGGAATGGGTCGGCGTGGCGTCGAGGTAATAGTAAAGCTCCTTGACGTCCTCGCCGTGATTGCCTTGCTCATTCGTCAGTCCGAAAAAGCGCTCCTTCAGGATCGGGTCTTTGCCGTTCCATAATCCGAGTGACAGGCAAAGCATTTGTAATCCGTCGCTCACGCCGGCGATGCCGTCCTCTCCCCAGCGGTACGCGCGGCTCCGCGCGTGATCGTGCGGGAAGTATTCCCATGCCGTGCCGCCCGGTGAATAATCTTCGCGCACGGTGCCCCATTGGCGCTCCGAAAGATAGGGCCCCCAGGCGCGCCACGGATTCTTCATGCCGCCGGCGCCGCCGAGCCGGACTTTTTCCGCAATCACAGATGCTCTCATCGAAACGTCTTCTTGTAACCGTTTCCCTGCCGGCGGCAAGCGCAGAATCGCTTTTTCTACGGTGCCGGCGGGGATTTTCTAGATAGCCATTGACATTTATTATGCCCCGAGGCAAAAGCAGCTTGATTCTGGCATGACCGAAAAACTTTTAATTGTTTTGTCTCGGATAACCGGATGGTTGCCGATGGGGTTCCGGTTGGCATTTGCTGCCATAGTGGGCTTGCTGCCGCTTTCCACCGGGGCTCAGGCGCCGGCGGATGAGTTGCGCACAGTGGCGCAGGTGCGCGGCCTTACGGCCCTGGCGGCTGCCCGCCAGTTGCCTGTCCATCTGCACGGGGTGGTGACCTTTTTCGACGCGAAACTTTACTCTCGATTCATTCAGGATGGCACCGCGGGCATTTATCTTCTGGCTTCTACCAATACGCCCCCCCTGTTTCCCGGGCAGGAGGTGGAGATTGAGGGGAATTGCGATCCCGGGGAATTTGCCCCGGTCATTCTCCCCCGACAGGTCCGTATCCTCGGTCAGGCGCCTTTGCCGGCGGCTCGGTTTGTTTCCTACGAACAATTGGCCAGCGGTAAGGAGGATAGTCAGTTTGTGGAGATCGTGGGCATTGTCCGCTCGGTCCAATTTTTGGATTCGTCGGGTTATTATCTGGTGGAAGTCGCCTCCGGCGAAGGGCGGCTTTCGGTTTACACCCAGAAATTGCCCGTGGATCAGGTTTCTCAAATGTCGGATCGATTGGTCCGTATTCGCGGGGTTTGTTCGACGAAGTTTAATCGTCAGCGTCAGTTGTTCTCGGTCCAGCTCATGGTGCCGCCGGTGGCGGATTTGGTTTTGGAATCGCCGGCTTCGCCGGACCCGTTTGCCGTCCCCGCGCGGTCCCTTGGCAGTCTGTTGCAATTCAACCCGTGGGAAACCTACGGTCACCGCATCAAGGTTGTCGGCACGGTCATTTATTACGAGCCGGGCCGGAGCTTGATCTTGCAGGATGGCAATCATGGTGTGGTGGTGCAAACCGGGACGGACAGCGCGCTGGGGTTGGGCGACCGGGTTGAAGCGTTGGGGTTTGTTGGCAAGGGGGTTTACTCGCCGGCTCTGCAGGATGCCGTTTTCCGCAAGCTCTCCGGTGGTTCTCCCCTCCCGCCGGTGCGTTTGACCCCGGACCAGGCATTGATGGGCACCAATGACTGCCAGCTGGTTCAGGTCTCAGGCACCGTGCTCGACCGCGCTGTCAACGGGACGGAAAAATATTTGGTGCTTCAAAACGACGGCTTTATTTTTCATGCCAGTCTGAACCCCGCCGAAAACCGGGACGTCTTTGTGGGGGTGGAAAATGGTAGCCGTGTTTTGGTCACCGGGGTCTGCCAGATTGAACCCGGGCAATGGCTCGCGGGGAGTTTATGGCATGCCAAATCTTTCAATGTGTCCCTGCGGTCCATCGCGGACGTGCGCGTCATCCAGCCCCCGCCGTGGTGGACGCTGCAACGGGTCTTGTGGATTGCGGGCGGGGTCGGTGCTGTGGCGCTGGCGGCGCTGGGGTGGGTGGGGGTGCTTCGGCGGCAGGTCGCAGAGCGGGGGCGCCAGTTGGAAATTCAGATCCAGGAGCGACAGCAGGCGGAGCACCGCCGGAATATTGAGCAGGAGCGCATTCGCGTGGCGCAGGATCTTCATGATGAACTCGGTTCCACGCTCACCGAGGTGAGCTTGTTGGGCACCTTGGCCCGAACCCCGGGGTTGCCGGCGGCTGACCAGGCGGGTTACCTCCAGAAATTAACCGATGCCTCCCGGTCCATGGTGGCGAACCTGGACGAGATCGTCTGGGCCGTGAATCCGAAAAATGACTCCGTTGCCTCCCTCGCCAGCTACTTTTCCATTTTCGCCCAGCGCTTTTTGAATTTGGCCGGCATTGCCTGCCGGTTGCAGGTGGCGGAAAGTTTTCCCGCCATTCCGTTCGATTCTAAGTTGCGCCATGGTGTTTTTCTCGCCTTCAAAGAGGCGCTTAACAACGCTGTGCGCCATTCTCGCGGCACCCAGATTCTGATTAAAATGGAAATGGACGGTCGGGAGCTGCGCATCGCCGTGGTCGACAACGGTCGGGGTTTCGATCCCGCCGCCGCGCTGCCGGACGGCGATGGTCTGTCAAATATGAAAAACCGCTTGTCCCAACTCGGTGGGTGGTGCGATATTAAATGCCCGCCCGCGGGGGGAACGTCAGTCGAATTCGGGCTGCCGCTGGCAGTTGAAGCCGCATGATAAAAGTTGCGATCGTTGAAGATAACCAGAACACGCGCGAAGGGTTGGCCGCCATCGTCAACCTTTCTCCGGACTTTCGTTGCGTGGGCACGTGCTCGACGGCTGAGGAGGCTTTGAAGATCCTCCCCGCCCAGTCGCCGGAACTGGTGTTGATGGACATCCAGTTGCCGAACATGTCGGGTGTGGATTGTGTGGCGCGACTGAAAGAATTGATGCCTGAGGTCAAGACGATCATGGTGACGGTGTACGAGGATCCCGACCGGATTTTTTGCGCCTTGCGGGCCGGGGCCTCCGGCTATCTGCTCAAGCGTTCCACGCCCGAGGAGGTGCTGGGCGCCATGCGGGAAGTCCAGCAGGGCGGCGGCGCCATGAGCGGAGAAATTGCCCGAAAGGTGATCGGCTATTTTCGGGAACAGACCACGGCCAAAGCTGAAATCGATGAACTGACGACTCGGGAGCGTGAGGTGCTTGAACTGGTGGTGCATGGATTTTCCAACAAGGAAATCTCGGATCGGCTCAGTGTCACGGTGGATGCCGTAAGGTGGCATCTCAAGCACATCTACCAAAAGCTGCACGTACACTCCCGAACCGAGGCTGCGATGAAATTCCGGCCGGGAAAATAAACCCGGTAGTGCTGCGGGGTGAAATCTCGAGTGCCGCTTTCGTCAATCATGGGGCGGTGAAGACCGGGCCGGTTTGGCTGAATTTCTGTTTGCTTCCGAAAATTCTGCCGCTCGTGGCAAATCTCAATTTGCCGTCCAAAAATCCTATCCACTTGAGGGGCTGGCAGAATTGGAATTAGCCGCTAAAATTGCAATGATTCAGGAAAACGGCGGATGCCGGTGTGAATAATGCGATGATAAATATTTTTTACGTAACAATAAATGCTATCCTTTCCGCTAATATGCGTTAAGTTGGATAATTACGCGCCCCAATAAAATGAATAACCAGATAAACCGGAGCCGGATCATGACTTTCAGAGCAATCGTGTTGGGTCTATCGGTGTCGGTGCTGGGCTGTGGGCTGGTGTCGGCGGGTGTTGTGTGGTCGGATGAGTTCAACGGCCACGCGATTGATTCCGGCACGTGGACTTATGATGTGAGCGGCGGGGGGTTTGGCAATGGCCAATTTGAATATGACACCGCCCGCCACGAAAACTCTTACCTGACCAACGGCAATCTCGTAATCGAGGCTCGTCGTGAAAATTATCTGGGAAATGCTTTCACGTCCGCCCGAATGCTCACCCAGGGACGATTTGCCTTCAAATATGGGACGCTCGAAGCCCGGATTAAAATGCCCAATACCGCCAATGGTTTGTGGCCGGCCTTTTGGATGCTGGGCAACAATTTCCCCGCCATCGCCTGGCCCGGGTGTGGCGAAGTGGATATTGTCGAGCTGGGTGCCAAAGCCGGTATCGACCAGGGTCTTCAGCAGGAGATGATCGATAGCGCCTTGCATTTCTCGGATGCCACAGGAAAATATGCCAACTATGTTGCGTGGACCAATGCCCCGGTTGACTTGAGCCTCGATTATCATCTTTACAAGGTGTCATGGACCCCGACCAACATCACCTTTTATCTCGATGATGTCCCCTATGGCTCGTTGGATATCACGGCGGATTATCTCAGCGAGTTTCATCAGCCGATGTTTCCGATTCTGAACATTGCCATCGGCGGCTATAATCCCTCCTACACGGGGGTTTACAGTCCGGACGCCGTTACGGCCGCCTTTCCGGCCAGGATGTATGTCGATTACATCCGGCTCTATGACAATCCGTACACACAACTTTATTTCGGCACCAATATCATGGAAACCGGCAACTTTGGAGTTTTCACCGAAACCACGCCGGTCAATGACTCGCTATCTTACCTGACCGGGACCGAGCCCGGGTTTGAATACGGAACCAATGCCGCGCTGTACATTTGGAACAACATGACTCCTGCTGCGACGATGCCGGTCCCTTCCGAGGGAAGCCAGTGCTGGTCGTTTGATATTGCCGGGGGTGCCTGGTTTGGCATGGGCGTGTTGGTTCCAAATTTTCGGAACATGGTGAACTACTCCGACGGATTTCTTCACTTGGACATCAAAACCACCGGAACCGCTTCCATGAAAGTGGGCGTCAAAAGTTCCCGGGGCGGCGAATTCTGGCTCCCGTTGGGGGTTGACGCGACCTCCGAGTTCGGGTTTGCCCGGGATGGCCAATGGCATTCGCTGAAAATTCCCTTGAACCGGTTTGCCAACACCGATTTCCGCACCATTCATCAACTCTTTATGATCGCCGGCGACCCTCCGGCTTCCGCGCTTAATATGTCCATTGACAATGTCTGGTGGGAACCCAGCGTGGCGAGGCCCGCTCCAGCCGGCGGGAATTTCGGCGTCTTCACGGAGACGGCGGCGCACCAGAATGCGGCGGTATTTGTCTTGGGCGTTCAAGGAAATTTTTTCATCTGGGAAAACACACTGGTGGCTGCCGCCCAAAGTCCATATGAGGGCAGCCAGAGCATCAGCCTTCAGTCGGCACCCAGTCAGACCTGGTTTGGCGCCGCCTTCACGCCGAACGTAAAATACAACCTGACTGCCTTTAACAACCCGAATGGCAAATTGCGCTTCGCCCTGAAGACCAGTTCCTCCACGACGTTCATGCTCGGCATGAAGAGCGGCAATATCGACGGAGTCGGGCAGAAATGGTTCACCTTTCAGGCGGGCAGCGATCCCTACGGGTTTGTGCGGGACGGCCAATGGCATGCGGTCGAAATACCGGCGTCCGACCTGGGGCCGGAAGTCGACCTGAGCGAGGTGAGCCAGCTCTTCCAGGTTTTGGGCACCAGTGGTCCGATTCCTGGTATCGAGTTTGACGATATCTACTTCACGGGCGCCGGCAGCCTTCAGACCAACCTTGTTTCAGCCATGATCCGGAACGGGGTCGGCATCAGCTGGCCCACCCGCAGCGGCACAAACTATACCGTGCAGTGGACGGCCAGCCCGGCCTCCAATACTGGCTGGAACAGTCTGAACCCCGCCATGGTGGGCGATGGGACCACTCAAAGTCTGTTCGATCCCATCGGGCTCAACCCGGGCAGGTTTTACCGTGTCCTGCAGACGCCTTGAATTTTTTCACTATGAATCCGTTCATTAGTCACTAGAACCAATAAATGAATCTTGCCATGAATATGATTGCCCAAACCACACTAACCCGCTTGTTCCCGGCCAGGTGTGCAAACTCCGCAAATTCGTTGCCCGGCCCCTGCACGATGCTAACCTTCCTGGCCAGCCTGGCGCTGCTGGCGATGGCGGGCGTGGCCCATGCAGCTGTAACGGGTTACGAGTCCTTTAACTACGCAACGGGAAGTTTGGCCAACGGCGCCCCTGCCACGGGCGCCGGATTCACCGGCAACTGGAACTGCGGGGCTGCCGGCACGGTCATTTCCGGTCTGACCTATACCGGTCTCCCAGTGACCAACAACGCCTTGAGCTCAGGCGGCGGCCGGCAATTCGTGAGTCTCCCCAGTCCGCTCTCCAGTGGCACGAAGTGGATCAGCTTTCTGTTTAAGACCAGCGCCGGGAATCCCGGTGCCAACATCAACGGCGTCTATTTTCCTAATGGCGGCACGGGTTTATGGTTTGGCTTCGGTTTGAACCCTTATTCTCAGACGCAGGGGCAATTGGGTATCGGCTCCATGAACACGGCTGGCACCGCCGCGCTGGGCGCCGCCAGCCTCCAGCAATTGGGGCTTGGAACTTATGGCAATACTTATCTGGTTGCGATGCAGATTCAATTTAACACCTCGGGGAACAATGATGCGATCACGGTTTATCTGAACCCGCTGCCCAATCAAGCGACGCCCGGGGTGACCGCCGCCGGGACCTATGGTGCCTTTGATGTCGGAGCCATTTCCGGGGTGGGGCTGAATGTGCAAGGTGCCGGGAGTATCATGGTGGATGAAATTCGGATCGGTGACACCTACGCCGATGTCGTGGGTGGTATCGCCACCGCCCCGGACGCGCCCACCGGACTGAATGCCACACCCGGGGCAAACCAGGTTTCCTTGAGCTGGACCGCCGCCACCGGCAGTCCCACCGGCTACAACGTGAAGCGGTCCACCGTTTCCGGTGGCTCTTATACCGTCATTGGCACCGCGGCCGCGCCTGCCGTGACCTACAACGATTACATCCTGGGTGGCCAGACCTATTACTATGTGGTGTCGGCGATAAACGGAACCGGTGAGAGCACTAACAGTTTGGAAGTCTCCGCCGCGCCCACCCTCGCGGCTCCTGCTGCCCCCTCCGGATTGACCGGAACTGCCGGCAACGCGCAGGTGGCTTTAAGCTGGACCGGTAGTACCTTTGCAACCGGCTACAACGTGAAGCGATCCACCGCCTCCGGCGGGCCTTACAACCCCATTGGCACCACGACCGCTCCCACGGTGACCCTCACCGATTCCAATGGACTCAATAACGGCACAACCTACTACTATGTTGTTTCGGCGACCGGCGAGGGCGGCCCCGGCCCCGACAGTTCCCCGGTGAGCGCCACGCCCGTCGCTCCGATACCCCTTCTGATCACCATTGCGCCCGGCGTGGGCATTACCTGGTTTGCCAGCAATAGTGTCACCTATCAGGTTCAATGGTCCAGTGCACTGCTCGGTACCAACACCATCTGGAATAGTTTGGGCGGTTCGATCGCCGGAAATGGCGCCACGAACACGGTCTTCGATCCGGTTGGCCCGCCGCACAATGTTTATCAGGTCTTTTCCATTCAGTAACCGGGGCCAATGATCGTGCGCTTCAAATTTTTTGCCGCAACGCTGTTCGCCGCCTTGGCGACTGCTTCAGCCTTTGCTCAAACCGTAATCCCTGTGGGTGCCGGGTCGTATGCCTCTTTTCCCCCGCCTCAGGCAAACGCCGGTTCTCTGCCGACGACGCCGCCCGCTTATGTGGTTACGAACAATGGTGCGCCGATGCCGAGCAATAAATGGTGGACCGACCTCATCAACAGTCAATACGCCGGCAATATGTGGGCCCAGCCGTTGACCGTTTCGGCGGATGCCCAGGGTATCAACATCTACAATCCCAATAGCTGGGTGCCCTCCGGAACCACTCCGCAAATGCCTCTGGATAGCCCCATCACGATTCAAGGACAGCAATTTTCGCCGGCCGATGCGCGCGCATTGCATTGGGGCGATTGGACGGTTTCATTTCGTATGCAGCAGGCGGTCAACCAGTTCATGGATGTCACGTTCGGTCACGGGCTGCCTTCGGTGTGGGTTGAATTCACCGGCGTGCAGCCGCAAGTCGCTTTTCCTTCCGGAGGCGCAAGTTTCTTCGACGACAACGGGAGCAGCGTCACCTTTCCCCTGACGGGCAACCATTTCGGCGTCGCTTACGGTTCGGGACGCTTTTGGGGCGTGTTTGCGCCGGATGGGACCCAGTTCACCCTCAGCAACGGGGTGGTGAACATAACCTTTGCCAGCACAAATGCGTTCCTCGTGGTGAGCGCGCTGCCGGCCAAGGCGAACCTCGCGTATTTCGCGCAATATGCCTACGCCGTCCCTCGCGACAGCCGGATGAACTGGACTTATGATCCGGCGGCGGGCGCGGTGACCACGAGTTGGCATCTCGTGACGCAAATGCTAAAAGGCTCCGAGCCGCGCGTCATCCAGGGCTGGCTGGCGCATCATTGGCGCAATACGTCTAATAATCTGGCGTTCAATGGGATGAATTATTCGACGGCGCGCGGACCCATGAAATGTGCCGCCGGAACGGACTTTCAGTTCGTTTACCCGTTCAGCGGCTTCCCCCCAACCTTGCCCCCGCCGGTGCCGACTGGCCGGTCGAACGATTACGACCCGGTGCGCATGAATGCCTATCTGACCAGCGTGGCGGCCAACACCGCCATTGCACCGGATACCTACTGGGGCGGCAAAGATCTGCTGCGCTATGCCCAGCACATGGCCATGGCCCATGACATGGGCCGGCCCGAATTCACCACCCTGCACGACACCCTGAAGTCGGGGCTCCAGAACTGGTACACCTACACACCGGGCGAATCGACCTATTATTTTGCAGCGTATCCGGCTTGGAAGGCTCTCGTGGGTTTTCAAGCCAGCTATGGTTCCCAGCAATTCAACGACCAGCATTTCCACTACGGCTACATCACGCATGCCGCCGCGCTGCTGGGCTTGTATGACACCAATTTCCTGGCCGATTACGGGGCGATGGCCAAGCTGGTTGCCAAGGATTACGCGAACTGGGATCGGAACGATACGAACTTCGCTTTTTTCCGGACATTCGACATTTGGGCCGGGCACTCCCAGGCGAGCGGTTTTCCCGACTCCACTCGGGGCGGCAATCAGGAATCCAGCAGCGAAGCCATGAACTCCTGGGTGGGCCTCTTCCTGCTGGGCGCCGCGCTCGGCGATGACTCAATGCGGGCGGCCGGGGCGATGGGCTATGTGATGGAATCCGCCGCCGTGCGGGAATACTGGTTTAATGAGCACGCCGATGTCTGGCCTCCGGTTTACATTCGTTCCTGCGTTGGCATCCTGTGGGACAATGGCCAGGATTTTCAGACCTACTTCGGCCTGAATCCGATTTATGTTCACGGAATTCAGTGGTTGCCGATTTCCCCGGGCATGAGTTATCTTGCGCAAAACCCTGCTTTTGCCCAGCAACAGTACAACAACATGCTCGCCGAACAGTTGGCCGTTGTGGGAAATAATTCCATCAGTTCGATGGGCTCGCAGTGGGGCAATTACGCGCTTTGGTACGCGCTCCAGTTCAATCCTGACTATGTGGCCGCGCAGATGGACCAGTTGTACGCCGGCAACGATCCGGTCGCCACCGATCCGATTTACGCGGGCTCGACTTACTATTTCACTCACGCCTACCGGAACCTGGGCTCAATTCAATGGCAGTTTCACCTGAGCGTGCCCACCAGCGCCGTTTATTACAACACCAACACCTCGCAGTTCAACCTGGTCGCTTACAACCCGCAAAACACCACCCAGGTTGCGACCATCTACAGCAACAACCTCGCCATTGGCAGCATGACGCTGGCGCCCGGCGCACTGACCACCCAAAACCTGGCGGTCATCAATCCGGTGACCCTGGTGACGAATCTCGTTCCCGCTTCGGTGATGCAGGGCGTGGCCATCAGCTGGCCCACGATGCTCAACAGCAATTACACGGTTCAGTCGGCGACCGATCTGATGCCGGTTACGGCATGGACCAATCTGACCGCTCCGATTGTGGGCGACGGAACCACCAACTGGTTGTTTGATCCAGCGGGTAATAATGGGCACAAGTTCTATCGCGTTCTCAAGACGCCATAAGTAGTTGACTACCGGGCTGACAATCTCCATCGCGCTCTCGGGCACCAACGCGGTTCTTTCTTGGCCGCTGGCGGCAAAGGCGGTGGTATCGGAAGCGACAACGGCACTATAATGAGAAAACTACTTTTATGCACGTTAGCGCTGTTTGGCGCGGCGGCGGCCCATGCGGCGCTGATCCCCTTGCTCAATCCCAACTTTGACGCCATAACGAAGACCTACGTTCCCACTTATCCTGGAACTGTCACGTTTGTGTCAATCGCCGTGTCCGCAGCCGGTTACAATGCGGCCAACTTTGGCGATGGTGTTGCTTTGTATGGCACGGGCTTCACCACGACCTGGTCGGATGGCTCGACAGCAACGGCATACCTTGCCGCCAGCACCTATTTTGGAACGCCTGCCGGCTGGGTGGGGGTGGGAGCCGCCAATACGGTTGGTTACGAGGCATTGGGCGCGAATTATATGACTCTAAAACCCGGTGCCAGCGTTGTTGATTTTGCCGGTTACACCGTAGACAGCTCCGTCGTTTCCCAGCTCACCGGTGCGACGATTCAAGCCAACACCAGGTATACGTTCACCTATTTGCTGGGCACCCGCAACGCCACTCCGCCGGCCGCCCCCGGCTACCTGCAGGGAACGTCGGTGCGGTTGACGGCGGATGCGGCTAACAACGTGGCGCCAGCGAATGGAAACTGGGCCCCGCAAACCTTGGTGTTTGACACCAGCAAGGCCGCGAATATTGGTTTGGTGGGGCAACCCCTCACCGTGGGCTTCACGGGGGGAGTCGGCACCAGTATTGTCTTTGACAATGCGACTTTGGACGCGACACCTATCCCCCAGCCGGTCGCCCTTGCGCCAGTCATCACGGGCGTTGCTCCGGGAACGGGTTTCACCAATGGCGGCACGGTGGTGACCATATCTGGCTCTAACTTCCTGGCCGGCATCACGGTGCTGTTTGGCGCGAATGCCGGAACCATTGTCTCGCTGACCGGCTCCACCAGCATTTCGGCCACCACGCCCGCCGGTGTGCCGGGCGCGGTCAATGTGGTGGTGGTCAATACAAACACGCTCGCGGGCACCAATTTGGATGGGTTCGCCTATGTGCTGCCACAGCCAATCCTGCCGCTGCTGCCTCAAAAGCTGCGCGGTATCAGCACCTCGGCACAGAATCTGAAGGCGGATCTTTTCGCCCTATTGGCGCAAACGGATGCGAATGTCATCCGGGTGGGCTTCAGCGTGGATGCCACGAATCCGAGTCCGCCAACGGCGCAAAATCCCCTGCTTCCCTATGCCAACAATTTGGCGATTCTGGATGCCGCGCTGCCGCTGGCCCGGGCGGCCGGCGTCAAGATTGTGATTTGTGCGGCGGAAACTTATGGCTGGAGCAACACGGTGTTTCAAGGCAGCGCCGCCGCCCTCGCGACTTACCGCACCAATCTGGCGACCTTCTGGACGGCCATGGCGCAACGCTATCTTAATGAACCGGCCATAGTCGCCTACGACCTTTTAAATGAACCGATTACCGACTATTACTCCCAGGGGGCCTGGTACACCAATGTGATGCCGGCGGCGGTCGCCGCCCTTCGCGGTGTTAATTCCAATATCTGGCTGGTCATCGAATCGGAGTATCAGGCTGCGTCCGGAGGGTTTAGCACGATGCCGGTGTTGAATGACCCGTATGTTATCTACAGCTTCCATTTTTATTCCCCGCAAAGCTATTGTTTTCAGGGGATTGGCAGCTACGTCGGTTATACCGCGACTTATCCGGGAACCAATTCCATGTGGGGTCCGACAGATCTCAATCCCCCCACCTACTGGGATATCGAAACGCTTCGTAACCAGATGATCGATGCAATCAATTTTCAGAACGCCCACCCGGACAAGCGCATCCTGGTCGGGGAGTTCGGCGTCCTCCGCTGGGCCGCAGGTGCGGATAAATGGCTTAATGACTGCATCGAATTGTGCGAGGAATATGGGTGGGATTGGTGCAACCACTCGCCTTCAGGCTGGAACGGGTTTAACGTAACCTATAGCCCCACTGACCAGTCAACCTCCCAACTGGCCGACGGCGGGGACCGTGGGGCTCGCTGGATGGTCCTGCACCTGTGGCTCAGCTTCAATCGACTGGACGCCTATGGCATACCGATTGGCTGGGAAATCATGTATTTCGGCTCGACCAATGCCGTGAACGGCGGGGCGCTGGATGACTGGGATCATGACGGGATGAACAATGTGCAAGAATATCTGGCCGGGACCGACCCGACGAATGCCAGCTCGAAGTTTCAGGTATCAAATTTCGGGGCTCAGGGCGGAACCAACTTTGTAATCCAGTGGTCGAGTGTGCCGGGCAAACGATACGCCATCCAGACTTCAACCAATTTACTGGCCGGGTTTAACGGTTGGACGACGAATCAAATATCGGGGACGCCGCCGATCAACACCCAGACGATCATCGCGGATCCGGTCCAAAGTCGCTACTTTCGCGTGATGGTGGAACCGTAGCTCTGGCCGCTGTCGGTTCCCGATGGATGGCCTCGGCGGCGGTTTCGGATTGCTCAATTTGGACCGCGCAGCCCCAGCTTCTGAACTGCCCAGGATTACCCAAGCTGCTGTAATGATGTTGCCGAACTTCCGGGAGACGTGTCATATGCGGCTGCAGGGCCAATGAGAAATACCTGCCACAAAACAGAACGGAGAACCGAAACCGTTTCGATTTTCAAGATTTCTGCTTGCTCCGGTATTCTTGCCGCTGCCGTAATCTTCGATTTATTCCGCAAGAAATTCCTACCCATTTGGGGAGCTAGACCGT
The DNA here is from genome assembly GCA_903822015.1 of uncultured Verrucomicrobia subdivision 3 bacterium. GTDB lineage: Bacteria > Verrucomicrobiota > Verrucomicrobiia > Limisphaerales > UBA11358 > UBA11358. The sequence continues at coordinate 6,522 of CAIJNQ010000297.1, read as the reverse complement.
TTTGTTGTTTCTGATATTATATTACAAATCACGTGCTCGCTAGTAACAATGTTTACGACATTTGTTGGTGTTTTAGTTAATTAAAACTAACAAATACGATCACCTGACCCAAAAACCCGAAAACCTCAAAAGACATGAATAAAACCACCCTGCTGAAATTGAGTCAAACTTGGCTGCGCCAGCTCGGCGCATCCATGGTAGTCACCTTTCTGTTCGCCTTGCTGGCGTCGAATGCCCATGCGACGCTCCAGGCTTACGAACCGTTTAATTATACCGGCACATTTGTCAATCCCCCTAGTGGCACCCTCACCCAGACCGCCGGCGGTGGTTATACGGGGGGGTGGACAGTTGGCGGTGGTGCCACCTACAGCATCGTTTCTGGTCTGTCATATCCCGGACTCTTATCTGCGAATGGCGCTTTGAGTGTTAATCAGCCGAACGGTGGTAATTACATTCAAGACACCTTGGCCTCCGGACTCTCGACTGGAACGTATTATATCAGTTATCTATTTAAACCCGGCACTTCAGTGAATGGTGGTAGCAACAGCCCTACCGCTACTTTCTGCGACACTGGCATTCAGGTTGCCCCGGGTGGAATAGGGTTTTTTTTAGGGGTCGAGGCTTACGGTGCCACTGCCGGGAATTTTACGGTAATGAAAACAACTCAAGTCCCCAATAACTACAATGATAATGGAACAGTGGCCTACCAATCTGCCGTGGCTGACATTACCTATGGCACGACGAATTTAATCGTGCTCAAACTGGTCAGCACCAGTGCTAACAATTGGAACGGCACCATCTGGGTGAATCCAACGGCGGGCACCAGCTCGGAGCCGGCCGCCAGCGGGACTTTTACCGGGCTCGTCTGTAATGGTGCAATTCAAAATATGGCGTATATTAACCGGGCTGGAGGCAACACGCTTACCTTTGATGAAGTCCGCGTCGCCACCACTTGGGCCGATGCGGTAAGCTATATTACGGTTGCCCCCACGGCTCCGACCAGTTTGACGGTAGCCTCTACGGGCAATAACACGGTGAGCTTGAGCTGGGTGGCTCCGGGCGGTGGTGACATGCCGGTGAGCTATTATGTGAAGCGTTCGACCACTAGCGGTTCCGGTTACGTCAACATTGCTACCAATGCCTATCCTACGGCGACCTACACCGATGCTGTGGCGGGCGGTGTTACCTATTATTATGTTGTGTCGGCGGTGAACGCCGGCGGCGCGAGCCCCGACAGTTCTGAAGCTTCTGCCGCCCCCACTTTGGGTGCCCCTTCCGCCCCCACCAGCTTGGCGGCCGTCGCGGGCGACAGTCAGGTGGCCTTGAGCTGGGCTGCTAGCGTTGCCGCCACCGGTTATAACGTCAAACGTTCAACCACCACCGGCGCGGAAACCACCATTGCCTCGGTGTCGGGCACCACCTATACCGATGCAACCGCGGTCAACGGCACGGCCTATTTCTATGAAGTTTCCGCCACCAATTCCGTGGGTGAGGGCGCCAATTCTTCCGAAGTCAGCGCCACCCCCGTGGCTTACATTCCTGTTTATGAGCCGTTTAATTACACCCTGGGTAGCTTCAGCAGCCCGTCTTCGACCGGCACTGGCGAAACCGGTAATTGGACCGGAAGCGGGACCATTGTCGCGGGCATGACCTACACCGGCCTCCCGGTGGGCAGTAACGCATTAAGCTCGGGCAGCGGCCGTCAATTTGTCAGTTTTGCCAGTTCGCTCTCCCGGACCGGCGGGACCAAATGGATCAGTTTTCTGTATAAAGCCTCTGGCAACATGGGTGGAAATATTGACGGTGTCTATTTTCCCAATGGCGGCACGGGTCTGTGGTTTGGCTTTGGTTTGGCGCCCAATTCCGGCACTCAAGGCGGTCTGGGACTTGCCTCGATCAATACTGTTGGAACCGGTGCCACGGGAGCAAGCTCCTTGGCCAGTTCTTTTCTGGGTACCTATGGTACTACCTATTTGGTCGTCCTGGAAATTCAATATAACACCGGCGGCGGGAATGATACGGTCACGGTGTTTCTTCAGCCGACGGGCAATGCCGCCGCGCCCGGCGTGTCGGCCACCTATAATCACACCGCCTTCAATGTGGGCACCATCACCGGGATCGGTTTGAATGTCCAGGGCGGTGCGACCGTTACCGTGGATGAGATACGCACCGGTGCCACCTACGGCAGCGTGGTGGGTTATAATCCGCCCTCCGTCCCGACGGGATTGTCGGCCACCCCCGCCGTCAACTCGGTGGGTTTGAACTGGACCGCTGTGGGCGCTGCCACTGGCTACAAGGTTCTGCGCGGCACGAGCCCCGGCGGCGAAACCCTGCTCACCTCCGTGGGCGCGGCCAGCTTTACGGATAACACGGCGGTCGGCGGTACGACCTATTACTACACCGTGCAGGCTACGAATGCTTCCGGCGCGAGCGCGAGTTCCTCGGAAGTTTCGGCCACTCCCACCATTGCGCTGCCCAACGTGCCGGCCGGCTTGACTGCCACGGGAACAAACGGTGCGGTCAGATTGAGTTGGTTCGTTGCCACGGGCGCCGGCGGTTACAATGTCAAACGTTCGACCTCCACCGGGACGGAAGTCACCATCGCCAATGTGGGCACGACCAGCTACTCTGATGCGGGCGTGGTCAATGGCACGCAATACTTTTACGTGGTTTCGTCAACCAATACCGCCGGTGAGAGCGCGAATTCCTCTGAGGTGAGCACCACGCCGAATGTGCCGCCGGCCGCTCCGACGGGCCTGTCCGCCACGGCGGGTACCGGTCAAGTCTCGTTGTCCTGGACGGGATCATCCGGTGCCGTGAGCTACAATGTCTACCGCTCGACCACCAGCGGCTCCGGCTACAATGTCATCGGCACCACGACCGCTCCGACGGTGGCCTACCTCGATGCGACGGCGATCAAATTCACGCAATATTACTATGTGGTCTCCGCCGTGAACAGCTATGGCGAGGGCAGCTTCTCCAGCGAAGTAACCGCCACGCCGGCCGGCGTGTATGGTCCCACGGCCTACGAATCGTTTAATTACGCCACCGGCCCTTTGACCAACAACACTCCAAGCACGGCGACCGGGTTCACGGGCAACTGGTCCATCCCGACCGGTGTTCCCAACATCGTCGCCGGCTTGGCCTATCCTGGGCTGCCGGTCGGCAACAATGCCTGCCAGCAGACTCCCACGGGCAGTCAGAACACGGTGAGTCTGGCCAGCTCGCTTTCCAGCGGCACGGCCTATGTCAGCTTCCTGTTTGCCGGGGCCGGCAATCCCGGTGCCACTTCCGTTGGTGTGTTATTGCAGGGAAATAATGCCAACAGCCTATTCTGCGGTTTTGAAGGCGGCTACAGCACGACGCAAACCAGTTTCGGTCTGGGCACCGTCACCAGCACCAGCCAGAGCGGTGCAACTCCCTTGGGAGCCACCACCCCCGTCAATAATACCGGGGTGCATCTGGCTGTGATCCGGATTGATTTCAATACCTCCGGCGCCAACGATACCGTCAGCCTCTGGATTGATCCGCCGGCCGGCGTGACCACACCCGGCGTGGCTGCCAATACAATGGTGACATCGGTCGATGTCGGCACCATCTCCGGTTTCGGGATCAATGTCCAGGGCGCCTATGGCATCTCCTTTGATGAAATCCGTTTCGGCCAGGTGTATGGCGATGTGGTGGGCTATATTCCGCCCCCCGCCGCCCCCAGGGGTTTGACCGCCACTCCTGGCGTCAATACGGTGGGCTTGGCTTGGAACGCCGTCAGCGGGGCCACCGGCTACAATGTCCTGCGCGGCACAATCACCGGTGTTTACACCGTGACCAATGCTGCGGCGTCGAATGCTTACACGGACAATACCGCGGTCGGTGGAACGCAATACTTCTACGTGGTGGCCGCTACGAATTCCACCGGGGCCGGCCCGAATTCTTCGGAAGTGTCCGCGACGCCCTCGATTGCCGTGCCGGCGGTGCCGGCCGGCTTGACCGCCACGGGCGGCAACGGCGTGGTCAACTTGAGTTGGAGCGCCGCCACCGGCGCCGCCAGCTACAATGTCAAACGTTCGACCGCAACCGGTACGGAAAGCTTCCTGATCAACGTGGGCACAACGAGCTATGCCGATACGGCCGTGGTCAATGGCCAGCAATACTTCTACGTGGTCTCCTCCACCAATACTGCCGGTGAAAGTGCCGATTCCTCCGAGGCGAGCGCCACGCCCAATGTGCCGCCGGCGGCGCCGACGGGCCTGTCCGCCACGGCGGGTAACAATCAGGTGTCGCTGTCCTGGGCGGGTTCCGCGGGCGCCGTGAGCTACAATGTCTATCGCTCGACCACCAGCGGCTCCGGCTACAGCGTCATCGGCACCACCATTGATCCGACGGTGGCGTACCTCGACACGACGGCGGTTAAATTCACGCAGTATTACTACGTGGTCTCCGCCGTGAACAGTTATGGCGAGGGCGGTAACTCCAGCGAAGTCAGCGCCACCCCGACCGGTACTTATGGCCCGAGCGCTTACGAGTCGTTTAACTATCCGGCCGGAGCGTTTGCCAACAACACCCCGAGCACGGCCGCTGGGTTCACGGGTGATTGGACGATCCCGACGGGTGCCAACATCACCACCGGCCTGTCCTATGCCGGGCTCCCGGTGAGCAATAACGCTTACCAGCACGTCGCCACGGGCAGTCAGAACACGGTGAGTCTGGCCAGCCCGCTCTCCAGCGGCACGGCGTACATCAGCTTCCTGATTCAGGACAGCGGCAATTCCGGCGGCGACAGCGTCGGCGTGCTCCTGAAGGGCAGCAACGCCAATAGCCTCTTCTGTGGCTTCGAAGGTGGCTACAGCAGTTCGCAAACTAGCTTCGGTTTGGGTTCCGTCAGCAGCACGAGCCTGGGCGCCGCCGCCACCTTGGGCAGCACGACTCCCATTGACAATACCACGGTGCATCTGGTGGTGTTGCGGATTGATTTCAACACCTCGGGAGCCAACGATACGGTGAGCCTCTGGATTGATCCGCCGGCGGGTACGACCACGCCGGGAGTGGCGGCCAATACGGTGGTGAGCACTTTCGATGTCGGTACCATCTCCGCGTTCGGGATCAATATTCTGGGCGGCTATTCTGCCCAGATCGATGAAGTACGCATCGGTCAGCTCTATGGCGATGTGGTGGGCTATGTTCCGCCGCCCGCCGCCCCGACGGGGTTGTCGGCCGTGGCCGAGCTCAATCAAGTGACCTTGTCCTGGACCGGTTCCGCGGGAGCCACCAGCTACAATGTAAAACGTTCCACCACCAGTGGGGCCGAAGTCACCATCGGCACCACGATTGATCCGACGGTGACCTACAATGATTCCACGGCTGTGCCTGGCACGCTCTACTATTATGTGGTGTCGGCGGTAAACGGCGGTGGCGAGAGTGCCAACAGCTCGGAAGTGTCCGCAACCAGTATTAATGGCGCCTCGACGAACCTCGTTACGAGCGTCGCGGGCAACCAACTCACGCTCTCCTGGCCGGCGGATCACACCGGCTGGACCTTGCAGACCCAAACCAACACCCTGACCGGAACTTGGTATGACGTAGCCGGATCGGCCACGACCAATCAGGTGATCATTACCATTGACCCGACGCTTCCGCCGGTGTTCTATCGGATGAAATATTAAATGATGAGATAGAACCGTTAAACTGGATCTGGTCAAAGATAATGCAGTTGGCATCAAGCGACCGAAACCAGTTTGCCGGCGCATCAGCCAAAATAAGCAAACAGTGGACGGGCCTGCCTAATCGGGCAGGCCCGTCTCATTGAAAGCAGAATTAGAGCATTGACAGAAATGATGGTGCGATGGGCAGCGGGGATTTTTCGTTTTTGGCAAGGATTCAGCGAGGGCGCAGGTTTAAATAACTCTGTAACGGAGCTGAAACGCAGCCAAAAGCCAAAAAGACCGCTGTCCGTCAGCTCCCCAATGCCATCGCTACAGCATAGATGGAAATGCTCTAATGATAAGGAGACGCTTTAAAAAATGGTTGGTGGGTTCCAAGATCATGGCAGTTATTTTGGGAAAGCGTCACCTGCATAAATAATTTGTTGCCAGCCACAAATGTGAGCTGGAAATTGATTCGTTAATATTCGCTGTTGGTTACCTGGCCGATTCTGCCGCCATCAGATCCCATATAGCGAATCACAACAACATCGGAACATGGTTTGGTGGGGTGGCGCTACTGCGCTGTTGGGCTGGCTGATCGGCAGATCCAACCCAACCAAACGGGTGTTGTCCCAATATTGATTGAAACTGCTGTGGGTGCTCAAGTAATCCCTACCCAATTGGGGAGCTTGACGGTTTGGTGTTTGCTGATATATTAATTGCTACGAATCAAAAAGCCAGTAGCAAAAAATATTACATTTTAAATTTTCTGCCGTCCCAGAAGGGCATGGACATTGCGCGAACAGGATGGCTTTCCGAAGGAATCGGCGTCCCGATTGGAAAATGAGTTTAAGGATTTGGCGGTTTTATCGGTGATATGAGA
>CAIJNQ010000296.1 GCA_903822015.1 uncultured Verrucomicrobia subdivision 3 bacterium | reverse complement strand
GTGCCCTTCAGTTCCCAGCTTTGGCACAATGCCAGCAGCCGCGTCCGCAACGAACGCAGTTCCGACAGCGCGACAAACTTATAGGCGGCGATGTTGACGACTTTCTTCATCGAAATAGCAGGCATGATGCACAAAATTCCCGCGCGAAGCCAGCCCCGTGCGGCCAAGCCGGTTTACTCACTGCCGGCAGAAATCCCCAGTACGTTGGCCACGGCGCGCTCGTGGCCGTCGGTCGGTTCGTTGAGAATTTCAAGTTTGCCGGTCGCCGGCTTCCGGGCGGCCATCAGGGAACTGCCGCCGCCGTCGAGGTTCAAGGCTTCCGTGCAGCCCAGGTGCACCATTTCCGCTGCGAGTTCGTCGTAGTTCATTCCATCCGCGATGCCCGGTTTGCGACCGTCCACCACCAGTATGGTGAGTTGGTTGAGACTCGCGTCCAGTCCGACGACGGTGCGGGGATGGCGGGTTTTGTTCGTGGACGTTAAGACCATCCCGTCATGGACCAGAATCCTGTTTCCACTGACGACTTCGCGATCATCTCCCGCCGGTTCTCTGATTGTGTCAATTGTCACCTCGCCATGCTTGTGGACTATGAGAACGGGCCGGGCTTCCTTGCTGGCGGACCATGCTTTCCCGTCGGTCATCGCCGGACCCTCGGTCATCGCCCATTGCCCGGCGCGAAAAGGTGAGTGGCTGCCTTCGCCGTCATTGGCGCCGCGCGCGATGAAAAAGTCGCCGTTGATCACAAAGTCAAAATGTTCCCGCGCGGCGATGCGCGTGGGTTCCATCAACGTCGTTTGCCATTTGCCGGGTCCGTCCGGGTCGGGTCCGCCGGGCGCGACGTGCAGATGCAGCTTCGGGTTCTTCAGGTCCACCAATGCGACGTACAGCCGTGTGGGTGGATTCAGCCGTGTCTCCGAATGGATGAAGATGCCTGGCACTGGCTCATTCGTTGTGGAGATTTCGCCGCGGGTGGCCAGGGCAAAAAAGAGGAGCGCGCAGGAGCCCCGGGGAAACCAGGCGGCTTTCATGGACGCATGCTCCAATGACGGCGGTTTTTTTTTGACCCTGCAAATCATGGCTTATCCGGTTCCGGCCGGCCCGCCGCCATGAATTTTTTCACCAGCTCCGATGGGTTTTCCTTGAGCCATAGGGCGCCCACCTGGATTGGCGGCAGGGCCGGCTTGAGCGGGATCAACTTCACCCGGGCTCCGACGATGCACGCCAGACTGCTCGGGACCAGCGCCACCCCTCGCCCGGCTTCCACGGCGGCGATGATGCTGGTGCCGCCCTCATGCTCCTCGGCGAAATTCGGCCTGCGATCGATGGCCGCAAAAAGAATTTTCGTTTCGGCATGATACTCTGGATAATCGTTGCGATTCAAACCGATCAACGGTTCGGGCGCCACTTGCTGGAGGGTGAGGGCCTTGTGTTTCGCCAGCGGATGGTTGGGGGCGACCGCCACCACCATCGCATAGCAGGCAAGTTCGTGAAAAGAATATCCGCGCAACGTTTTCGCCGGCGGCCGCACCGTGAGCGCGACTTCCAGTTTTCGGGCAACCAGTTGCCGCAGCATTTCTTCCGATGACAAATCGTGCAGCGCGACGCGCACATTGGGAAACTCCGCCTGAAAGGTTCGCAGTGCCTGCGGCAGGATTTGCACCGTGAGCGAGGGCGCGTAGCCGACGTGGATTTCGCCGCGCTTGCCCCCGGCGGCGGCGCGGGCTTTTTGCACGGCGTCCTCGGCGTGTTGTAGCACAGCGCGGGCTTCGGTCAGGAAAATTTTACCCGCCCGGCTCAGGCGCAGGGATTTCGCGCTTCGCTCAAAAAGCTGAAAACCGATTTCGTCCTCGAGGTCGCGGATCTGGCGGCTCAGGCCCGGTTGCGAGACGTGGAGTTTCTGCGCCGCGCGGGAAACATTTTCCAGCTCGGCGACGGCGACAAAATAGCGGAGGTGGCGCAATTCCATGCGATTTCAAGTATGCCTGCAAAGCATGGTGAGGCAAGAAACATGATATTTCACAAACTTCCCGACCCCGCGCATAGTTTGGACATGATAACGATTAGAAAATCAAACGAACGGGGCCGGGCGAACCACGGCTGGCTCGACACCTATCACACGTTCAGCTTCGCGGATTATCACGACCCGCGCTGGATGGGCTATCGCAGCCTGCGCGTCATCAACGACGACCTCGTGATGCCGGGCATGGGCTTCGGGACGCATCCGCACCGCGACATGGAGATCATCACCTATATCTTGAGCGGCCGGCTCGAGCACAAGGATTCGATGGGCAATGGCCGCGTCATACAGACGGGCGACGTGCAATACATGGCCGCCGGCACCGGCGTGCAGCACAGCGAATTCAATCCGTCGAAAGACGAGGCGGTGCATTTGTTGCAAATCTGGATTTTGCCGGACGTTAAAGGCGTGAAGCCGCGTTATGCGGAAAAGTCGTTCAAGCATACTCCGGCAGGTGCCCTGAATCTGGTGGCGAGTAAAACCGGACGCGAGGGTTCGATTACCGTCCACCAGGATGCCGATCTCTGGCTCGCCAAGCTGGCGCCGGAAAATCGGGTAACGCACAAATTGAACGCCGGCCGCCATGCGTGGGTTCACATTGCCGAGGGCGAAGTGAAATTAAATGGCCAGACGCTCCTCGGCGGTGACGCGGCGGCGGTTGACAACGAATCAGCGATTGATCTGGTCGGTGTTAAACCATCGCAGGTGCTCCTGTTCGACTTGAATTGAACATGAAAAAAACTCTGCAACTGCTGGCCGTGCTGGTGCAGCTGGCCGCCGGGACAACCTGGCTGGCCACCGGCGCCAGTCGCGGCTGGACCAAAACCAGCGTGATGATCAAGACGCTCGACCCGGTCACCGGCATCGAAGGTGTTTCCTACGAGAAAAAATTCCTGCCGGGCGTGGATTTTCTCGGAGCGTCTATCGGAGTCGCCGGTGTGCTGGCGGGCGCTTCTCTTTTCTTTCGTAAAACAAAAAACAACAACCACCAATAAACACAAAATGAAACTGATACACATTATTCCACTTCTTTCCCTGGCCACGGCGGTTTATGCCGCGCCGCAAACCTTTGACTTCAAGGATCCGAAGGGCGTTAACAACGCCATCTTTAAACTCGATGCGCCGCTGGAATCCATTAACGGCAGTGCCAACGGTATTAGTGGCACCGTGAGCTTTGATCCGGAAAATCCTGGCGCGACCACCGGCAAAATCGTGGTGACGACGGCATCATTGACCGTGCCCAATCCGATGCAGAACACGCATATGCAAAGCGACAAATGGCTGGACGCCGCCAAATATCCGGAGATTACCTTTGAGGCGAAATCGCTCGCCAGCGTGAAAACCGACGGCAACGTCACCACGGCGGACGCCACCGGCACGTTCACGTTGCATGGTGTCTCTAAGGAAATCACCGTGCCGGTCAAACTGACGTATCTCAAAGACAAACTGAGCGCCCGCGTGCCGAATCTGAATGGAGATTTGTTGGTGATCCGCGCGAATTTTCTAATTAACCGTGAAGATTTCGACATCAACAAGGGCCAGTATGAAGACAAGGTTTCGCCGACGATTGACCTTTCCTTGGCCATTGCCGGCGCCTGTGCGAAATAATCCAAAAATCTATTCAACCATCAATTCATAACACTATGCCAACCGTATCCATAATCTATTTCTCCGGCACCGGCCACACGACCAAGCTCGCCGAAGCCGTCGCGAAAGGCGCAGCCTCCGTCGCCGGCGTCAAAGCCAACCTCATCGCCATCAGCGGCGACGACATTGTGAAAGGCCGCTACCAAAACGACGCCGTATTCACGCAATTGGACGCGAGCGACGCCGTTATTTTCGGCAGCCCGACATACATGGGCGGGCCGGCGGCGCAATTCAAAGCGTTCGCGGATGCGACCGGTGCCAAATGGTATGCTGGCGCCTGGCGGGACAAAATTGCTGCCGGCTTCACCGTCTCCAGCGGGCCGAGCGGCGACAAATTAAGCACGCTGCATTATTTTTTCACGCTCGCGATGCAGCTCGGCATGATCTGGATCGGTTTGCCGGAATTGCCGATGAACGACCGGGGCATTAACCGTCTCAGCAGTTATAGCGGCGTGATGGCGCAGGCCGGACAGGAACCCGTGGATATTGCCCCCAACGCTGCGGACAAACTTACTGGCGAACTTTTAGGCCGACGAGTTGGCGAGTATGCGGTGAAGTTGAAAAAATAAAACTGGCCGTTTGATGGCTGGGGCTTCGTGAGAATTCACGGGGCCTCTTTCAGTAATCCGTTCAGATCCAAAGCCCGGGTAAACATGGCCAGTTCGCCTCCCGGGGTGCGCGGCCATTTTTCCGGTTGTCGATCCCAATACAATTCCACGCCGTTTTCGTCTGGGTCACGCAAATACAACGCCTCACTCACACCGTGGTCGGCGGCGCCGTCCAATTCAACGCCTGCTTTCACCAGCCGGTGCAACGCATCTGCCAGCTGCGGGCGGGTCGGATACAGGATGGCCACATGGTATAGCCCCGTGCTGTGCGGCGGCGGCGCCGAACCGCCGGCGCTTTCCCAGGTGTTCAGCCCGATGTGATGATGATATCCGCCCGCCGCGATGAAGGCTGCCTGCGTGCCGAACCGCTGTTGCAATTCAAACCCCAGCACGCCGCAGTAAAATTTCAGCGCTCGGTCAAGGTTGGCGACTTTGAGGTGGATGTGGCCGATGCGGACGGCTGGGTCGATCGGCGCCGGCGCCAGATTCTCGTTCATCCCGTTAGTTTAATCCAACTGTTGTCGGAACGCGACTGGATCTGGGTGCGAAATACTTGTTCTTAATGCGGTCTGAATCGACGGACCTGACCCGATGGCCGGCTCGGAAAATGCCGCTCGTTGCCGCCTTCCCGATTGCCGCTGGCGGGTGGTTGGGGCCGGCTGCCACTGCTGGGTTGTGTCCGGCCACCTTGCGACGGCCGCGAGGAAGTATGTTGCGGGCGCTGGGGGCCGCGTTGTTGTCCGCGGTGCTGCGGATGGCGCGGACGGTCTTCCGCCACCTGCGGCACGACGGCGGCGTAATTAAAACCTTCCGCCTTTTTCCTCACGATGCCGCGACCGATAAAGCGTTCGAGCGCTCGTAGTTCGCTCTGGTCTTCCTGGGTTACAAAACTGATGGCATCACCCACGGCGTGCGCCCGCCCGGTGCGCCCGATGCGATGGACGTAATCCTCCGCATGCATCGGGAAATCATAGTTCACGACGTGCGAGATGCCGTCCACGTCAATGCCGCGGGCTGCGATGTCCGTCGCCACGAGCACCCGCACAATGCCGTCCTTGAAATCTTTCAATGCCCTGAGCCGCTGGTTTTGTGAGCGGTTGGAATGCAGGGTCGCGGTGCGGATGCCGGCCGATTCCAGGTTGCGCGCGACCCGGTCGGCGGCGTGTTTCATGCGCGAGAATACGAGCACCATGTCCATGGCCGGATCTTTGAGCAGATGCAGCAGCAGCGCGGGCTTGAGACTTTTCGGGACTTCATATACCAGTTGGGTCACGGTCTCGGCGGGATTGGCGCGGCGACCGATCTGCACCAGCTTGGGTGTGTGTTGGAATTCGTGCGTTAGCGTTTCAATCTCCCTGGAGAGTGTCGCGGAGAACAGCAGCGTTTGCCGTTTTTGCGGCAGCGCACGGACAATCTGGCGGATCGACGGCAGGAATCCCATGTCGAGCATCCGATCGGCTTCGTCGAGCACGAGATATTGCAACTGCGAAAAATCCGCGTAGCGGCGCTGCATCAAATCCATCAGGCGGCCGGGGCAGGCGATGATCAGGTGTGTGCCGGCGCGAAGCGCGTTGATTTGTGGCGTTTCACCCACCCCGCCGAAAACGGTGGCCACGCGCAGCGGCAGATGTTTGCCATAGGCGCGGACGTTCTCATCAATCTGCAGGGCGAGTTCGCGCGTGGGTGCGAGCACGAGTGCCCGGGTGCCGCGCTGGCGGCCGTCGCCGAGGACGGCGGCCAGCCGGGTGAGCATCGGCAGAGTGAACGCGGCGGTTTTCCCCGTCCCCGTTTGCGCAATGCCGATCAGGTCCTGGCCGGCGAGGATCGGTGGAATGGCCGCCGCCTGGATGGGCGTGGGCTCGGTGTAGCCGGCTTCCTTGACCGCCTGTAAAATTTTCGGGTCCAGTCCGAGTGCGCTAAATGACATGTATCCATTATGCCGTAATGGTGGTGAAAAGCACGCTATTAAGTGCCCGCCGTCGAACGGTCGCCTTACCCGGGGTTGAAAAAGTTTGATGTCCGCCATTTACAAATCCCGCGCCGGAACGCATGATGCCATCACCTTTGGAGAAACTTAAAATTCCAAAGGGCAGTCAAACAAAAGAAATAAAACCTATGGCCACTAAAAAAGCTAAGAAACCCGTTGCTAAAAAACCCGCCGCCAAGAAAAAGAAAAAGTAGTCGCCTACTAAATGCTGTCTCCTTTGACAAAAAATCAGAGGAGACAGATTTTTTATCTACCGGCATGAAACTCTGTCAGGGGCAGGTCTGGAAAAAGGACAAGGAATATATCCGTATCGTCAAGCTGGAGCGGCTCGCCGTGGCCTACAAGTCCATGCCCAACCTCGGGAACAAGGAGGGCTCGCTGCACCAGACCAGCAAAAAAGATTTCTGCCGTCTGCTGAAGCAGGCCAGGCTGCTTGCCCCCGCAAAAGCCGCTCCCGTTTCCGCGCCCTAGCGCTGCGTGTTCGCGCGTTGTTGCCCGCCGGCAGAAGCCGTTTTTCCTCCGCCAGATCTTTCCTTTGGCTGGCGAACCATTTATACAATTGTCCGGCATGATTTTTAACCGTCAAAAAAGGTGACTGGCTATGGCTGACAAGCATCCGATTCGTCCTTTCAAAAAGTTGCTCGCGGCCAACCGTAGCGAGATCGCCATCCGCATTTTCCGCGCGGGCACGGAATTGAATCTCCGCACCGTCGCGATCTACGCTCAGGCCGACCGGTTCTGCCTGCACCGGTTCAAGGCGGACGAGGCTTATCTCGTCGGCGAGGACAAAGGCCCGGTCGCCGCGTATCTCGACATCGAAAGTATCGTCGCCGTCGCCAAGGAAAAAGGCGTGGACGTGATCCATCCCGGCTACGGCTTTCTTTCCGAAAACGCGAACTTCGCCCGCGCCTGTGCCGTGGCCGGCATCACGTTCGTTGGGCCGCGCCCGGAATTGCTCGACCTGATGGGCGACAAAACCGCCGCCCGCGCGCTCGCCCAAAAAATAAAAGTCCCCGTGCTGCCTGGCAACGAAGAAGCCATCTCCGACCGTGACGAGGCGATGCAGGCCGCTAAGGCGATTGGTTTTCCGCTCATCATCAAGGCCGCGTTCGGCGGCGGCGGACGCGGGATGCGCGTTGTCCAAAAAGCTTCCGACCTTTCCAGCCTGCTCGATGAAGCTCAATCAGAAGCCGGGCGCGCGTTCGGCAATCCGGCGGTGTTTCTCGAAAAATATATTCCGCGCGCCAAGCACATCGAAGTGCAGATCCTCGGCGACCGGCACGGCAATGTGATTCATCTGCACGAACGCGACTGCTCGGTGCAGCGGCGTCATCAGAAGGTCATCGAAGTCGCGCCGAGTTTCGGATTGCCGAAAAAGGTCGTCCGCGAATTGTGCGAGGCCGCCGCGCGTATGGCGCGGGAAATTCGCTACGACAACGCCGGCACCATTGAATTTCTTTACGACCTCGACAAGCACGAATGGTTCTTCATCGAGATGAATCCGCGCATCCAGGTCGAACATACCGTCACTGAGGTCGTCACCGGACTCGATTTGGTGCGGGCGCAGATATTGATCGCTCAGGGCCACGAGTTGCACGGGCCGGTCGTCGGCATGCCGCCGCAGGCTGAAATTCCCTGCAATGGTTACGCCATTCAGTGCCGTGTCACCACCGAGGATCCGGAAAATAAATTCATGCCGGACTACGGCCGGATTCTCGCGTATCGCTCGCCCGGCGGCTTCGGCATCCGGCTGGACGGCGGCATGGGTTACAGTAACGCGCTCATCACGCCGTTTTACGATTCGCTGCTGGTCAAGCTCATCGCCAGCGCGCACACCTACGAGGACGCGATGCAGCGAACGCACCGCGCGCTCGCGGAATTCCGCATCCGGGGTGTGAAGACGAACATTCCATTTTTGGAAAACGTCATCCAGCACGAAAAATTCCGTACCGGCCAGGCGACCACGACGCTGATTGACACGTCGCCGGAGCTGTTCACGTTCAAGCCGCGCCGCGACCGCGCGACGAAGATGCTTAATTTTCTCGGCAACATCATCGTCAACGGCAACCCGCACGCCAAGGGTTATAAGCCGGCGAAGCCGCTCGCGCCGGCCACACCGGTCGCCTTTGACCACAAGCTCGCGCCGCCGCCGGGCACGCGTGATCTGCTGCTCAAGGTCGGGCCGGAAAAATTCGCCGAGTGGACGCGCAAGCAAAAGCGACTGCTCATCACCGACACCACGATGCGCGACGCCCATCAATCGCTGATGGCCACGCGTGTCCGCAGTTACGACATGCTGGCGGTGGCGGGCGCGCTCGCGCACCGCGCGTCGGGTTTGTTCTCGCTGGAGATGTGGGGCGGCGCGACGTTCGACACTTCGATGCGTTTTCTGAATGAAGATCCGTGGGAACGGCTGCGTCAGTTGCGCACGCGGATTCCGAACATTTGTTTTCAGATGCTCTTCCGGGGCTCGAATGCCGTGGGCTATTCCAATTATCCCGAAAATGTCGTCGCCGGTTTCGTCAAGCACGCCGCCGCGTCGGGCATTGATATTTTCCGCATATTTGATTCGTTGAACTACACGCCAAATCTGCGGGTGGCGATGGCAGCCGTGCAGGAAACGCACGCGGTCTGTGAAGCCGCCGTCTGCTACACCGGCGACATCCTCGATCCGAAGCGCAGCAAGTATTCGCTTAAGTATTACGTCAAGCTCGCGAAGGAGCTGGAAAAAATGGGCGCGCATATGCTGGCCGTCAAGGACATGGCCGGTCTTTGCCGGCCGCTCGCCGCGAAGGCGCTGGTGAAAGCCTTGCGTGATGAGGTGGGGATTCCGATTCACTTTCACACGCACGACACGGCCGGCACGCAAGCCGCCGCCATTCTGCAGGCCAGCGAAGCCGGCGTGGACGTGGTGGATCTCGCGTTCGCCGGCATGAGTGGCAGCACAAGCCAGCCGAACCTGAATTCCATAGTTGCTGCGCTGCAACATTCGCCGCGCGATACCGGGCTGGATCTGGCGGCGTTGAATGAGTTCGCCGACTACTGGGAAAAAGTGCGCGAGTATTATCATCCGTTCGACACCGCGCCCAAGACCGGCAGCGCGGAGGTTTATCTGCATGAGATGCCCGGCGGTCAATACACCAACCTCAAGGAGCAGGCTGCCAGCATGGGGGTTTCGCACCGCTGGCCGGAAATCGCCCGCACCTATGCCGAGGTCAACCGGCTTTTTGGCGACATCGTTAAGGTCACCCCGAGCAGCAAGGTGGTCGGCGACATGGCGCTGTTCCTGTTCTCGCGCGGCATCAAGCCCGCCGATGTGGTGAATCTTGAACCCGGCGCCCAGGGCTTTCCCGAATCGGTCGCGGACATGATGAGCGGCGGACTGGGCTGGCCGGCGGGTGGCTGGCCGGTGGATGTGCAGCGCGTGGTGCTCGGCGAAAAACGCGCCGCGCAGGCGCAGAAAGATTATCAGCACGGCGTCATTCCAGGCGCGGTGGCCACCCCGGCAAACTTGGATAAACTCCGCAAGGAGCTTTCCGAAACCCTCAAGCATGAGGCGACGGAAGATGAGTTGTATTCCTATCTGATGTATCCGCAGGTGTTCACGGACTTTGCCAAAAACGTGCGCGAGTTCAGTGATGTCAGTGTGGTGCCAACCCACGCGTTTTTTTATGGCTTGCGGCTCGGCGAGGAAATCAGCATCGCCATCGAGGAAGGCAAATCGCTCATCGTGCGGCTCGTCAATGTCAGCGAACCTGACAAGGATGCGCGGCGCACCGTGACCTTTGAGTTGAACGGCCGGACACGCGAAGCCTTCGTCGTGGACAAAAAGATCGCGCCGGTCGCGAAAACGCGGCCCAAAATCGATGCGACCAATTTGTTGCAAATCGGCGCGCCGATTCCGGGGCTCATCGTCTCCATCGCTGTCAGCGTCGGCCATAAGGTGGCCAAGGGCGACAAGCTTCTGATGATGGAAGCCATGAAAATGCAGACTGCCGTCTTTGCGTCTGCCGACGGCATTGTGGATACCTTGCACGCCTCGGTCGGTGAGGCGGTGGAAAGCAAAGACCTGCTCGTCAAACTGCGGGCGGTGTGAAAGCTGCCGACTTTGCAGACCTTTGAAAAAGATCATTACGCCGCGCTCGGTCTTGACCGCCGCTGCACGTTGGCGCAAATCCGCGCCGCCTACCGGTTGCTCGCCAAGCGGCATCATCCCGACTTAAATTCCAACTCGGTCGCCGCCGTGAGGCGCACGCAGGAGCTAAACTCGGCTCGCTCCGTCTTGAGCGATGCCGAATTACGTGCTGCCTACGACCGCGAACTGGACGCGCCAAAGCATTCCGGCGCCCGGCCGCGCACCGCAAACATCCAGCGCAATATTGCGAAAGACGTGCCGCTGCGGCTTGAGGATTTCCTGCGTGGTGCGAAACGGGAAGTGCATGTCCTTGATCCGGCCAATCCCGGCGGAGCGGAGATTTATGAGCTGGTTATTCCGCCGGGAACCGTGCCGGGAACGCGTTTCAGTTTGCCCCGTTCCGAACCGTTTGGCGGCGGCTTTGTGCGATTGCGGGTGAAGCCGCAACCGCATTTCCGGTTCAAGGTGCGCGGTTTGGATTTGCGCATTGATTTGAGAATAAAGCCCGAACTCGCGGCCCGCGGCGGGGTGGCAATGATTTGCGGACTCACCGGCGCGAAGATCCGGGTTCAGATTCCGCGCGGTGTTGCGCCTGGAGAAATTGTATGCATTGCTGGCGAGGGCTTGCCTGGGCCGCGCGGCGGACGTGGCGATTTGTTGGTGCGCATCAACTATCGCATCGAAGTTCGCATCCGTCGCCCCGGCAAATAAGTCGGCTTCGGCATTTACAATTGACGGGCCGGCCAGCACGATGGCGTGCCCTCCGGAGAAAATTCCATGCCGCGGGCCAGCCAAACCGCAGAACTAAATAAAAGTTATGGGCGACAAATCCCCGAAAGCCAACCAGAAGAAGTCCGGCCAGAAACAAACTAAAACTAACAGCGCCAGCGCCAAAAAAAGCGCCGCCGTCGCCGCCAAATCGGCTGCCGGCAAGAAGAAGTAAACGGCGGTTAATGGCTGTCTCTCCTGAGGCAAAATCAGGAGAGGCAGATTTTTTCCTCCGCCTTCCGCACCGTATTGCGAGACCGCCGGCTCTCCGGCTAATATTGCGCATGGAAAAGAACCGCCTTGAGGCGTTCAGCGACGGGGTCATCGCCATTATCATCACCATCATGGTGTTGGAATTGAGAGCGCCGGATCACGCGGACGGCCTCGCCGACTTAAAACCGCTTCTGCCCGTGCTGTTGAGCTATGTGCTCAGTTTCATCTACGTCGGCATCTACTGGAATAATCATCACCACATGTTTCATTCCACCGAAAAAGTCACCGGCGGAATTCTGTGGGCGAATCTGCATCTGCTCTTCTGGCTGTCGCTTTTTCCGTTCACGACGGCTTGGGTCGGGGCCCATCATCTCGCGCCAACCCCGGTGGCGGTTTACGGCGTCATCCTGCTGATGGCGGCCATTGCGTATTATATTTTGCAACAGGCCATCATCGCCCAGCAGGGGCCAGGCTCCTTGCTGGCGAAGGCTATCGGGCCGGATTGGAAAGGGAAAATTTCGCCGCTGTGTTACCTCGCAGCGATTCCGCTGGCATTCGTGAGCGTCTGGATTTCCAACAGCTTGTTTGTTTTCGTTGCCATCCTGTGGCTCGTGCCCGACCGTCGCATTGAGCGTGTGCTGGCAGCGCGCAATGAAAAATAAATCTTTGGGGCGACTTGAGTCGCCACGTAAGCATATGCTTTGATGACGTAAACGCCCCTGGATCCGCAAACCTGAGCCTTATGAGATCACACCACATTTTCTTCTTCCTTTTGACCGCGCTGCTCGCCACCCCGATCATCGGCCGGCCGGCACCGGTGGCTGCTGCCAACGTCGACCGCCCGCAGTATTACGAACTCCGCGTCTATTCTACTCAATCGGCGCAACAGCAGCAGCGTATCGACGATTATTGGCGGGTGGCCGCCATTCCCGCCTACAACCGCATGGGTATTGAGCCGGTTGGCGTCTTCACCAGGCCGGTGGATTCCGCAACCAACCAGATATATGTCCTCATTCCCTGCGACTCGGCGGATAGCTTCGCCGCCATCCCAGCGAAGCTGGCGGCGGACGTGGATTATCAGAAAGCCGCCGCCGATTTTTTGAACGCGCCGAAAACGAATGCCGCCTACGCACGGTTTGAAAGTTCATTGCTGGTGGCCTTCGCTGGCATGAAACATCTCTGCGCGCCCCCGGTGGACCGGAAGCCGGAGGTCTTTGAGTTGCGCACCTACCTAAGCCCCGGCGAAGCCAAAGGCCTGAACAAAATCAAGATGTTCGAGAGCGGCGAAATCACGACGATGAAGGCGGTTGGCCTGGCCCCGATTTTTTACGGCCGCACTATTGTGGGTGCGAACATGCCCTGCCTGGTTTATCTGACTTGCGGTGAAAATTTGGCCGCCCACAATCAGCACTGGCAGCAATTCTCTGATTCCGGCGTCTGGAAACATTGCAGGCCGACCCGCAATATCAGGACAACATGATCGGCATGATCAAAGTCATGCTGAAGCGCACGCCCGCATCGCAGATTTGAAGGTTCGGTATGATTGACAAGTGTGCGATTGATTCACGTCGTGGAAACAGTTTAAGCTGAATCTTTATGAGCCAACCTGCCTGCCCGATGTGCGAGATGACCGAAGTTCTGGAATTCTCCGATAAATGGGAATGCGTCACTTGCGGCCACGAATGGCCGCGCGAAGCCGCCCCGGAAGCCGCCGCCGGCCCGCGGGTCGTCAAGGACGCTCACGGAAATATCCTTGCGGATGGCGATTGCGTCATCCTGATCAAGGATTTGAAGCTTGGCGGCACCCAGGTGCTTAAGGGCGGTTCAAAATCCAAGCCCATCCGCCTGGGTGACGGCGACCACGAAATCTCCTGTAAAGTGGACGGTATCGCCGTCGGCCTTAAGGCCTGCTTCGTGAAGAAAGCGTGAAGCGCTTAGGGAGCTTTTCCCGCCGGATGTTCCTTGAAGAATTTCACGATTAACGCCGGCGCGGCGGGATTGAACTGGTGTCCGCCCGGAAAAATGCAGGTCACCAGCGGCGTGCCGCCGGTTGAAGGGTAGAGCGTGCCTAGTTTGCCCCACGGTTCGCCGGTTGCCGCGCAGCCGTTGACCTGGCGCACGGCATCCATCGTGCGTTGCTGCCAGGCAAATTTCACCAGCGGGTCGCTCTGGCCGCCGAGAATCAGCGCGGGCTTGGGCGATAGTTTGTCGGCATACTTCGCCGCGGCGGCTGACGGTGCGACCGCGGCAAAAACCTCGCCCCGCGTCAGCCAAAGCAGATAGGTGAAGCCGCCGCCGTTGGAATGGCCCGTGGCATAAATCCGTTTCGCATCCACCTTGTAATCCTGTTTGAGCCGCGCGAGCACGGCGTCAAAAAATTTGAGGTCGCGATCCCCCTGGTCGCCGGGGGCTGCCTGCCAGCCGGGACGATTTCCCTGCGGATCGGTCAATTGGCCGGGCGTGTCCAATCCTTGCATATAGACCGCGATGGCTTCCGGCCATTGCCGGTTCATGTCAAAATTATGCGCCACCTGTCGGGCATTGCCGCCGTGACCGTGAAACACAAACACCAATGGCGTCGGACGTGATTTTGCCGCGGAGGGAACATATACGAGCGCGGTCCGTGCGACGCCATCCACGGTGAAATTCAGCGGCTGAAAATTGTCGCCGGCGTGGGCGGGCCAACCGGTCAACATCACCAGCGAAAGCAGGAAACACCCTCTGCGCTTCATGCCATTCCAGACGCAAATAAAAATGGAATTGTTACAGTAAGCCGTTGCGTAAAGCGCCCGATGGCTCGTCTGCGGCCGATCAAGCTGTCGAATTGCCTGGTCTTGGTTTCGGAATGACCGGGCCGATCCGGGCGGTAACGCGGCGTCCGGGTCGCTAAATAACCGGCGTTTAACATTGCTATGGGGTCGTCCTGCGCTGAAGCTCCGGCATGAGCAATAGCCTTCAACAACACGGATTCCGGGAAATCAACAAACAGCTCCGCTTCCGCATGATCGCCAGCGGCCTGGACACGATCAAAATTCTGGTCACCCGCCGATCGGGGAAATTCCAATTCAACTTCACCGGTTCAGCCGAACAAGTCGTGAAGGCGGAAGCGATTCTGGCGGCCTGGGGCTGACCTTGGCCATCGTCCGTTCTGTAGAGATACGCCGCAGGTTGTAAACCGTGCGGCTCTTTTTTTGGGGGGACGAATTCCAGTAATTTTAAATGGATTTTAATTCGGGCAGAATGGTGCGATCCGGTTCTGGCCTTTCCGCCATGTGGGGTTGGCAATGCGGTGATTTTTAAATTTAGCGGCGGAATAAGGGTGAAAAGTCATAAATCCTCGCTCACGAGGAGAAGGTTGTCGGCGATTTCCCGAAACGCGTTTCCACGCTGGCGCAATCACCGGCGCCGCCCATGCCCGTGACGGACCTCTTCGGCCGGGGGGTGTCGTTTCAGCGGTAATGAGCGCCTGGATTTGTGCGAACCCGGTTAGACGAAGTTCCGCTACGCTGTGTCAGCCGCCTGCCCGTCAATGCGGCTGGCCGAAGCTTCCGTTGGGAGCGTGAGTTTTTAGAGTTACGCCTTCGCGTAAACTTCGGCGCCCTTTTCCACGAACTCTTTCGACTTGGCTTCCATCCCATGCTTCAGCGCCACCTCCTCGGCGAGGCCTTGTTCGGCGGCGTATTTGCGGACGTCTTCGGTGATCTTCATCGAGCAGAAGTGCGGGCCGCACATGGAACAAAAGTGCGCGGTGTTGGCGCCGTCCGGGGGCAGCGTTTCGTCGTGGAACTCCCGCGCGGTCACGGGGTCGAGGGCGAGGTTGAATTGATCCTCCCAGCGGAATTCAAAGCGCGCCTTGGAGATGGCGTTGTCGCGGTATTGCGCGCCGGGG
>CAIJNQ010000295.1 GCA_903822015.1 uncultured Verrucomicrobia subdivision 3 bacterium | reverse complement strand
CCTTCACGATGTCGCCGGATTTCGTGATGCCGCCGTCGGCGAGGATGGAAACTTTTTTCTTGGCCGCCGCCTGGGCGCAAATATAAAGCGCCGTCATCTGCGGAATGCCCACGCCCGCAACGATGCGCGTGGTGCAAATGGAACCCGGCCCCTGCCCCACCTTGACGGCGTTCGCGCCGCAATCGGCTAGGTATTCCACGCCCGCCGCGCTGGTGACGTTGCCGGCGATGATGGGCAGTTTGGGAAAGGCATCGCGCAAAACGCGCACCATGTCGCCCACGCCCTTGCTGTGGCCGTGCGCCGTGGACACGGCGATGACGTCCACGCCGCGTTCCACGAGTTCGCCGGCGTGCGTGAGGATGCGCTCGCGATCCAGTTCGCCGAAGGCGTTGCGCGTGGCCGAGACCGCCGCGCCGCAGACGAGCCGGAACTGCGCGTCGCGCGCCGGCTTGAACTGCGCCTTGCGTTCCTGCGTAATGCGCTCCACGTCGCTCATCGTGATGAGGCCGAGCAGATGGTCATCCTCGTCCAAAACGATCAGCTTGTGGATGCCGATGTGTTCGGTGAAAAATTTGTCTGCGCGGGCGATCGGATCTTTGCCCAATTCTTTTTTCGTGATGGTGTGAACCTGCGCCCGCGGCGTCAGCGCCTCGGAAACTTTCTTCGTGGCGTAACGCGGCTTGACCACATGGCCGGACAACAGCCCGACAAAAATGCCTTTCGCATCCACCACCGGAAACGTGCTGAAACCGAATTTCTTTTGTTCGATCAACGCCAGCACATCGCCGATGAGCTGGTCGGGCGACACCTTGATCGGTTCTTGGATCAAACCTTGCACGTGATATTTCACGCGGCTGACTTGGGAGAGCTGTTCGCGCTCCGGCATGTTGTAATGGATCAGGCCCAGCCCGCCATTGAGCGCCATGGCGATGGCCATGCGCGATTCCGTCACCGTGTCCATGTCGGACGAGATGACGGGGATGTTCAACTGCAAACCGTCGGCGAGCGTGATGTCGAGTTTGGTCTCGCGCGGCAGCACTTCGGAATAAAGCGTCGCCAGCGTGATGTCGTCGAAGGTGAGCCCGACCTTGCTGTTGGCCGTGAAAAATTTATCCGCCGTCTGATAGAACGGGGTGTCGAGTGGAGAAATGCGCGTCGCTGCCATGACAGAAAATGCCGGCTGCCAGCCATCCTTGGCAAGCAAATTTAACCGTCACCGCGCGCGCTGCGAAATCGCCATTTTGCCGATGCTGGTCAACACATCCCAGGCCGGGCCGGGAAACTTGTGCATCTGCACCATCGTGTCCTCAAACGCCGTCAGGAAATATTTCGCGTCCGCTTCGGTGATGATGAGTGGCGGCAGCAGTTTCACCACGTCCACGTTATGGCCGGCGACCTGCGTGATGATGTGATGCTTGTCCATCAGCGGAATCACCGCCGCCTGCGGGAACAAACTTTTGTCGAGCGTGTGGCACGTCGTCCACGCGATTTTCAGCGAGATGGATTTGGGCGAACCGAATTCAATGCCGGTCATCAAACCGCGCCAGCGGACTTCCTTCATGAATTCAAACCGCGGAATCATCGCGGTCAACCCCTGCCCGATGAAGTCGCCCAGCTTGGCGGCGTTGGCGATGAGGTTCTCGCGGTCCAGCACGTCCAGCGCGGCGAGACCGGCGGCCATGGCGAAACTGCCCTGGCTAAACGTGGAACTGTGCACCACGGAGCGCGACATGGAGGAAAAAACTTTTTCGTGGATCCACTTTTTGCAGAGCACCGCGCCCACCGGCACGAAACCGGCGGAAAGGGTTTTGGCGAGAATCACGATGTCGGGGTCCACCGCGCCTTCGTGTTCGATGGCAAGAAATTTTCCCGTGCGGCCCATGCCGGACTGCACTTCGTCGTCAATGAACAGCGCGCCGTGCTTGCGGCAGAGCTGTTGGGCGGCGAGCAAATAGCCGGGCAGCGGCAGATTTACGCCCTTGCCCTGAATCGGCTCGACGATGAAACCGGCCACGTCGCCCTTCTTCAATTCCTTTTCCAGCGCGTCCAGATCATTGAACGGAATGCCGCGGCAATCCGGCAGGAACGGCCCAAAACCTTCGCGAAAATTGTCGTCGCCATTGACCGAAAGCGCGCCGGTGCTCAGGCCGTGGAACGATTTTTTGCAATGGATGATGGCCGGTTTACCGGTGGCGCACTTGGCGTATTTCATCGCCGTCTCCACGCCTTCCGCGCCGGAGTTGGTGAAGAACACCATGTCCAGCTCGTTCGGCATGCGTTTCTTCAACTCGGCGGCGAGCAGGCCGGAAAGCAGCGGGGCTTCCATCTTCACCAGGCTCGGATAATCGGCGCTGAGAAATTCCTTGAGGATGCGACAGACTTCTGGGTGATTGCGGCCCAAGCCAAACACGCCGTAACCGCTCAACAAATCCAGATATTTTTCGCCCTTCACGTCCCAGAGATACGGCCCCTCGGCGCGCGTGTAGCAGCGGTCGAAGCCGATGGTTTTCAACGTGCGCACATTGGCGGGATTGATGTGCTCCGCGTGCAACTCGTAATTTTTCCCGGCGTGTTCCTTCATCAGCGCGGCGATGTCCAGCGGGGGACGCTCAGCGGCGGCAGGATTCAAATTAGTTTCCGACGACATGATTCGGACATTTTACCACATTGCAGCGGGAATCAAGAAAATTGCGGCCCGCCGTGACGGCACCACAGCGGCTTCAGCGCTTGCGCAACAGGCGCTCAAAGGCCGCCAGCGTTTCGGGGCTGACGTGATGTTCAATGCCCTCGGCATCCAGCTCGGCAATTTTTTCGGAGATGCCCAGCCAGCGCAAAAAGGCCACCACGGTTTCGTGCCGGCGCTTGCATTCCGCCGCCAGCTTGCGGCCGGCTTCAGTCAGGAAAATGGCCTGGTAAGGTTTGGCGCGCACATAGCCGGCCCGCTGCAGCCGCGCCACCGTGCGGTTGACCGTCACATGCGTCACGCCCAGCCGCCGCGCCAGCGTCACCACGCGCGCCTCGCCCGGCGAGACCGTCAGGTCGGCAATCGCCTCGACGTAATCCTGCGCGGTCTCCACGGCCCGGTCGCGGCGCGAACGGCGGAAGCTTTCCGCCGCCTGCGCCGGCGGACGCAGCGGGGCAGCGGTGGATTTGCGAATCGGTCGCGGCATGAGTTTTGCACAGTGAAGCGCGGGCCGGTTTTTTAGTCGAGATTTTAATTTGTAACCCAAGCTACAATTCCAGTTGACGCCGCCGGGCTTAAATTGTATCTAAAGCTACATATTGAATGACGAAACCTGAATCCACCGATGAGCCGGCCGGCGCGGTTTCGCTGCCCGAGGTTCACCGCAGCATCCTGGTGCCGGTGACCGCGTCATTCTGGCGGAAGCTGCTCGCCTTTTCCGGCCCCGGCTATCTGGTCGCCGTCGGTTACATGGATCCCGGCAACTGGGCCACCGACCTCGCGGGCGGCGCACAGTTCGGCTACACGCTGCTGTCGGTCATCATGATTTCCAACCTGATGGCCATTTTGCTCCAGCACTTGTCCATCAAGCTGGGCATCGCCACTGGCCGCGATCTGGCGCAGGCCTGCCGCGATCAGTATTCCAAGCCGACGGTCTGGATGCTGTGGATTCTCTGTGAAATTGGCATCGCCGCCTGCGATCTGGCCGAAGTCGTCGGCTCGGCCATCGCGCTGCAACTACTCTTCGGCATCCCGCTGGTTTGGGGCTGCGTCATTACGGCGGCCGATGTGCTGGCGGTGCTGCTGTTGCAGAGCAAAGGATTTCGCTACATCGAGGCGTTAGTGATCACCTTGATTGCGACCATCGGTGGGTGTTTTGCCGCGGAACTTTTTTGGTCCAGGCCCGGTGTCGCCGGCATATTGCTTGGGTTCATTCCGCAGACGCAGATTGTCACCAATCCAAACATGCTTTACGTCAGCATCGGCATCATCGGCGCGACGGTGATGCCGCATAATCTTTACCTGCATTCTTCCATCGTGCAAACGCGCAAATATGTGCAGGACGCCGGCGGCAAACGCGAGGCGATCAAATTTGCCACGATTGATTCCACCGTGGCGCTGATGTTCGCGCTGTTCATCAACGGCGCGATTCTCATTCTGGCGGCGGCGGCGTTTCATTGGTCCGGGCATCAGGATGTGGCGGCCATCCAAGACGCCTACAAATTGTTAAGCCCGATGCTCGGCGTGGGCGTGGCGAGCATTTTGTTCGCCGTGGCCTTGCTGGCTTCCGGTCAAAATTCCACGCTCACCGGCACGCTCGCCGGCCAGAT
>CAIJNQ010000294.1 GCA_903822015.1 uncultured Verrucomicrobia subdivision 3 bacterium | reverse complement strand
GTCTATGTCGCCATCCATGCTGGCATTGTAAATGAAGATCCTGCTCTCGACCTACTCCTGTTTTCCGTGCCAGACCTCCGAGCCGGGCTGCGCCTGGCGCACGATCAACGAGGCCCTCAAGGAACATGAGGTCTGGGCGTTGATCGCCGACGCGTACCAATATCGTGAGCTGACCGAGCCGGTGCTGGCCAAAAATCCGCTGCCAAATTTTCATCCGGTCTTTGTGAAGCTGTCGCCGGCGCTCGAGTGGATGAGCCGGCACGGGGCGACCACCGCCATCCATTATCATCTCTGGCAGGAACATCTCCGCGGCGTCGTCCGCGAGCTGCACCAGAAAGTCCAATTTGACCTCGTTCATCACGTCACTTTCGGGCGTTACTGGACGCCGAGCGGGCTGCGCGAATTGGATCTGCCGTTCATCTGGGGGCCGGTCGGCGCGGCGGAAACGCCGCCGCGCGCTTTTGTGCGCGAACTGCCGCTGCGCTACCGGCTGACCGAGGCGGCCCGCGACGGCGCGCGGAATTTCTGCGAGCGCCTGGGTTCCCTGCGCGCCACCGCCCGCGCGGCCACCATTGCCATCGGCGTCACGCCCGAAACCTGTGCCGCCCTCAAACGCCTCGGCGCCCGCCGCATCGAACAGATGCCGCAGGTGGCGCTCACCGACGAAGCCCTGGCCCAGTTTGCCGCGCTGCCGGCCCCGCCGCCGGGGCCGCTGCGGGCCATCTGCATCGGCCGCCATGTCCACTGGAAAGGCTTTTACCTGGCCATCCGCGCCTTTGCCGAATTCGCCAAAAAGAATTCCGAAGCCGAGCTGTGGATCGTGAACGACGGCCCGTTTCGCGGCGAGCTCGAGAAGACCGCCGCGCAGACCGGCGTGGCGGCGCGCGTGAAATTCCTCGGCACCCTGCCGAAATATGCCGACGTGCTGGAAACGCTCGGGCGGTCGCATGTCCTGCTGCATCCGGCATTACACGAGGGCTTCGGCAACGTCTGCTTGGAGGCGATGGCGGCGGGCCGGCCAGTGGGCTGCCTGGACATTGGCGGGCCGGCCTCGCAGATCACGCCAATGACCGGTTTTGCCGCACCCGCCACAAACCCCGCCGAGGCGGTCGCCGCGCTCGCCGGTTTCCTGGAAAAGCTCGATCGCGACCGCACGCTACTGGCCGCGATGTCCGCCGCCGCCCGCGCGCATGTCCGGGAACATTATACCATGCGCCGGATCAACGAAACCATGCGGCGGTATTATCGCGAGGCCGTGGAGAAAGGGAGTGAGCAGTCGTCAGTTGGCAGTTGTCAGTAATCAGAAGGGTGAGGTCAGAGGTCAAAGGTCAGTCGTCAGTCGTCAGTTGGCAGTCGTCCTTACCGACCCTCAACGTGCAACATGCAACTTGCAACATGTAACATTTGAAGTGGCACAACACCGCTTTTTCCCCGGCGAGACATGTCTCGCAACGGCAAAGCGCGGACGTGTCCGCGCACTCCAAAAACATCGTCCGGTTTTCGGCGGCACTTCGGTTGACAATTGCATTGAGTTGACGCGGTGCGTTCCGGCAGAATCACGCGGTAATGTCCCGCTTTCGCCGCGCGCTCCATGGAGTGGCCTGTTGCTGGCGGGCGGTTTGAATCTGGTTGATGCCGTTTGAACGGCAGCGCGGGGAAAGACTCCAATGACCACGGCCCGCGAAATGAATTTAATATGTCCCGGCTGAAAAAATTCACCCATTCGCTTGTGTCCGGCTATGTGTCGGTGGGGGCGAATATCTTTTACACCTTGGCGAGTGTCCCGCTGGCGCTCCATTACCTGGGCAAACTGGAGTTCGGCCTGTGGGCGCTGGTGGCGCAGATCGGCGGCTACATCGCGCTGATCGACTTCGGCATGGGCAACTCGGTCTCCCGCTTCCTGATTGACCACAAGGACGACCGCCATGACGGCGCCTATGGCAGTGTCATCAAGACCAGCGTGCTGGTGGGCCTGGCCCAGGGCGGATTGATCTTGCTGGCGGGCGGGGTGTTATCGTTGCTGGCCGGCTTTATGCCGAATGTGCCGCCGGACTTGCAGCGGGAATTTGCCTGGCTGGTTATCTGGCAGTCCGTGCTGACCGGCTTGTCCTTCGCCACGCGGGTGTTTAGTTATCTGTTGATGGCGCATCAGCGACTGGACATCTCGAATTACGGGGCTTCGTTTTTGTTTTTTATGAATCTTGCAGGGATGTGGGCTGGGCTGGCGACGGGCTGGGGCGTATATAGTTTCCTGCTCGGGCAGGCGGTGGGGACGCTGGGCAACGTGGTCGTTAATGGTCTGGGATGCTTGCGGCTGGGCCTGTTTCCCACGCTCGGGGAATGGGGCGTGGTCACCGGGGCACGCTTCCGTGAACTATTCGCCTACGGGCGTGATAATTTTTTGATGGGCATCGGCTGGCAGTTTATTTCCGCCAGCCAGACCATCCTGCTGACCAGTTTTCTCGGGTTGGAAACGGCGGCCGTATGGAGCGTCTGCACCCGGACCTATGGCGTGGTGACCATGCTGGTCTGGCGGATCTTTGATTTTTCCACCCCGGCGCTGGTGGAGATGATGGTGCGCGGCGAGCGCGACCGCCTCCTGCGGCGGTTTCGCGAGATCACGGTCTTCTCCGCCGGTGTGAGTATAGTGGGTGGAGCCTTGCTGGCTGTGTGCAATGGTGCTTTTATCTGGCTGTGGACGGGCGGCCGGATCCACTGGTCGCCGGTCAATGACCTGCTGCTGGCCGTTTCGTGCGTGGTAGCCACGGCGGTGCGGCCGCACACGACGCTGGCCACCCAGACCAAGCATTTTGGTTTTTTACGGTTCATCTTTCTCGTGGAAGGCATGGTTTTTGTTGGCTTGAACCTGCTAGCGCATGAGGTGGCCGGGATGACCACCTTGCTGGTGCTTTCCATCTTGTGCACGCTGACTTTCAGCCTGCCATATGGCCTGCACCGCACGCGGGTCTATTTCGGCCTGCACGGATGCGAACTGGTGGGCTGGTTCCGACCTACCGGGCAACTGATCCTGTGGTTGGTGCCGGTCGCCCTCGGAGCCGCGTGGCTGGCGCGCGGACTGCCAAGGCCTTGGCAACTGGGCGTGAACCTGCTCGTGACCGGAGTTTGGGGCGGCCTGATGCTATTGCGGCACGGGCTGGGAGAACCGTTACAGACCGAAATCATTACCCGAACACCGGTCAAGCTGAAGGGCGTTTTGAAAAGGCTGATGTGTTAAACCTCGAACAGACGAGCTCATTTTGTTCTGACACCCGCCCTCACCTGTATCCTCTCCCCCCAAGGAAAGGAAATCACCACGCCCGCTTTAGGTTGTGCGTCAGGCTGTCCGGTCAATCCAGCCAGACCTGTTTCAACACGCGGGCAAAAAATTCCCAAACTTCCCGGAGGAGAGTGCGGGGTAAGGACGGTCTTAAAACAACATTTTCATAATTCTTGATTTTTTCGTGTGATTCGCGGTTTCAATTGTTTTTTCCAAATTAAACTTTGCCTTCTTGGAAATCTTGGTTGTCAACGTCTGCGGTTTTACCGTAGGGTTTTGGGATGTTAACCAACGGGAAACGGTGGTGTGTGGTCACTTATCACAAGGAGAATTATTCCCTGTTTCCGGCCTTCACCGCCTTTTACCGGCGGTTTTATGGCATTCAGCGGATGTTGATTTTTTGCGGTCTGACCCGGGGGCGTCCCCATGCTTCTTTGAAGCAGTTTCTCGCCGCCAAGCTGAAGGTGTCCGTGCCGGCCAGCGACCAGGTTTATCGGACATCCGGACAGCGGGAACTGACCGTGTCCGAAATCGTGGACGGGGATTTCATCCTGTGGGTGGCGAGTTATCCCACAGATGAGTGTGGCTCTGATTTAGGGTTCCATAAACTTCGGGTGGATTTGGCGGCCTGGGGTGCTTTTTTTTTGCCTAGGGAAATCACGCGGACGCTCGTCGTGGATGCGGACGAGTTTTTACGGGTGAAAAATCCGCAGACCCTGGACAGCCTGGACAGCCTGGGGTTTCACTTTTTGGACATGGTTCCCTCGCCAGTCTGGCCACCCAAGGAGCTGAAGTTTTCACTGCAGGGCTGGTATTATCAGCGGCAAGCCCGGCCGCTGTTCAAATATGGCCGTTGGTTCTCGCTGCCCTTGCTCAAGGCCACCGGCCGCGGGTTGCAACATGGTGGATGCAAGACCTTTTACTTTGACCGGAGACACCTGGGCACGTGGACAGCCTGGCATCATGGCACGGTCAATAGTCTCTCCTGTTGTTTTGCTTTGAACCACTATCTCCGCCAGCCGGAATTTTGCCGCGAGATTTTGCAAAACACCGCCTGCGGCTATCATCTGGCCATGACCTGCAAGGAGTTTTTTTTGACGGAGAAATTGCGCCTGTTCAACCGGCTGCAGACCGATTTGAAAAAAGGCACCAAACAGGACGAGCAGCGCGGTGCCGAGATGGCGGATTTAAGGCTGGCCGAAAGAACCTTTGATAAAACCATCAAGGAGTCCATCTTCCCTGTGATTGAAGACAATTTTCTTTTGCCTTATCTTCAAAAGGAATGACGGTTTGATTTCAACCATTTTTTAACCCAATGAAAGAACAACTGCTGCGCAAGCTGATCTCACCATTTCCGCCCGATTCGGTTTTCCGGAAAATCGGCAAGCGGCTTTGCCGGGGCCTGGCAGCCAAGCAAAAATTTTATGATGGCGTCATCTATTTCGATGCCATCGGCCAGTCCTGGGCCTTCAAGGGCACGCCCTACGAGACCGTTGACACCCAGCTCAAGGATGAGTTGTTGACGTTGTCCAAGGGGTGCCGGCATTACCTCGATATCGGCTGCAACATCGGCCAGATAACGCTTTCGCTAATGCTCCGCAACCCGGAGATCCAGGCGGTATGCATTGACCCGAACGCCCGGGTTTTGCGTCTCTTGAAGAAATCCCTGCGCGCCAACCGGCTGGAACACCGGGCCACGATCAAACAGGCGGTGGTGGGAAATGAAAAAGGCTACGTTTGCTTTGACAGCGGTGAGTTTTCAGAAATGGGGCATGTCTCGCAGAACGGCACCCGGGTGGAATGCCTGTGCCTGGCCGATCTTATCAATGAATACTCCTCACAGAAATGCCTGGTTAAGATTGACGTGGAAGGTTTTGAGACCATCCTGCTGCAGAATCTCGATCAATTTCGCAATCTAAAAAATGTGTGCCTCGCCATTGAATTGCATGCGCTTGGCTATAATCAGGGAGACCCAGCCGAGTGTGTAAAACTTCTGCTGCAGAGTGGCGCGACGTTGAGGCATTTGAACGGCTCGCCCATATCGGGCATCGACCCGACACAAATCACCCAGATATTTGCCTCGTGGGGCGTATGAAAGCCGGTTCCGGCGTGAGGGGATGATGTGGAGGGATTCATCCTGCGGGGACACGATCCGCAGCACATTGCCGGGCCATGCTGTAGGTGGCGCGGGATTCCGAATTATGCCGAAGCATGGGCGAGTCGGAGCACAAAAAAGGCGGAGGAAAAACACCTGGCAGAATTTCGGCGACCGGCTGCTGGCGGAATATGCCGCACGGCTGAATCGGTAAAAAAATGGAGTGCGGTGGCAAGACACCGCTTTTGCCCGAGCGAGACGTGTGTCGCAACCGCAAAGCGCAGTCATGCCTGCGCAGTCTTATGAGGGGGGACCGGTTAGGCGCGGTTTGCGCTTTCAAAATGGGGCCGCTTTTCTGATAGTGTTCTGCAGTCAATGAATATTATCCGGTCCATCAAAGGCCGCTATCTCGGGTGGCGGCAGCGCGCGGTGCAACGCCAGCTGCTGGCTGGTTTTGACGCGCCGGCGGACGAGATCACGCGATCGCAATGGGACGACAGCCTGAAGAATCCGACGGCGTTTTACCTGCGCTGTTTCCATTATTTTCACACGCGCCTGCCGGAGCCGTTGCGCGAACACCGCGCCTACTTTGAAACGGAAGGTCGCGGCTTCGGCGAAAAATCATTTCATGTGATGTGGTTTCTGCTGTTCCGGGAATTCTCCCCGCAGAGTTTCCTCGAGATTGGCGTGTTCCGCGGGCAGACCGTGAGCCTCGCCGGTCTGCTCGCGCGCCATTTCCATCTCGATTGTTTCACGCAGGGCATCTCGCCCTTTTCTCCGGCGGGCGACGCCGTCTCGCGCTACCGGTGCGATGTGGATTACTACGACGACACGCTGAAGAACTGCGCTCACTTTTCGCTGCCGGCCCCGGCGCTGTTGAAGGCCTATTCTACCGATGAAGCCGCCCGGAACCTGGTGGCCTCGCGGAACTGGGCGTTCGTCTATATTGACGGGAACCATGATTATGAGGTGGCGCGGGCGGATTGGGATTTGTGCGCCGCCCATCTGCAGCCGGGCGGGTTGATCGTGCTGGACGATTCCGGCCTGACCACCCGATATGCTCCGCCGATCTTTGCCACGGGCGGCCATCCGGGGCCGTCGCGGCTGGCTCAGGAAGTGGACCGCACGCGCTTCCGCGAAATCCTGCAGGTCGGCCACAACCGGGTCTTTCAAAAAATCTGAAATGATGCCTTTGAAAATTTTTCTCCCTCTCCGCCCAAAAGGAGGAGAGGGCCGGGGTGAGGAGCTTGATTTTTCTTACCGCTAATCCACTCTTTCCAGCGTGAACCTGAATCAAATGGCCCGCAATCTTCGCCGTCATCAAACGTGATGACCCTCTCCCCATTTGGCGGGGAAAGGGAAACTTCCCTCAAGTGCCTATTTTAATTTTCCATGTCAAATATTTGAAAAACCGCTACCCGGTTTGCCGTCGATGAAAATCGCCATCCTCACCACCGACAGCCGCGAGCATTTTCGCGATTACGCCAATCCGGAGCCGTATTTCGGCACCGCCCCGGAAGCCCTGCTGCAGGGGTTTACGGGAATGGATGGCGTGGAGATCCATATTGTTTCCTGCACGCGGCAGCCGGTGCGCGCACCGGAAAAAATCGCCGACAACCTCTGGTATCATGCGCTGCACGTCCCCAAGATCGGCTGGCTGCGCACGGGATATCAGGGCTGCATCCGGGCGACGCGTAAAAAACTGCGCGAGATCCGGCCGGACCTCGTCCACGGCCAGGGCACGGAACACGACTGCGCCCTGGGGGCCGTCTTCTCCCGGTTTCCCAACGTCGTCACCATCCATGGCAACATGAAGGCGCTGGCGGAATTTTATCAGGCGCGGATCGGCAGTTATTATTGGCTGACGGCGCGGCTGGAGACATTGGCCCTGTGCCGGACCGCCGGGGTGTTTTGCAATTCGGCCTTCACGGAAAACGAGGTAGCCCCGTGCGCCCGGCGCACTTGGCGGGTGCCGAATGCGGTGCGCCGCGATTTTTTCCAGCCGCCGCTGGCGGCGCGCAATCCAAAAAACATCGTGCTCAACCTCGGCGTGATCTGCGATTACAAGCGCCAGATCGAACTGGTGGAGGTGGCCAGAAAACTGCACGAACGCGGCCACCCGGTGGAGTTTTGGTTTGCCGGCACCTGCACGGCGGACACGTCCTATGGTGCGGCGTTCTTGGAAAAAATCCGGGTGGCAGAACCGGCGGGTTATGCCCGTTATCTGGGCATGAAGAATGCCAGGGAACTGGTGCCGCTGCTCGATTCGGTTTCGGCGCTGGTGCATTTCCCGCTGCAGGAGGCGTTCGGGCTGGTGGTGGCGGAGGGCCTGGCGCGCGGCCTGAAATTCTTTGGTGCGCGGGTGGGCGGCGTGCCGGACATCGCGGAGGGCGTGCCCGGCGCGGAACTGTTTGCGAAGAATGACTTACCCGGGCTCACGGCCGCCGTGGAGCGTTGGCTCACGGAAGATCATTCACCCAACACCGCAGCGGCCCGGCTCATGGGGCAGCGTTACGCCCCCGAGGTGATTGCGCGACGGCATCTGGAGATTTACCGGGAAGTGCTCAAAAACAGTTGAGAGTTGAAGGTTGAAAGTTGATGGTTATTGGCCTCTTAGGCGACGAGGCTCTGACTTTTTCATTCCGCATTCGAAATTCTGAATTCGGAATTGGCAATATGTCTCCTACCTATCAAACGGTCCTGATTGGCGATGATCAGCGCGGATCAGCGGTTGCAGATTTGGAACCCGTTTTCAGCACCTGTTCGTAAAGGGCCTTGAGCTGGCGGCCGATTTCGTTCCAGGTCGGCGGTTTGGACGGCAGGGGCAAGGTGGGTGCGGCATCATAAAATGTGCGCAAGACATTCGCGGTCGTCACGGTGGATTTTGTGACCGGGCAATAGGTCGCTTGATTTTCAAACGTGCTGCGCGCCCACGGCAGGTCGCTCAAGAGTAAGGGGCATTCGCAGGCGGCCGCCTCGAGGGCTGACAAACTCAAACTTTCCATGGTGCTTAATAACACAAAGCCGCGCGCTTCTCGATAAATCCGTGCCAGTTGAGTCCGGTCGGAAATGGCCCCTTCGTAGCGGATGATTTGCGGATGCTGTTTAGCCAGGGCGAAAAATTGTTGCGCGTAGGGATCGGTCTCCGCGTAGGCCCGGCCGATGATCCACACGGGGGTTTGCGCCCGGACGGCGGCCTGCGCCAATTCCAAGACGCGTTTGCGTTCGGTGAGGGTGGTGGTGCAGACGAGCCATGGTTTCCGTTCGACCTTGGGAGCATTCAGAAAGATTTCCTCGATCCCATTCCCCACGACCTGGATGCGTTCCGCCGGAGCGTCAAACAGGTAACTCATCAGATTTGCCTCCCACGGGGTCAGGGCGATACAGGCATCCGCGAGTCGATAGGCGTCCCAGTTGAAAGCGGCGATGAAATTGCGCGGGGCGATGCGCGCCAACGCGCGATTGATGGTTTTTTGCAGGCGTAATTGGGACGCGGTGCGCGAACCCTGGGCAGTGAGAAATTCAGCGAAGACGACCTTCATGCCCTTTTTTTGCGCCAGCTTGATTTGTTCCACCGGCATGCGGCCAAAATAGTGGAGCAGGTCGGCGGACTGATTTTCATCCCACCAGCGGAGCGGCTCCACCTGAACGCCGCTGACCGCCAGAGCGGCCATGGTCTGCATGATCTGGATCGCCTGTCCACCATGGGCGAGAGTGAACGGCATCGAGCAGTTGATCAGAATTTTCATTCGGTCAGGCAGGGGTCGGTGGTAAATGACGGATTAATAGATCAACCAGAATAACCGCGGCCGTCATGGATGCAGGCATATTTGGGGATGGCGGCGCACGTCGTCAAAAATAAGCGGGCAGGGCGGGCGCACAAGGTAAAAGATGCAAGTCGTCAGTCGTCAGTTGGCAGTCGTCAGTTGGCAGTTGGCAGTTGGCAGTCGTCCTTACCAACCCTCAACTTGCAACATGCAACTTGTAACATTTGAAGTGGCACGACACCGCTTTTTTCCGGCGAGACATGTCTCGCAA
Source organism: uncultured Verrucomicrobia subdivision 3 bacterium (assembly GCA_903822015.1). Classification (GTDB taxonomy): domain Bacteria; phylum Verrucomicrobiota; class Verrucomicrobiia; order Limisphaerales; family UBA11358; genus UBA11358. The sequence continues at coordinate 70 of CAIJNQ010000294.1, read as the reverse complement.
CGGCAAAGCGCGGACATGTCCGCGCACTCCAAACGGTTGACTCGGTTATCTCCTGTTCAACTGTTCATCG
>CAIJNQ010000293.1 GCA_903822015.1 uncultured Verrucomicrobia subdivision 3 bacterium | reverse complement strand
TTGGACTCGAAGTCGAGGGCGTGCAGAAGATTGCCGCCCCGTTCGATGGCATCGTCGTGGCGCACGTCCTCACCCGCGACAAGCATCCCAACGCCGACAAGCTATCCGTTTGCCGCGTCAACGACGGCATGGGCGAACGCCAGTTCGTCTGCGGCGCGCAGAATTTCAAGGCCGGAGACAAGGTGCCGCTCATCCTACCCGGCGCCTCGCTGCCGTTGAAGCCCGGCGACAAGGAGCCGTTCACCATCAAGGTCGGCAAGATTCGCGGCGTGGAATCGCAAGGAATGTTGTGTTCGCACGAAGAACTCGGCCTCGATCCCGAAGCCATCGGTCACAAGCGGGAGGACGGACTGCTCATCCTGCGCGAAGACGCGAAAACCGGCCAGCCATTTGCAGAATATCTCGGCCGCAGTGGCAGCGATGTGACATTTGACCTGGAAATCACACCGAACCGGCCTGATTTGAACAGCGTTATCGGTATTGCCCGTGAAATCGCCGCACTTACTGGCAATCCACTCCGTATTCCAGAAATAAAACTTGGTGGGGCAAGTGTCCCCACGAACCTTTCCCCGCCAACCACGGCGGCTCTTCAGAAGCACCGCCCCGCCAGCGAGTTGGTTGCGGTACGCATTGAAGACGCGGAGAATTGCCCGCGTTACACTGCCCGTGTCATCAAGGGCGTTAAGATCGGGCCCAGCCCGCAGTGGTTGCGCGGCATTTTGGAGAAAGTCGGCATCCGCAGCATCAGCAACGTCGTGGACGTGACGAATTATGTCATGCTCGAAACCGGCCAGCCATTGCATGCGTTTGATTATCATCTCGTCGCCAAAAGCGCGGACGGCAAGCCGGCTATCATCGTCCGCCGCGCGGCGGCGGGTGAAAAATTCAAGACGCTCGACAATCAGGAGCGCACGCTGACGAACGAAATGTTGTTGATCGCCGACGAACAGAAAGGCATCGCCCTTGCCGGCGTCATGGGTGGCGCGAACACCGAGATCAACAGTTCGACCGTGGATGTGCTCATTGAGAGCGCCTATTTCGCGCCGGTGAATATCCGCCGCACCGGCAAGCAACTCGGCCTGCGCAGCGAGTCGAGCTACCGCTTTGAACGCGGCGCGGACATGGGCATCTGCGACTGGGCCAGCCGGCGCGCGGCGCATTTGATTTTGGAAACCGCCGGCGGCCAGTTGGCCGAAGGCGTGGTGGACGTTCAGCCCGGAACCCAAGCGGAAAAACAAGTCACGCTGCACTTCGCCCGGTCGAAAGATCTGCTCGGCATCGGCATCTCGCATCTGGATCAGGTAGGTTACCTGAACCGTCTGGGCCTGCAAACCGTGGCGCAACAACCCGGCGAATGCACCTTCCGCATCCCGTCATGGCGCGTGGATTTGAAGCGGGAGGTGGATTTGATCGAGGAAGTCGGCCGGTTGTTCGGCATTGAAAAAATTCCCAGCACCCCGCCGCGCGGGGCGCTGGGCTCAAATGCCTATGACTCTGTCTACGACCAGATCGGCGAGGTGCGCCGCATTCTCACCGGCCTCGGCCTGAACGAGGCACAGGGGCAGACGCTCATCGGAATGTCAGAATGCAGAATGCAGAATGCAGAAGAAATCGTGGCTCTGGCAAATCCGTTGTCCAGCGACATGGACGTCTTGCGGCCGAGCCTGCTGCCCGGCCTGATCCACTCGCTGCGGCACAACGTCAGCCGGAAAAATTACGACGTGGCACTGTTCGAAATCGGCCACGTGTTCACAAACGTGGGTGGCCAGACGAAAGAAAACCGCAGCGTGGCGATCGCGATCACCGGCCAGCGCACCCTGCCCTTCTGGAACGGCAGCGAACGCGATGCGAAATTTGACGCCGGCGATTTGAAGGGACTCATCGAGGATTTTTTGGAGCAATTCGGCCTCCGCGGCATCGCGTTCGGCCGGCGGTCGGCGAGCACGACCTTGTTCCTCGAATCAGCGGCGGCAACGCTTGGCGGCAAACTGCCGCTGGGCGAACTCGGCCAATTACTGCCGACGCTCGCGAAGAAATACGATTTGCGCGACGCGGTCTTTCTCGCGGAATTTAATTTGGATTCATTGCTTTCAAAACGGAACCCCGCGAAGTCTTTTAAACCGTTGCCGCAATTCCCCTCGAGCCGACGCGATGTCGCGATGCTGGTGCCAGAAGCCACGACGCATGAAGCCGTGTTGCAAACGGTCAGGCAGGCGAAGGCCGCGAATCTGGAGGCGGTGGAATTGTTCGACGTGTTCCGGGGCAAAGGCGTGCCGGATGGTCAAAAAAGCCTCGCCTACGCTTTCACCTATCGCGCCCCCGACAAAACTTTGACTGATGCGGACGTGAACTCCGCGCATGAAAAGATATTGGGAGCGCTGCAGACCCAGTTACAGGCGGCCCTGCGGGCTTAAAAGAATTTAGCGACCAATCTGCGCTGATCTTTTTATACCAGCGTCAACAAGCGAGGTTTGGCGGTTTTACTCTCCCACCCCAAGCGGCGGCATCGGACAGTCCAGCGTGTCGGCGATGGCGCGGAGCAGTTCAGCCTCCGCTTCCAGAATCACGCCGTCGGCACCGACAACGCGGGCGCTGGCTTCGATCAGATTTCTTTTTATGATCGGCACCGCGAGCGCCAGCCGGTTCAACGAAGCTTCCAGCGGCGCCACTCCGCAGGCTTCGCGCGCCAGTAATTCCACCGGCCCATCGGCAGGCGCGCGAAGATAGGGCGCGCCGGCGGCAAAGGCTTTTTGTATCTCGTTAGGGTCGTTGCTGCCGTCGTGGGCGAGCGCGGACAAGATCACGACGCAATCCGGCACCAGCGGCTTGAGCGTGTAATATTGGATTGCCGCCGGCCGCGGATCCCCGAACTTCGACGCGAGGTGGCGCAGCACGATTTTTTGGAGGACAAATTCAAACAACTCCACCTTGCCGTCGCTGCCGCTGAGCCAGCTTAAGGTGTCCGCAAACCGCTTGAACTGTTCCGCGGTCAGATTGCGGAGCGCACCGAGGGCCAGATTCACCAACGGCAGACGCGAGCGCTTCGCCACCGTGGCCACTTCCGGAAACAGGGCCGCCGTTTGCCGGGCCGCGGAATCCGAGGCGCGGCCGGCGATGCCGGCAATCTGTTCCCCCCGCAGTTTTTCATCCGGACTCAACAGCAGCGCGTATACCAGGGCACTGGCGGCCAGCGGGTCGCGGGCGGCCGCCTTGAGATTTTCCGGCAGCGCCGCGCGCAATTGCTCGGCATATCTGAGATGCAGCGGCGTGGGCTGGCCCAGGTTAGGCAGGACGGAACTGGTCTGGATGACCGGCGGCTTCGCGGTGGCTTCGTCCATCGCCGCGCCGCCAAGAATCGCGCCGAGGATTTGCGGTATCGGCGGGCGCGGATGCTCCAGCTCCGCAATGGCGGCGCGTCTGACGGTATCCATCTGTTCCGGTTTGAGCGGCGGGAATTTTCCGTCCCAGGCGGGGTCGATGGCGCGGATGCGGTCGGGAATCGGCGGGTGCGTGGCCATCGCGCCGAAGAGCGAAACGCCGAGGCCGTTGCCGAAAAACATGTGGCAGAGGTCGGGCGCGTGGTTGGATTCGAGTTTCGAGCCGTAACTGTATCGGCCGATTTTTTGCAGCGCCCCGGATAATCCGCCGGGATTGCGCGTGAATTGCACCGCGGAGGCATCGGCCAGGAATTCGCGCTGGCGGCTGACGGCGGCTTGTATGAGCCGGCCGAAGAAAACACCGATGGCCCCGAGCGCGATCAGCGCCAACCCGAGGATTGGCAACGGATTCTTTTCGCGGCTGTTGCTGCTGCGCGCGTAAAGCAAGATGCGGCCAATGGTGGCCAGGCAGAGCAGCCCGAAAATGATGCCGATCAGCCGGAGATTCAGGCGCATGTCGCCATTCAGGATATGGCTGAACTCGTGGCCGATGACCCCCTGCAATTCGTCGCGCGATAGCATTTCGATGGCCCCGCGCGTGACGCCAATGGCGGCGTCGCCCGTGGTGTGGCCGGCGGCAAAGGCGTTGATGCCGCGTTCTTCGTTGAGCACATACACTTGCGGCATCGGCACGCCGGCGGCGATGGACATTTCCTCGACGACATTCAGCAGCTTGCGTTCATTCGGGTCGTTGGTGGTTTGATTCACCAAACGCCCCCCCATCAAGGTCGCCACCGCGCTGCCGCCGGCGGAAAGTTCATTCGTCTTGTAGGCGCTGCCCAGAAAGATCACCGCCAGCACGCCGACGGCCGCACCAAGAAAAATCTCCGGATTCCACAACGCAAACTGGACGGGTGCCTCGTCGTAGGCATGGTGCTGTCTGGCTTGCACGCCGGAAAAGACCACCAGCGAGATGAAATAGACCGAGACGATGAGCAGCACGACGGCAAGCGCAAAGTAAGCCACCAGCCACCTGGTCTTGCGGCGGGCCTGGTCTTGTCGGGCAAAAAAGTCCATGTTCGTTGAATCGTTGAAATCAAACGTTGAAGCGTTTCCGATCGAACAATTCAACGGTTCAACCCGTCACGAAAACGAGACCTTGGGCGCGTCCTTCTGTTCCGGCTTGTCCACGACAAACAGTTCGGCCGGACCGAAGTTGAAGGTATTGGCGATGAGATTGCTCGGGAATACTTCGCGGTCGGTGTTGTAGGTCATGACCGAATCGTTGTACGCCTGCCGCGCGAAGGAAATCTTGTTTTCCGTCGAGGTCAGCTCCTCGGTGAGCTGCATCATGTTCTGGTTTGCCTTCAGGTCGGGATATTGTTCGCTCACCATCATCAGGCGGCTCAACGTGCCGCCCAGGCCGGTTTCCGCCGAGGCCAGGCTCTTCATCGCCCCGGCGTCTCCAGGGTTCGCCGCAGCGGCTTTGGATGCGGCGTAGGCAATGTTGCGCGCGGCGGTCACGGCTTCCAGGGTGCCACGCTCGTGGGCCATGTAACCCTTGGCCGTTTCGACAAGATTCGGGATCAGGTCGTAGCGGCGTTTGAGCTGCACGTCAATCTGCGCGTAGGCGTTTTTGTAGCGGTTGCGCAGCGTGACCAGCTTGTTGTAAACGCCGATGACCATCATGGCGATCACGATTGCCACCAGCACGAGGCCACCCAGTAAAACCAGTCCGATTATTCCGGCAGTCATAATTTTCCTTTCGTTAAGTTCACTGACAGTTTTACCGAACCGCGCCGCCGGGCAATGATAATTTCCGTCAAAAATTGGAACTCCGGGTGGACGGCCGCCCTCACGGCACCACCTCCACCGGCATACCGATCCAGACGACCTTGAGCAAATACTCCGCATCCCAGTTCGCCAATCGAAAACAACCGTGCGATTCCGTCCGGCCGACCTGCTCCGGACTCGGCGTGCCGTGCATCCCATACCCCGGTTTGTTCAGGCCAATCCAGGCGACGCCGACGGGATTGTTCGGGCCGGGCGGCAGAATCAATTTATGGCCGATGGCCTGCGCCTCCGGCGATTCCGGGAACACCGCCGGGTCGAAGGTGTAATTGGGATGGGGGGCCACGACGGCGACGTGCATTTCCCCCACCGGCCGCTTCTCGGCTTTCGCCGCGATGCTGCACGGAAAATGCGCGAGCAGATTTGTCTCCGCATCGAACGCTTCCAGATACTTTTCCGCCAAATGGATGATGACGAACGCGGCCTGGTCGGCCGGCTCCGGATAATTCACGTCGGGAATCTTCAAAACCGCGCCGGCGGAAACATTCGTCCAATCCACGCCCGGATTGAGTTTCTTTATGAGAAGCGGATGGGCGTGCGCTTTTTCGGCAACCAGTTCCAAAATGGTTTCATAATCCAGTGCGGATTGCTGCGATTTGGCTAGCCAGGTTTTTCCGATCGGCTGCAGCCGCGTCAGATCATTGGTCGTCACGACATAATGCGTCAGCAAGAGCGCTGCCAGTGTGAGCTGCGGGCGCGTGTTCGTATCCAGCACGGCGGTCGCAAACAATTTCTGCGATCGTTGAAACGCCGCGATGGCCGCGCGCGTTTGCAAACCGCTGGCGGCGTCAATCGAACCCGGCGAAACCATCCGCCGCGCCAGCGCGACCTGCGTCTCGAACACGTCGCGCACGGGCCGGGGAAAATCCGCCGGCGTCTGCGGCGCGACCGCGGGCGGCTTTGGCGGGGGCAGTTCAACCTGTGCGGCCGGCCTGGCGGAGGGAGTGGCGGCGACGGGTGCCGGTTGGTGTTTTTTTATGGTTCGTGGATGGTTTTGGTGCCACCAGAACCAGATCATTGCCCCGACCAACCCCGCCAATAATAACAGTACCAAGGCCAGATATCGGCCACCACGGCGGCGGCGGCGGAAAGAAGATTTTCCCGGATTCGGCACGCGGGCAATTTAGCCGGCCCCGCCGGTCAACCCAAGTTCAGAATCTTACGGCAGCCGCAGGACCGCCTCGCCGATCATCTCTGCCACGATCTCATAGTTTATCCGGCTGGTGTTGATGACCAGATGGTAATGCAGCGGATCGTTGATATCGACGTTGAAGTAGGTTTTGAGGTAGCGGGTGCGTGCCGGCTCCTCCTCCAGACAAAATCGCCGCGCCTCACCCGGCGTTTTATCGTCGTCCCGGGCGATACGCTCGATGCGGTCTTCCAGCTCGGCCACCAGCCGGACGTGCAGGACGTGCGGCAGCTTGGCCGTCACAATGTTGGCCCCGCGGCCGACGATGATCACATTGCCCAGTTCAGCCAGTTGCAGGACCGTTTCCGCGATCAACTTCAACATTACGTTCTCCGAGGGGTGCACGTTGAAGATGTCCGCGAGCAGGTATTGCACCCGGGACGCCCGGTCTTCGGGCAGGATTTTGTCAAGGTATCTGGGCAGGTTGTGGTCTTCCAGCACCTTGGCCATCAGCTGGCGGTCAAAAATGGTCCATTTCACACCCGGTGTCGGGGCATGTTCCTGCAGATAATTCGCCACTTTTTCGGCGACCAGCACCGCCCCGCATCCCGCCTGGCGGGAGATGGTCACGGCGCGCCGCAAAACCTTGCCCGCCGCCGCCGGCGCGGTCGGCTGGCTCTGGCTGTTGATGAAGGAAAGGCAGCGATCCAAACTTGCGTTAATCATAAGTCACCTCGTGGTTCTGATTCACCTTACGCCTCCATCAGCTTAAAGCGCAAGGGGCAAGATACGATTTGAATTTTTCTAATTGAAGAGTTAAGCCGATTCCCGCGTCACCATTTCGTTATAGGCGCCGGCAATCTGATCCACCAGCGGCGAGGGCGCGACCGGCTCGCCATCAAATGCCGCCACCGGCACGATGCCCAGCGCGCTGTTGGTGACAAAAAGTCCGCACGCGTTGCGCAAATGCTCGGCCTTGATGACCCGCTTGTTGGTTTCCAGCGCCAGCGACTGGCAGATCTCCAGGATCACGGCCCGGGTGATGCCCGGCAGCACGCCGCGGCCGGTTGGCACGGTGCAGATTTTATCCTGGTAAACCCAGAACAGATTCCCGCCGGCCGTCTCCGCCACCTCGCCGTTGGTGTTCAGCAGCAGCGCCTCGTCCGCGCCCTTTTCCTCCGCTTCCGCCCGGGCCATCACGTTCAGGAGCTTGCTCGTCGTCTTGAAGGATGCAAGTGCGTCGCTCGCCGGTATGCGCCAGGACGAAGTGACCAGACTCCACTGCAAAGGCTCATCCGGATTTTGGACGGGCAGCGGCTGCAGTGTCAGCGCCATGGTCGGCGGGCCCGCGTTTTTCGGCGAATATCCCCGAGCGCCGGCACCTCGCGTCAGGGTCACCCGCAGGATCGCCTCGGACATTTGATTGGTTTCGATCAATTGCCGGGCAGATTTTTCCAACTCCTTCGGCGTATATGGCGGGCGGATCTTCAGGAAATTTGCGCCGCGCATAAGCCGCTCCAGATGCTGGGCGCAACGGAATGTTTTTCCATTGGCCACGCGCATCGTCTCAAACAGGCCGTCCCCCAGCAGAAACCCGCGGTCGTTCAGGGGCACGACCGCCTCCGCTTCGGCGACAAATTTTCCGTTGAGAAAAACCACCATGGAATCAATTCCTAATGCCGCTTCAGATACCCGAAACGTAAAAAGTTCGCGAGCAGAATAATTTTAACCAGTAGATTCAACCCGTTCCGTTTCGTGTCCGACGGCCTGCTCGAATTGCAGCGCCGCCAAAAAACCGGCGGCCTTTGCGAGGGTCTCCGCATATTCCGCCACCGGACTGGAATCCGCCACGATGCCGGCACCGACGTTGAAATGGGCGACACCCTCCCGCCAAACCGCCGTGCGGATGGCGATGCTCAACTGGCTTTCGCGGTTGAAGCCGAGATACCCGATCGCGCCGCAATAGGGACCGCGGGAAACGGGTTCCAGTTCATCAATGATCTCCATCGCCCGGAATTTCGGCGCGCCGGTGATGCTACCGCCGGGGAAACATGACGCAAACGCGGCAAAGTGCGTTACCTCCGGCCGCAGCCGGCCTTCGACAGTGGAAACGAGATGCTGCACCTGCGCAAATTTTTCGAGCCTGGCCAGCTCCGGCACTTGCACGGAGCCGTATTCACAGACTTTGCCCAGATCGTTTCGCAGCAGGTCGGTGATCATCACCAGCTCGGCGAGTTCCTTGGCGCTGGTCTGCAATTCATAGGCGAGTTGCGCGTCCCGCGTCGGCTCGGCATCGCGCGGCCGGGTGCCCTTGATGGGCCGCGTGAGAATGTGTGCGCCGCTCAGGCGCAGAAATTGTTCCGGCGACGACGACGCGATTTCAAAGCCGCCGCAATCCAGATACGCGGCAAACGGCGCGGGCGAAACGGCGGATAATTTTTCAAACAAATCCCAGCCGTTAGCCCGACATTGCGCCGTCAGCCGCTGCGACAGGTTGACCTGGTAGATATCGCCGGCCCGGATGTATCGCTGCGCGCGTTCGACAGCGGCGATGAAGTCGGCACGCGACCGGTTCGCGGACACCTCGCAACTGGTCGCCGGGCCGCCCGGGGATTCCTGGCTTTGCAACTTCGCGCCTTGGCGTGAAGACACTGCCGCTTGCATCCGGGTTTGCCAGAAATCCAATTGCGCCTTTGCGCGGGTTTCACTGCGCGAACCGTCGGCATCCAGACCCGTGGCGACGACGCAAACTTTGCCCAGGTGATGGTCAAACACAACCAGGCTGCCGTAAAAACCAACGGCACAGTCCGGCAATTCCAGATCGTTCACGGCGCGGCGCGGAAGTTTCGGCTCGGTGAAATTTTTCAGGTCGTAGCCCCAGAAACCGAAAGCGCCGCCGAGCGGAAATGGCTGGTCGATTTCGTCCAGCAATTCAAAGCGCGCCATGAGCGCCTCCAGCAGATGCCAGGGATTGCCAAACTGTAACTGACGGCTGGCGGGCGACGAGGGGCGGGCGACTTCGCAGCGGGAGCCAAAGGAGCGGAAGGTGAGAAACGGCTTGGCCGCCACAAACGAATAACGCGCGGTCGGCAAATCAAACCGGGAGGTGCGTAGCAGCACGATGCCGTTTTCAGGACGCAGAGTTTCGACCAGCGATTCGGGCGTCTGCCCGGTGGGGATTTCCTGGATCAGCGGGCGCATGAGCACGGAATGTTGGATGAATGGATAAATGGATTGATGCCAAAAAGAACGGGCGTGGAAATTATTTTACCCGACAATCCATTCTTCCAAATATTCATAAATCCAGTCCGGGTTTACGCAAACGCGACCGGCAGCGATCCCGGCGGCCCGACGCGGCGTTCATAGTCGCGGATGATTTCGATCACTTCCGCCACATCGTCGGTGATCTTGAGCAACCCGAGGTCGCCGGGGCTGATGTGCCCGTCCTTTTCAAGGCGTGATTTCATCCAGGCCAGCAGTCCCTTCCAATGCTCGCGGCCAAACAGGATCAGCGGGAACTGCGGGATGCGCTGTGTCTGCACCAGCGTCAGCACTTCAAACAGCTCATCCAGCGTGCCGAAGCCTCCCGGCATATAGACGAATCCGAGACTGTATTTTACGAAGCAAACCTTCCGCGCGAAAAAATAATGAAAGTGAATCGGCACGTTGGCAAAGCGATTGCCGCTCTGTTCGTGGGGCAATTCGATGTTGAGGCCGACGGATTTGCCGCTCGCGTGCGACGCCCCCTTGTTTGCCGCTTCCATGATGCCCGGGCCGCCGCCGGTGACGACGGCGAGGTTGTGCTTGGCCAGGCCTTTCGCAATTTCCTGCGCGGCCCGGTAGTATTTGTCCGCGGGTTTCGTCCGGGCGGAGCCGAAAATCGTCACCGCCGGCCCGACCTGCGACATCGTCTGGAACGAGTCCACAAACTCGGACATGATGCGGAAGATGCGCCAGGGATCTTCCCGGATGAAATGATTGTCGTCACTCATGGCCGCAACATAATCCCGCCGGAAAAATGAAACAAGCCGGAGAACTTAAATTCTCCGGCCTGTTCGCGAGTGGTTTTCTTAAGAGCAGCCGAGGCTCTCGCCGCAGTTCAGGCATTTGTAGCACGCGCCGTTGCGGACGACCACGTTGCCGCAATTCGGACACGTCGGGGCATCCTGCTGGTTGGTGATCATCGAGGTGAGCGTCAGCGAGCGCAGGCTGTGACCACTGCCGCCCTTGGTTTCAATGACTTCACTGTCCTCGGCGATCGGCAGTTCCGCCACGGGGCGGTTCACCTTTTTTTTTATCTCCTCGGCGAGGCCCGGCATGACCAGCTCGGGCTGGTTGCGCACGACCGTGATATTTTCGCGATAGCCGGGGATGAACTGGAACGCCATCCAGCGGAACACGTAGTCGGTGATGGACGAGGCGTTCCGGATTTCCGGATTCTTCGTGAAACCGCTCGGCTCGAAACGCTGGTGCGCAAACTTCTTTACGAGCGCTTCCAGTGGCACTCCGTATTGGAGCGCCATGCTGGTGAGCGTGCCGATGCTGTCCATCAAACCGCCAATGGTGGAGCCTTCCTTGGCCATCGTGATGAACAGCTCGCCCGGCTGGTGGTCGTCGAACAGGCCGACCGTGAGATAACCTTCGTGGCCCGCGATGTCAAACTTGTGTGTGACCGCCGTGCGCGTATCGGAAAGGCGACGGCGCAAGGGCTTGCCAGATTCCCGCTGCAAACGGGTGACTTCCGCTTCAAGTTCGTCGATGCGGGCATCCAGCGCCGTATTCGCGGCGGCGGTTTTGTCGCCGCCTTCATTGGTCTTTTTGGTGTTGAGCGGCTGCGACCGCTTGGAGCCGTCGCGATAGATCGCCACGCACTTCAGCCCCATCTTCCAGGCCTGAACGTAGGTGTCGCGGATTTCGGCGACCGTGCATTCGCCCGGCATGTTGACCGTCTTGGAGATGGCTCCGCTGATGAACGGCTGGGCCGCCGCCATCATTTTGAGATGCGCCATATAGCCGATGCTGCGCT
>CAIJNQ010000292.1 GCA_903822015.1 uncultured Verrucomicrobia subdivision 3 bacterium | reverse complement strand
GGCAAGAGCGACCATCATTATATCCAGACCGGCAAAGTGATTACGGTCGTCGGCATTCTCCTGAGCATTTGCGCCGCGTAGTACGCCTCGATGTATAACAACTGCATGGACATCATCCAGCTCGTGTTCGGCTTCGTGAACGCGCCGCTCTTCGCCACGTTCCTGCTGGGCATGTTCTGGAAACGCACCACCGGCACGGGCGCATTCCTCGGATTATTCGGCGGCATCGGCAGTTCCGCGCTGTTCCACGCGCTGACCATCGCGCAAGGCAACGCGCCCGGCATCAAGGGCGGCTATCTCAAGGTCGTCTCGACGTTCCCCAGCGAAATGGCGCAGAACTTCTGGCTGGCCGCCTTCGCGTTCATCGCCTGCTTCACGCTGACGCTGGTGATTTCGCTCGCCACCCGATCGCAGAAGACCGACGCCGACTTGAAAGGCCTGGTCTATTCGTTAACGCCGAAAATCGTGGATAACAACCTCCCGGTTTATCAGAAGCCCGCCGTCGTCGGCGTGGTGCTGCTGATCGTCTGCGTCATCCTGAACTTCCTTTTCTGGTGAACCCAATCCACAACCTTAACTGAAAGAAAAATTATGGGACTCGATATCCGCTGGCCGATTGGCCTCATGTTCGCACTCATCGGCGCGCTGCTCACCGGCTACGGCGTGCTCAACCGCGTCGCCGCCGTCACCCAGGTCCAGGGCCAAGAGGTCAACATTGACCTCATCTGGGGCGTCGTGCTGCTGATCTTCGGCGTGCTGATGCTGCTCGGCGCGATCCGCGGCGGCAAGACACCACCGGCGGCCTGAACCACTTTCGGTGGGGCGAGCGTCCCCGCGCGCCGGCTCGTCCAGCGCCTCGCCCCACCCTTGTGCTTCGCCTTTTGGTGGAGATAACTTCCCGCTTTCATCGCCAACATCCATTTTCTATGACCCTTAAAACTCTCGCCATCCAAATCGCCGCAGATTTTCAAAAGCACTACGGCCGCGCGCCGCGCTGGATCGTCGCCGCGCCGGGCCGCGTCAACGTCATCGGCGAACACACCGATTACAACGACGGCTTCGTCCTGCCGATGGCCATCGAACGCTACGCCATCATGGCCGCCGATGCCGCGGCCACGCCGGGACAGGTCTCCATTTACGACACGCACTTCAAAGAGAGCGCGACCGTGGATGTTTCCGCGCCCGTCACCAAAGGCCAGCCGAAATGGTCCAACTACATCCGCGGCGTGCTCGCCGGCTTTCAAAATCGCGGCATGAAAATTCCCGCGCTGGATGTCGCCTTCATGTCCACGGTGCCGCTGGGCGGCGGCTTGAGCAGCAGCGCCGCGCTCGAAGTCTGCACCGCCACGTTGCTGGAAGCCGCCACCGGCAAAGCGATTGACCCGATTGAAAAGGCGTTGCTCGCACAGAAGGCCGAACACGATTTTGCCGGCGTGCCGTGCGGGATCATGGATCAGTTTATTTCCGCGCTCGGCCGCGAAGGCCATTTGCTCCTGCTCGACTGCCGCACGCGCAAAACGGAATTGGTGCCGATGAGCGATCCGTCGGTGGCCCTGCTCGTCATCAATACGAATGTGAAACACGAATTGAGCGGCGGCGAATACGCCGAACGCCGCGCGCAGTGCGAAGAGGCCGCGAAGAATCTCGGGGTGAAGTCGCTGCGCGATGTCACGGCGGAACAGCTCGACCAGGGCAAAGGCAAATTAAGCGAAGTCGTTTACCGCCGCGCGCGCCACGTCATCGGCGAAATCGAACGCACCGTTCACGCCGCCGAAGGTATCCGCGCCTCCAACTGGCCGGCTGTGGGCAATCTCATGTATGCCAGCCACGCGTCGCTGCGCGATGACTACGAAGTAAGCTGCGCCGAGCTTGACGCGGTCGTCGAGATTGCCGAAGACATCGGCTACCAAGGCGGCGTCTATGGCTGCCGCATGACCGGCGGCGGTTTTGGCGGCTGTTGCGTGGCGCTGGTGAAAGCCGACGCCGTAGACAGCATCACGAAAAAAATTGCCGTGG
>CAIJNQ010000291.1 GCA_903822015.1 uncultured Verrucomicrobia subdivision 3 bacterium | reverse complement strand
GCTGGTCATCTCCGGCGAACGCAAGGACGAGAAGGTTCATGAAGGCACCGAAGTCCATCGGCAGGAGCGTTATTATGGACGCTTCTCGCGGGCGCTGACCCTGCCGGCGGCGGTCGCGGGCGACAAGGTAAAAGCGCAATATAAGGACGGCATCCTGAATGTTACGCTGCCCAAAGCCGAGGAAGCCAAACCGAAAGCAATCACGGTAAGCGAATAACCGGGGTTAAGGTCTAAAACAAACGGCGGGAACCGCGCAGGTTCCCGCCGTTTTTGTCATCGAAAATCAGACGTAGAAGTAAACGTAGGCGGCAAAGGACACGGCCGCCATCCCGGCGGCGGCGGCCAGCGACCACAGGAAACTCTTCTGCCGCGCCGCAATCGAGAAGGTTGAGATAATCACCGCCAATTGCGCCGCCAGCATGCCGTAGAAAAATTTCGCACTGCGCCGGTGATGATGCTCGGCGGAAACATTGCCTTTACGGACCTGCAATTCATAAATGCCGCCGATGGCGGAATTCAATTTCGCCTCGATGTCATAGCGCGCCGCCGTGTAGCGCAGCCGCGCCGCACTGAAATCACGAAAGGTGCGCTTGTCGCCGGTCATCAGGGTTTCATCCAGCTTGTCGACGGCCTTGTTGATGGGTTTGGCGGCATCATCAAAAGCATTGGCGGCGTCCTTCGCGGCAGTGAGCGCTTCGGCGAGCGTAGCGTCCTTGATCTTCGCCAGCATGGGCAGCACCTCGGTTTCCGGCTTGGAGTTTTCCACAGCCGCCAGCGCGGCGGTCACGCTATCGTCAAATTTTGCCGGCGCGGCGGCGGGAATTTTATTTTGGGTCAGGGCCGCCACCGTCGCCGCATCAACTCCCGGCAAAGCGTCAGCCGCCAGCGGATTCACATCGCTGGTCGCCGCGAGCAAATCCAGCGTATTGTGGGCCACCGCGCTGCGCAGTTTTTTCGCCTGATAAAAACTCCACTGATCGCCCGCCTTGGACTGGAGCTGCGCCGCCGCCGAGCGGTCATATTGCGCTTTGGTCATCTCGCTGGACGCGAGGCCCGCGAGCATCGTGGCGATGACCGTCATCACGATGGGCGTCGCCCCGAGGATTTTTCCCCAGGTAGAGGGCGGCAGGTCTTTTTTCAACTCGTCCGAGATTTGGATTTTGGCGGCCATAAATTTTTTGAATTTCGGGCATAATCTACACAAACCAATTTTCCCCCGCCAGCCGATAAAACACATTGCCGTCCGCCGGCGGAAAATTCACCATCGCCGGGTGAAAGAGACCTGGCAAAGCGATTTGGTCATCGGGCAAACACAAATCATCGCGCACAGCCTGAAACATTGGACCGGCCGCGAGCTTTTGCCGGGTAATTTTTCACCGGCAGAGCTGGCGGAGCAAGTTTTCCACGCGCCGTTTGTCCTGGTTTCGCATGGCATAGAAGCCGATCCGGTTTTGAATTACGGGAACGCGAGCGCGCTCGCGCTCTGGGAAATGCCGTGGGCCGAGCTCACGCGCACGCCGTCACGCCTGACCGCCGAGGCACCGAACCGCGCGGAGCGCGCCCGCCTGCTGGCCGCCGTCACGGCGCGGGGTTTCATTGATGATTACTCCGGAATCCGCATTTCCAAGACCGGCCGCCGGTTCCGCATAGCCCAGGCGACGGTCTGGAATCTGGTTATGCCGGACGGGAAACCTTGCGGCCAAGCGGCGCTGTTCTCGCACTGGGAATTTCTCTGAGCATCCGTTTTGCCGGGCAGCGCCTGAATTTGGCAGGACAAGCGTCCCACCAGCTATTCAAAATGGGCCAGCCGTTTTGCTGCTTGGTTTTGACCCCGATTTTATGGTTTAATGACCGCCGCACTTTTATGGAAGCCAAACCGACGAATCCGAATCCGGCCAAGCCAGTGGATGAGAATTCCCTCATCCGGCAGCGCCGCGAAAAGCTTGACGCCCTGCGCGCCAAGGGCATTGACCCGTTCAAAAACAAATTTACGCCGGACACGGAATGCAACACCGCCCGGAGCGGTTTCGATACCGGCGCGCTGCCGGAGGGCCACCGCGTGGCCGTCGCCGGCCGCATCACCGCCCACCGCGACATGGGCAAATCCATGTTCATTGACGTGCGCGACCAGAGCGGACGCATCCAAGTTTACGCGCAGAAAAATGTTCTGGGCGACGACAATTTTCACACGTTCACGCACCTTGACCTTGGCGATTTTGTCGGCGTCACCGGCACGCTCTTCCGCACCAAGACCGGTGAACCGAGCATCAAGCTCGAAGCTTTCACCATACTCGCCAAATCGCTGCGCCCACCGCCGGCGAAATGGTATGGTCTCGAAGACACCGAAATCCGCTACCGCCAGCGCTATCTCGACCTCATCGCGAATCCCGAGGTGAAGGATGTGATGCTCAAGCGCAGCGCGATCATCCACGAAATCCGGAATTTTTTTCACGAGCGCAAATACGTCGAGGTCGAGACGCCGGCGATGCAGGCGATTCCCGGCGGGGCGGCGGCGCAGCCGTTCAAAACGTTTCACAACGCGCTCGGCTGCGAATTTTACCTGCGCATCGCGCTGGAGCTTTACCACAAGCGCCTGCTGGTGGGCGGCATCGACAAGCTGTTCGAGATTGGAAAAAACTTTCGCAATGAAGGCCTTTCGCGCCGGCACAACCCCGAATTCACGATGCTCGAAGCCTACTGCGCGTTCGGCGACTATGCGACGATGATGGAAACGGTGGAATCGCTCATCAAACACGTCGCCCAGAATGTGCTCGGAACGCTGGTCATCGAAAACAAAGATGCCGAAGGAAAAGTCACGAAGACGATTGATCTAACCAACTGGCGGCGCGCGAAATACAAAGACCTGATCCGGGAAAAGGCCGGCGCGGACTGGTTTGACGTGTCACCCGCCGAACGCCGCCAACGGGCGCATGATCTCGGCGCGGAGATCGGCAAGGAATATGTGGATTATGAAGTCACCGGCGCGGTGTTTGAAAAGTTAATCGAGCCGACGCTCATCCAGCCGACATTTGTGACGCACCTGCCGAAGGAACTCGTGCCGCTCGCCAAGCTTTCGCCGGATGACCCGACCACCGTTGAAGTTTTTGAGTGCTGCATCAATGGCCAGGAAATTTCACCCGGCTACACCGAGCAGAACGATCCCATCGCGCAGCGCGCCACACTGGAACATCAAGCCGGCGGCGAGCAGCAGAAGCTCGATGAGGATTTCTTGGTCGCCCTTGAACATGGAATGCCTCCGGCCGGCGGAATTGGAATCGGGATAGACCGCCTGTGCATGATGCTCCTCGGCCAGGAAAGCATCCGGGACGTGATTTTGTTTCCGCAGTTGAAACCGAAATAAAAAAACAACTTTCTCCGATGGGCGGGGTTTCTTTTGTAAACATGAAGATAATCACCGCCTACTGGGTCTTGGCCTTGACCCTTATCACAGCCCGCTCCGAACAACTGTCGTCTTCAAACACGGTTGAGATGAATGCGCTCAAAAAGGCTTTGGTTGATGCCCACACCGCCTTTTATTCCACCAACGACGAGAGCTTAAAGCTTTACTATGCTTGGAGGCAATTGGAGGAAACCAATTTGCCGCAGATGCTATCCCTCGCCCAAAAAGAGCCGGAATCGCAACCAGCGTGCGACGCGCTATTGTGGATTGTGCTGAATGCAGAGGCCAATCGTGGGCCGATATTCACCAATCAGCTTGAATCGCTGGACTATCTCACGAAGTATCATTCAACGAACTCAAAGGTTGGCCCCCTGTGCAGCTATCTGGGCCGTTTTTGGTCATGGCACTGGCGGGAAAAGCCGGTTGTGGATTTTCTGAATTCAGTAGTAAAAAACAATCCCGTCCGCGCCAACCGCGCCCAAGCGATTTATGCACTGGGCTGCCTCAATGCCAACAAGTCCGAGCAGTTGGCTGCTTTTGAGAACTGGAGCAAAGCCCCGTTTTATGCAAAATATCTGACCACTAACGATCTGGCTGAGATGCCACCATTCGGAAGTTCGCAACAGGCCACCGCCGATGCCGAACAGGAATTCAAAGAGATAATTGCCAATTACGATGACTGCCTGGATTTGCGTGAGCTCCGCAACCCGAAGGAAACAGCACCGCAACTGAAGAAACTGGCGGAAGAAAATTTATTCTCTCTGCAGAATCTTTCACTTGGCAACAAAGTACCAGATATAAAAGCCGAAGGCGTTGACGGCAAGAAATTCAAATTAAGCGACAGCCGTGGAAAAATTTGTGTGCTGACTTTCTGGGCGTCCTGGTGTGGCCCCTGCATGCAAATGGTGCCGGTGGAAAAAGCACTAGTTGAACGGATGCAGGGAAAATCATTCGCCATGATCGGCGTTAATGGTGATCCGACAATCCCGGACGCCAACCGTGCAAAGGAGCAAGAAAAAATGACGTGGCCATCGTTTTGGAATGGTAAGGAAGGACCCGGCGGGCCAATTTCCAAGGCTTGGAATGTTCACAGCTGGCCAACGATTTTCGTTTTGGACGCTGATGGGATCATCCGGTTCAAATATGAGGGTTATGGCAGTGAATCGAGCAATATGCTCAATGGATGCGTGGATGAACTGGTGAAAAATCTGCCTGCTAAAAATCCTTGAGGCCCGGCAAGTTCTTCGCTCTGGAGCGCGGCATCGGGATAGACCGCCTGCGCATGAGGCAGCCCAGCCAGGAATGCATACACGACGTGATTTTAATTCCACAGTTGAAGCCGAAATAGATCAAAGCCACGACTTCAAACGTTCACGCAGCAGCTGCCGGCCTCGATAAAGTCTTGATTCCACGGCTTTTGGCGTCGTTTCCAGAATCGTCGCGGCCTCAGCCATGCTTAGATCTTCCCATTCGCACAGCACAATAGCCTCGCGCAAATCCTCCGGCAAACTCCCGACAGCGCGGCGCACAGCCTCGGCGCGCTCGGCGCCGAGCGCTTCTTCGTTGGGTGCAGGACCATCCGCCGGCAGCGTACCGGCAAGGGTCTGTCCCGTCTCCGGGTTTTCCGTATCCAGCGAGACATTGGGATGACGCGCCCGCCAGCGAAAATGGTTCCGCGCCAGATTCGCAGCGATGGTGAAAAGCCAGCTGGAAAACTTTTGCTCCGGGCGGTAGGTTTTCGCCGACTTGAAAACGCGGACGAAGGTTTCCTGCGCGAGATCATTCGCGTCGGCCTCGCTGCCGGTCATGCGGCAGAGAAAGTGAAAGACCGGCGCGGCGTGGCGTTCCATCAAATCATTGAGCGCGGTATCGCGGCCGGCCTGCAACTTTTCCATGTCCGCACGGTCGCGGGCGTCGGCTGGCCGATCCGCATCCTCCGGCGCAGGCTGGGCGTCAGTGATGATGCTCATGGCCGGCGTCGCCCGACATGGATTGTTCCATCAACTCGTTGGTGCCGAGTGTGAGTTGTTGCATCTCGGCCAGATAACGCCGGCCTTGTTCGGGCGGCATGGCCTGGCTGACGGTGACGAAATGCTGGAGCATGTGCGCCCGGCATTGCGCCCGCAGCGTGGCGAGTTCGTTCAATTTGGTTTGCGCTTCGGCCGTGAGGTTGGTGCCGTTGCCAACGACGGATGCCAATTCGGCTTTCTTGGCGGCGATTTTCGAACACATTTCGGCACACATCGGAAGATAGCCTTCATGCAACTCACGGATGCGCGCCATTTCCGCATCGTCCAGGTGAAACTCCGTGCGCAGCCATCTCAAATCATCCGTTGGTTTCGTGCAACAGATCACACTGGCATGCCGGGCGACGAAATAGGAACCGGTAAAGATCGCCGCGCCCAGGGCCAGCGTCCCCAGAAGGATGATGAGGGACCGGTTCATGATCAACGCAGCGAGCTGGGCGCGACGGACGCAACGTAGCGAGCTTCCGCATCGTGCCGCGCCGTGCGCGCACCGCTGTAGGCACCCAAGGAAATGCCGGCAAGCATCAAGGCGGCAACGGTAGCGTAAGCGAATCGCGGACGGAGAATCGAGGCGACGAGACCCTCAAGCCAGATGCAAACGCCACCCGATTGGACGGAGGCTTCCGCGTCTTCGATCCGCCGCCAGACGTTTTGCTGGAAGCGCGGCGGCAAGGCTGGAAGCGTCCGCGCTTCGCGCAGAAGCGAACCAAGCCGGCCATCGGCGGGATGGATATTTTCTTTTTTCATGGGATCAAGGGCGGCGGAGTTGGCCCGCCGCCCGCATAGTTTACTGTTTAAATTGCACGGGGACAACCCGGTTGATTTTGAGCGGCCCAATGCGTTTACTTTGCGGCAACGGTCAGGCAGCCCGGCATAGTGGAATGAGAGGTGCATTCGCCAACGGCTTTCGGCGTGCCGTTCATGTTGTTACGGCAAGCCAGCGACGGATTCGCGTCGTAGAGCACGCCAGCGACAGACTTGATTTGGCTGTCTCCGGCGCGCGGCGCCACGAAACTGGCGCCGGTTGAACCGGGCCGGCCGGCGGAGATACCGGGGACAACCTGGATTTGATTACCGGCGGCGCGGGGGGAGAGCAGCGCATCGGCAGCAAAGGTGTTGAAGGTGAACGCAACAACGGCCGCACCGAGGAGGAATAATTTAGTTTTCATATTTATTTTTTAAAGGTTCCGGCAACGCTTCATTGCCTTGTCGGTGTTGGTAATACCCCGGCAAATGGAAAACCCCTCAAAAATTGCAAAGCCCCGGCCGGGAGGTTGATCCGCCGGCCGGGGCTGGAAGAATGAAGCCGCGAGTAGTTTTCGGGCAGACTACATTTAATTCAAGACCTTATGGCAGTGTGAACGCAACTGACGTGCCAAACCCGATTCCTGCTGATTGCACGCAATGCGAGCTGTTTTCATATCGGGAAGCCATTTTCGGTGGTGTTTATTGCCCCGGGTGCGCAAATGTACTCGTGGTTGGTGAAAACCGTTGCGCGCCTTTCCTTGCTCCGAGGACGAACTCTGGGGAAGTGTTAAAATCGTCCGGCCACTTGTGTATTTTCAACAGGTTGATAGGTTGGAAGAGTCGGTTTGGAGGGCTGAGATTAGTTTGAGGGATTTCAGCCCTGCCGGTGTAAGTAAATTGTGCAATAAGAGCACAACAACAATAACATTCAACCAAACATGAAAAAAACAAACCTTTATATCCTACTGGCTGTCGGCGCCATGGGCGTCCTGGCCCTAACCACTAAACTCACGGCGGGAGATGGCGGAATGCCGTCCTGCGGCGGCATGGCCGGAGGCTGTTGCGGCGGCATGGCCACACCAACGGCAGCCGATGTCAGCACCAACGCCACGCCCGATTTGCTAACGACCTGCCCCGTCTCCGGCGAAAAACTTGGTGAAATGGGCAAGCCGTTCAGCTTCACCTACAAGGATCAGGAAGTGAAACTGTGCTGCAAGGGCTGCAAAAAGGATTTTGACAAGGATCCGGAAAAATACGTCGCCACGATCCGCGCGGCGGACAAAAAGTAATCGGCGACCGCGCATAAAGCTAATGCCCGGCGCGCGGAAAACATTTTCCGCGCGCCGTTTTTTGCGGCTCATGAACCGAATCCGCCAACTGATTTTACCCGGCCTCGCAGCGGCGTTGCTCGCAGCCGGCTGCCGGGGGCTGCCCGCCACCGGCGAGAAGTCGGCCCGGCACGATTTGACGGAAGTCGGCGGACAGCTGCAAACGAACCTGCCCACGCCAGCCCCCAACATGACGCTGGCCGATGCCGTAGGGTTCGCGGTGCGGAATCATCCGCAAGTCACCGCGGCCTATGCCGATTGGGCCGCAGCGATAGAAAACATCACCATCGCCCGTTCGCTGCCGGACCCAAAGCTGACGTTTGAACTTTATGTCGGCGACATTTTAACGTCGCTGATGCCCGGGGTGGAAGCGGACTTCCCCGGTCCCGGCAAACTGTCCGCGCGCGCGGCCGCCGCCTCGGCGGAGAGTCAGGCCAAGTATTTTCAATTCGCCACAGCGGTGCAGCAGACAGCGTTTGAAGTGGAGAAAAGTTTTTATCCGCTGCATTACCTCGACGCCAAGCTTCAGGTGAATCACCAGACGCTCGCGCTGCTCGCGAGCCTGGAAACCCTAGCGCGGGCGCAAAATGAAGTCGGGCGCGGCACGTTGCAAGATGTCCTGCGGGCGCAGATCGAGCAGGAACAACTAAAAACGGAAACCGCGAATCTGAAAGACTCACGCCGCGTTTTACTAGCGAAATTCAAAGCCGCGCTCGGTCTGCAGGGCGACCAACCCGATCCGCCCGTGCCAGCGGGGGCAGAATTCACCGAAGCAAAAACAAGCGACGAGGAGCTATTCGCCGCCGCGCTGAAACAGAATCCGCGCCTGCAAGAGCTAAAATCGGAAATCAAAGCAGCTGAGGCCTCCATCCGGGTAGCGCAAAAGGAAAAAGTTCCCGACTTCACAGCCGGGGGCAGGGTGGACGTGAAAGCGAACCCGCTGGTTTGGAACCCACAGTTCAGCATGACGCTGCCCATCTGGCGCGACAAACTGGCCGCGGAACTGGCGGCCGCCCAGGCCGGCAAACGCGCCGCCGAGGCGCGGCTCTCGGCCGAGCAGATCAAGCTCGCAATCGACTTCGCGGAGCAGGCTTATCTGATCCGCGAGGCCGACCGCGGGCTGACACTGCTGCGCGAACGGCTGCTGCCGCGCGCCCGCCAGTCGCTGGAGGTGTCCCGCGCGGCGTACCGCTCCGGACAGGTTGATTTTCTAAACGTGATTGACGCCGAGCGCTCGCTGCTTAATTTCCAGCTCGACGAAATTGCCATGCAGATCCAGCGCGAAGTCGCGCGAGCAGAACTCGCACTGCTCGTCGGCGGTGTACCGCCGGAAAATGCCCCACTACTTGAAATTTCCAAACCTGCCCGTTGATTTATGAAAAAAATCATCTCCCTTTTCATGGTTCTCGCGGCGCTGCTCTGGCCCGCCACGGACGCGCACAGCGAGGAGGCCAAGAAGCTTTACACCTGCGGCATGCACCCGCAGGTCATACAAGACCAGCCAGGCAACTGCCCCATCTGCGGCATGAAGCTCACCCTGATCCGGAAACAGGTTGGCGAGGACCCCGCAAGCGAGCCTAAAATCAAGTTTTACAAATCCACGATGACTCCGGGCGAAACCAGCCCCACGCCCGCCAAGGACAGCATGGGCCTGGACATGGTGCCGGTTTACGAAGAGGCCAAGGGCACGGACAATCCGTCGACCATCGCCGTAGATGCGGCGACGCAGCAAAATATGAATCTCCGCTGGTCGGACGTGGTGCGCGGGCCGCTGCGCAAAACCATCCGCACCCTCGGGGCCATTGATTACAACGAGACAGCGCTGGCCGACGTGACGACGAAGTTCAAGGGCTGGATTGAAAAGTTGAACGTGGATGCCACCGGCCAGCTGGTGCATCGCGGCGAGCCGATGTTCGAGATTTATTCGCCGGAGCTTTACAGCGCGGAGGTGGAATTTCTACTGGCGCTGGATGCCGGATCCACTAACGACCCCGGAGCACTGGCGTTGCGCGAAACAGCGGCGAGCAAACTAAAGTTTTTCGATGTGCCGGACGCACAGATCACCGAGCTGGCAAAATCCCGCACGCCGCGCAAAGCGCTGCCGGTGGCCGCGCCGATGTCGGGATTTGTCGTCGAAAAAAACATCGTACAGGGCCAGATGGTGGATGCCGGGATGAAACTTTACAGGCTGGCCGACCTTGGCATCGTCTGGGTGATCGCGCAAGTCTATGAGCAAGACCTGGCTTATGTACAGCTGGGGCAGGAGGCGGTCGTGAAGGTTGCGTCGCTGCCAGATCGCGAGTTCCGCGGACGCGTGACGTTCATTTATCCGAGCCTGGACGAGAAGACGCGGACGGCGCGGGTCCGGCTGGAGTTTGAAAACCCGGGCTACTTTTTGAAGCCGGGAATGTTCGTCTCCGCACAGATCCATGCGCAGCTGGAAGATTCGGCCGTGCTGGTGCCGGAATCCGCCGTGCTGCGCAGCGGCGCGCAGAACACGGTGTTCGTCGCGCTGGATGGCGGTAAATTCGAGGGGCGCGACGTGGTGCTGGGCGTGGCGGCCGAGAATGCCATGATCCAGGTCATCAGCGGCTTGAACGCAGGCGAACGCGTCGTAACGTCGGGACAATTTTTGCTGGATTCGGAGAGCCAATTGCGCGAGGCGATTGAAAAAATGCGCGGGTCAACGTCCGCACCCAAAACAGAACCGACGCCGGCCATTTCAACAAACGAAGAGCCGGTCACGGCTCCCGCCGGTGCCGCAGCGGAGGTTTCCGTCTATGTTTGTCCGATGCCGGAACATGTTTCGATTATCTACGATCACGCCGGGAGTTGTCCGATTTGCGGCATGGCGCTGGTGCCGGTCATGCCCTCGATGCTTCAAAAAATCCAGCCGGGCGGCAAGGTGCTTTACTATACCTGTCCGATGCCGGAACACGCAAACGTGCACGAGGAGAAGCCGGGCAAATGTCCGCTGTGCGCAATGACGCTGATTCCGGTGATGGCGGCGCCCGACGCAACCCATCAATCCACCAATCCACCAATCCCTTTAAGCACCAGCCCAACCTCGACGATTAACAGCGAGCACTCCGCCACGAATTCAGCGGCGAGGCAGCTTTACACCTGCCCGATGCATCCCGAGGTGATTGCCGACCATCCGGGTCAATGCCCGAAATGCGCAATGGAGCTGGTGCCGGTGAAATCAAAATAATCCACCATGCTCCAACGCATCATAGATTTTTCGCTGCGGAACAAATTCTTCGTGCTGCTCGCCACGGCGGCACTGGTGCTCGGCGGCGTTTATGCGGCGCGGAACATTCCGCTCGATGCGATTCCCGATCTTTCCGACACGCAGGTCATCATCTATACCCCGTGGGAGGGGCAGGCACCGAACATTGTCGAGGACCAGATCACTTATCCCATCACGACCAAAATGCTCTCCGTGCCGAAGGCGAAGGTCGTCCGCGGCTATTCGTTCTACGGCTACTCGTTCGTCTACGTCATTTTTGAGGACGGCACGGATCCGTATTGGGCCCGCAGCCGCGTACTGGAATATCTGAGCAGCATCGGCAGCCGACTGCCCAAAGGCGTCACGCCGTCACTTGGCCCGGACGCGACCGGCGTGGGCTGGGCGTTCATGTATTCGCTAAACTCGACGAACCGCGACCTTGCGGAGTTGCGGTCAATGCAGGATTGGTATCTAAAATATCAACTGACCGCCGTGCCCGGCGTGTCGGAAGTCGCCTCGGTGGGCGGCTTTGAGCGGCAGTATCAGGTCACGGTGGATCCCACCAAGCTGCGCGCCTACAATCTCGCGCTGAAAGACGTCAGCACAGCCATCGAACGCAGCAACGGCGAGGTTGGCGGACGCTCGCTGGAACTGGCGGAACGCGAATTCATCCTGCGCGTCAAAGGCTACATCACAAGTCTCGCCGATTTGGAAACAGTTGCCGTCGGCATCGGCGACCGCGGCGTGCCGATCCTTTTGCGCGACGTGGCGACCATCCAATTCGGCCCCGACATGCGCCGCGGCATCGCCGAAGCGAACGGCGCGGGAGAAACCGTCGGCGGCATCGTCATCGTGCGCTACGGCGCGAATGCCTATCAGGTCATCCAAGATGTGAAGGCGCGGCTGGCAACGGCGATGAAAGCGTTGCCGACGGACGTGAAAGTGACGGTAAATTATGACCGCACATCGTTGATTGACCGGGCGGTCAAGACGCTTAAAGACAAGCTGATCGAGGAAAGCATCGTCGTGGCGCTCGTCTGTCTAGCCTTCCTGCTGCACCTGCGCAGCGCGCTAGTGGCCATGATCATTTTGCCGGTGGCGGTGCTGATTGCGGTGCTGGTGATGTTCGGGCAAGGCATCACTTCCAACATCATGTCGCTCGGCGGCATCGCCATCGCCATCGGCGCGATGGTGGACGCAGTCATCATCATGATCGAGAACGCGCACAAACACCTCGAACGCGAACAGGGAAAAAAGCCGCACTGGGAAATCATCCGCAACGCGGCGGTGGAGGTCGGACCGACGCTGTTTTATTCGCTGCTGGTGATCACGGTTTCGTTCCTGCCGGTTTTCACGTTGCAGGAACAGGAAGGCCGGCTATTCAAGCCGCTGGCGTTCACAAAAACCTACTCCATGGCTGCCGCCGCATTGTTGTCCATCACGCTGGCACCGGTCCTGATGGGCTGGTTCATACGGGGGAAAATTCCGTCGGAAGAAAAAAATCCGCTCAACCGCCTGCTTATCTGGATGTATCACCCGGTGCTTTATTTTGTGGTGGAACGGCGGCGGGCGGTAATCCTCACGGCGGGCGTGGTCATCGTCTGGGTGTTCCTGCCGTGGAACCGGATGGTGTCGCGCGTTTTGCCGGAAGGCAAAATTCGCGCCGCGGCGCTCACCGCGGGAAAACTGTTTCCGTATCAGAACATCGGCTCGGAATTCATGCCGCCGCTTTATGAGGGCGACCTGCTTTACATGCCCACGACCTTTCCCGGCATCTCGCCGACCAAGGCGCGCGAAATTCTCCAAGTCACCGACCGGCTTATCAAATCCTTTCCAGAAGTCGCGGAAGTTTTCGGCAAGGCCGGCCGCGCCGAGACCGCCACCGATCCCGCGCCGCTGGACATGATAGAAACCACCATCCGCCTCAAACCGGAAGCGGAATGGCCCGTCGTGGACATCCAG
Organism: uncultured Verrucomicrobia subdivision 3 bacterium; assembly: GCA_903822015.1. Classification (GTDB taxonomy): domain Bacteria; phylum Verrucomicrobiota; class Verrucomicrobiia; order Limisphaerales; family UBA11358; genus UBA11358. The sequence goes on along the minus strand of CAIJNQ010000291.1, from coordinate 4,567 downwards.
GACGACAACGGGAAAGTCATTGCGCATCGCAGACGCACGCCGGACGAACTTACCGATGCGCTGAATAACGTCGTGCAAATTCCCGGCCTGAATAATGCCTGGACGATGCCGATCCGGACGCGCATTGACATGCTTTCCACCGGCATCAAGACGCCCGTCGGCATCAAGATCGCCGGGACCGATCTGGCGACGCTCGAACGGATCGGCACCGAGGTCGAAGCGGTGATCCGCAAAGTTCCCGGCACGACGAGCGTGTTTGCGGAGCGCGTGATGGGCGGGCGCTACATAGAATTTGAAATCGATCGCGAGGCCATCGCGCGCTACGGCCTGACCCTCGCCGACGTGCAGGAGGTTTTGGCGGTGGCACTCGGCGGCAAGGCATTGGCGACAACAGTCGAAGGCTTGCAGCGCTACACGATCAACCTGCGTTACGACCGCGATTTCCGTTCCGACCTGCGGGCGCTGCGCGAGGACATTGTCGTGCCCACCCCGACCGGTGCGCAGATTCCGCTGGGCCAGCTGGCGACGGTCAAAGTTGTGGACGGCCCGATGGGCATCAAGAGCGAAGGCGCAGTGCCGAACGCCTGGGTCTATGTGGACATCCGTGGCGTGGACGTCGGAACGTATGTGCAGATGGCCATGCGCGCCGTGAACGACGCCGTGGCGCAGGGTGAAATCAAGCTGCCCGGAGGCTACAACATCTTCTGGAGCGGCCAATACGAATACATGCTGCACGCCAAAGCACGGCTGATGGTTGTGGTGCCGCTGACATTGATCATCATCATGCTCATCATTTATCTGAACACGAAATCCGCCATCAAGACCGCCATCGTGATGCTCGCGGTACCCTTCTCACTGGTCGGCGCCTTCTGGGCGATTTATCTATGCGGCTATAACTTGAGCGTGGCCGTATGGGTCGGCATCATTGCGCTCGCCGGCCTGGACGCCGAAACCGGGGTGGTGATGCTGCTCTATCTAGACCTCGCGTTTGAAGAATGGAAGAAGCGCGGCGCACTCAACCACACCGGCGATTTGCGCGATGCGATTTATCACGGAGCGGTGAAGCGCGTGCGCCCAAAAGCGATGACCGCGTGCGTTATCATCGCCGGCCTGACGCCGATTTTATGGAGCCATGGTGCGGGCGCCGATGTGATGAAACGCATCGCCACGCCGATGGTCGGTGGCGTGATCACCTCGACGATCATGGAACTGGCGGTGTATCCTGCGATCTATTTCCTCTGGCGCGGACACGGCCTGAAAAAGCAAAACCCATTGAAAGCCGCTTGAACCGTGTTATGCTGCATTGGTTCGCCAGCATAATCTTGCCGGCGGCAACTTTAAAACCGCTGCGAAACAAACCAACCACCGATAAAAGATGAAAACAATGACATGGCTCGCGGCGGCTTGCGCCGCCGGAATCCTGATAACAACCGGTTGCTCCACGTGCTGCAAGAGCAGCGCCAGCGCGAAACCGGCCACGGCGTGCAACGGCTCCTGTTGCAGCGATCCCGCGACCTGCGCCAAGTGCTGCCACAAATCGTAACCTGGATTAAATTGTAAACGCCGTGGTGGAATATTCCGCCACGGCGTTTTGTATAGATCGAATATTATTCGGCGCCGCCATCCAATTTGACGCCGAACTTGCGCTCAAACTCCGCTATACGCCTAAGTAAATCCGGCAACCGCTGGATGGCAATGACCTGACGCTTGAACTGCTTGTCCGGTTGCGCGGGCGCGCCCAGCCAGGTGGCCTTATCAGGAATATCGGTCATCACACCGGATTGCGCGCCCACAGTGACTTGATTGCCGATCTTCAAATGACCGCCGATCCCGACCTGACCCGCAAGCACGACGTAATTGCCCAGCCTGGAACTACCCGCAATACCGACCTGGGCGATCACCAGGCAGTGCTCGCCGATCACCACGTTGTGAGCGATCTGCACAAGGTTATCAATCTTGGTTCCCCGGCCGATAACCGTCGGCCCCAAGGCGCCGCGGTCAATGGTCACGTTGGCGCCGATCTCCACGTCGTCACCAATGATGACATGTCCGATCTGCGGGATCTTGCGGTGGAACCCATGATCCAGCACATAGCCGTAACCGTCCGAACCAATGACCGTGCCGGCGTGAATGCGGACGCGGCTGCCAATTTCCGTCCGGGGATAAACCGTCACGTTCGGAAATAAATTAACATCGTCGGCGAGAACGGAATCGTCACCGATAAAATTACCCGCCTGCAACACACAGCGGGCGCCGAGCTTCACGCGCTCGCCCACGGTGCAATGGGGACCGATGTGAGCGGTCGGGTCCACCTGCGCACTCGCCGCGACAATGGAAAGAGGATGCACGCCGGCCGGGCGCGCAGGTTCGGGGAAAAACAACGCCAGCGCCTTGGCAAAGGCGATCCGGGCGTTTGCCACGCGAATCAGAATTTTTCTGGACGAAGAAAAACGCTGGTCGGCAATGATAGCAGTGGCCGCGCTTTCCTCGGCGAGGGCGAAAAAGTCCTCATTTTCAGCAAAGGTGAGGTCGCCCAGCCGGGCGCGGTCAGCCGGGGCAAAATGATTCAGGAGGGCATTGCCGTCACCGACGACTTCGCCTTGAAGATGCTTTGCGATTTCAGAAACTGTGGGCATTTGCTGCGGAGCACTATAAACGCCCGCTATTTCAGTTCAATCCCAACTTTGCGAGGTGGCCGGTCAAATGGCGGGGCGGCACACAGGCGGAACCGCTCAACTTGCCTTGACCGCGGCGACGAGCGCGTTCAAGGAAGCTTTGGCGTCGCCGAAAAGCATCCGGGTGTTGTCTTTATAGAAGAGATGGTTCTCGATGCCGGCGAACCCGGCGGCCATGGAGCGCTTCATCACAATACAAGTCTTGCAATGGTCAGCGTCAATGATCGGCATGCCATAAATCGGGCTGGATTTATCCTCGCGCGCGGCGGGATTCACCACGTCGTTGGCGCCAATGACGAGGCACACATCCACACGATCCATCGAGGGATTGATCTGCTCCATTTCGATGAGCTGGTCGTAAGGCACATTCGCCTCGGCGAGCAACACGTTCATATGCCCGGGCATGCGGCCCGCAACGGGATGGATGGCGAACTGCACTTCCACGCCGCGCTTGCCAAGTTCCTCGGTGAGTTCGCGGACGGAATGTTGCGCCTGCGCCACCGCCATACCATAACCGGGAACGACCACGACACGCTGCGCATAGGCCAACAACAGGGCTACTTCGTCCGCCTGGATCGGTTTGACGGTGCCAACGACCCCAGCCGCGCCCGCTTGCGCGCCGCCACTGGAGCCAAACGCGCCGAAGAGAACATTAGTGACCGGACGATTCATCGCCTTGCACATGAGCAGCGTGAGCAGCGTGCCGGAGGAGCCGACGAGGGTACCCGCGACAATCATGGCATTATTATGAATCGCAAAACCGTCCGCCGCGACCGCGAGGCCGGTGAAAGAGTTTAACAGCGAGATGACGACGGGCATGTCCGCGCCGCCGATGGGCATGACCATCGCGATACCGAAGAACAGCGCCAGCGAGAAAACCACGACGAAGGCGAGGATGGCATTGCCACCGGAAGCGTTAAAGGTCAGCCAGCCGCACAAACCGAGAATCACCAGCAAAATCAGGCCATTCAGAATATTCTGGCCGGGGAACGTCATCGGCTTCTCAAATTTTCCCTCCAGCTTGAGATAGGCGATGATGCTGCCGGAGAACGAGAGCGAGCCGATGAGCGTGGCGAACAGCATGGGAACCGTGATCGACGTGGGGACGGTTTCGCCGCTGTGCGCGCCCTTGATGAATTCCAGGCTCGCCACCAGCGCCGCCGCACCGCCGCCCAGACCGTTGAAGAGGGCGACCATCTGCGGCATGGCCGTCATCTTCACCGAATACGCGCCGAGCGCACCGATGATCAACCCGATGATCGTGCCAATGACAATGAGCGTGTAATTAAAACTCCAGCCGTGGGACCAGACCGAACTTCCGTCGGTTTTAAGCAGAGCGCAGAGCGCAATGAACATGCCCGCCGCGGCGACCAAGTTGCCCAGCCGCGCGGTTTTCGGCGAACTCAAGAACTTGATGCCGAGGATGAATAAGACCGAGACACCGATGATGATGAGAGGGACGATTTGAGAACTCATGACTATTTCTTTTTCTTGAACATTTGCAGCATGCGGTCGGTGACCATGAAGCCGCCAAACACGTTGGCCGACCCGAAGATCACCGCGACAAAACCCAGCACCATGGCCAGCGTGGTGTCCGCGTCCGCCAGCACCAGAATGCCGCCGAAGAGGATGATGCCGTGAATGGCGTTGGTGCCGGACATCAGCGGCGTGTGCAGCATCGAAGGCACTTTGGAGATGACCTCAAAACCGACAAAGACGGCGAGGATAAAAATAAACAGGACGTTGGTATCCATAAAATTTCAGGTGTTTTTGGGGAGGAGTTTTTCGTTCACGATTTTGACACCGTGCGTGACGAGGCAGCCCTTGATGATTTCATCGTCGAGTTTGAGCACGAAGGTCTTTTCCTTCTTGTCCCAGAACTCCTCGACGAG
>CAIJNQ010000290.1 GCA_903822015.1 uncultured Verrucomicrobia subdivision 3 bacterium | reverse complement strand
GTCTTGGTGAACTCTTCAAACTGTTTCTCGGCGATTTTATAGTTTTGCGCCAAGCCCTGCATAATCTCATAGGCGCGATGAAACTCGGCGCGCTGCACCGCGGAATCGGCGCTGCTTTTCGCGCGGAGCAGGGCCGCCTTGATCGCGCGGACCTGTTCCGCCGCGCCCCGGGCAAATTTCAGATTAAAAACTGCGTCCACGTCATTCGTATTCAGCGCCACGGCGCGCTCGTAAATTTTGGCAGCTGCCGCAAACCCCTGTTCCAGCCCGTCCAAATCGGGCGCCTGTCTGGCCTTTTGAAACTGCACATTACCCAGGTTGTAATACGCCGACTGCTGCAATTTCAGATCCGGCGACAGCGTGACCTGCTGGAAGAATCCCTGCGCCGCGTCAAAATTGGTGGCGCGATACGCCGCATCGCCGGCATTGAAAACCAGCCTTAAGTCATTCGTTTGCACCGCTGCCAGTTTTTGATATTCCTGCATTGCGTTCGTGAAATTGCCGGACTGATAGCTGCGCAACGCCTCCACGGGCGAGGCGAAAACGGAATCCGGCAACATCCCAGCGGCAATGGCCAGCCCAACGAGCGTTCCCGCAGCGGTTTTAGGGAGCGAAACAGGGGCCGGCCGGTCGCGCCGGCGTTCCGGCAGAAATATTTCCGACAGCAGCAGCAAAACCGCCGCGGCCAGCGGCCACTGGAATTGTTCATGATAACGCCGGACCAGCTTTTCCCTGGCCTCCGATTTCGGCAAGGGCGCCAGGCCGCGTTCGTACAGCGTGTCCATGGTGGTCGCTCCGCGCAGCGGCAGATAAAACCCGCCCGCCACCGTGGCAATTTGTTGCAGCAGGGACTCGTTCAACTTTGACTTCACGACCTGCCCTTTTTCATCGCGGATGTAATCCGTGTTGCCATCCGCTCCGGCAACCGTCACCAGCGTTCCCTCCGCCGAGCCGATGCCGACGGTGAAAATTTTCAACCCCGCCTTCGCCGCATTCTGCGCCGCTTCGAGCGCGCCGGCCTCGCTTTCGTTATCCTCGCCATCGGTGAACAGCACAAGGACCTTGTGCCGGGGTTTTTCCTTGAACGCGGTCAGCGCGGTGTCGATGGCCGAGGCGATCGCCGTGCCCCCCTGCGGAATGGAGTTCACGTCCAGCGCCTGCACACTTTGCTCAAACGCCGTGTTATCAATCGTCAGCGGACATTCGAGAAAAGCGTCGCCCGCGAAGGCGACCAAGCCGAGGCGGTCAGCCCGGGCGAGCTGCATCAACTCCAGGGTGGCGAGCTTCGCCCGCGTGAGCCGGTTCGGCGCGATATCTGTCGCCAGCATGGACTTAGAGGTGTCCACCGCCACAACGATATCCAGGCCACTCTGCTGGACTTCCTCCAGATCATATCCACGCTGGGGCCGGGCAAGCGAGAGGATCAAAAAGATGACGGCCAAGATCACGAAGAGGTATCGCACTTGCCGCCGGGCGGGCGAAAGACCGACGGTCAACTGCGCCAGCAGCCTGGGTTCGACGAATCGGGCCAGCAGTTTTCGCTTCACGCGTTCGCCCCACCAGAAAAATGCGGCCAGCGCCGGCGGCACCACCAGCAATAGCCACAGCAAATTTGGATGTTCGAAACGCATAACTCAAAAATCGTTGAATCGTCGAACCGTTGAATCGTTACAACGGTTTGAACGCGCACCGGTGCCACCAATCACGAGGCAACAACCTGACGATTCACGTTTCATGGCAGCCTCCGCAGCAGAGTTTGCCCCAGGACAAGTTCCAGCAACAACAACGCCAGGCCGACCGCAACCAACCAGCCGAACAGTTCCCGGTATTCCGTGTATTTGTTGATGACGGCGTCCGTCTTTTCCAGCCGGTCAATTTCCGCGTAAATTTTCTGGAACTTTTCCGCGTTGTCCGCGCGATAATATCTGCCGCCGGTCAGGTCCGCGATCTGCTGCAGGGTGTCCTCGTCCGGCAGGTAACCCGGCGGCAGGCCCATCTGCTGGACAATTTCGCGGTTGCCGAGGCCGATGGTATAAATCTTCACCCCGAGCGCCTGCGCGGCGTGCGTCGCCGCGAGGGGATCGATCCGGCCGGAATTGTTTCCGCCGTCGGTCATCAGCACGATGATCTTGCTTTTCGATTTCAAATCGCGCAACCGGTTTAAGGCCGTGGTGAGGCCATCGCCGATGGCGGTCGCGTCCGAATTGATCGTGCCAATGCCCAGCCGGTCGATATTGTCGAGCAGATACTCGTGGTCCAGCGTCAAGGGCGTGGCAATGAAAGCCTGCGACGCAAACACAATCAGGCCGATGCGATCGTTCGGGCGGCCTTCGATAAATTTCTCAATCACGGGTTTGGCGACATCGATCCGGCTGACCTGCTGGCCGTTGACGAGGTAATCGCCGGTCTTCATGCTGCCGGAAAGATCCAGCGCGCAGGCAATGTCGATGCCGCTAGCCTTCACCTCCGTCGTGCTTTTCGAAAGGCGCGGTTGCGCCAGGGCGACAATAAACAGCGCAAGAACCAGCCAGCGCAGGGAGGCCAGAAACCCGCCGGGACGCGAGCGGGCGACATTCTGCATCCCGCGCACCAACTGCACCGATGAATAGACGAACGCCGGCGGCAACCCGCGTTTGCCTTTCAGCCACGCCAGCAACGGCAACAGCAACAGCAGCAATAGAAAATATGGATGGGCGAAAGCCATTTTGGATTTACGATTTACGATTTACGATTTTTTCTGACAGTTCGATTCCGCCTTCCGTTTTCTCGCCTTCCGCATTCGTCTCCACCGGTTCGGTTTCATCAATCAAACGGACCGCCGAGCCGTGCAGTTCGCGCAATTCAGCTTCACCCGGCTCGTATTTCGCAAACTTCACCAGGTCGCAGCTTTCCAGAAAATCTCCCAGGCTTTCCTTTTGTTCTTTTGCCAGCAGATCCGTACCGCTCAACTCGCGCAGAAATTCCTCCGTCGTCCGTTCCGGCGCGTGGAAATTGAAACGCTCCTCCAGATAGGCCCGGGCCGCGTCCGATACCGCGATGACGAACGGTTTGGGCTGCGCAATGAGCGCCAGCGCCGCCGCCAATTTTTGCCGGGCGCGAATATGCGACGGCACCCGCGGAACCAATGGAATATCCGCCTTCCGGGACTGCCGCCAGCGCCAGATCAAGAACGCAGCCACGGCAACGACCACCACCGCCAGCCCCCACCAAAGCCACGCCCAGCCGTTGGGAATATCAATCGGCGGCTTGATGTCGCGGATGTCATTGGGAACCGGCGCGACTGCCTGGGTTGTGGCGTTGGTGATCACCCGCGCAGCCTCCGTTTTTCCCGCGTCTCGAAAAATTTGCCCAGGGTGGCACCGTAGGCTTCATTCGTACGCAATTGAATCGAATCAATCCCCGACGACCGGAATTGTTTCGCCAAATCTGCAAGCTGCTTTTGCTGGCGCAACGCAAACGCGGCGCGAGTGCCGGCGCGACCGGTGTTCACCTCAAGGATTTCCCCCGTCTCCGCGTCTTCCAACATCAGGCGGCCCAACGCGGGCAATTCCAGTTCATGTTGGTCGGTGATCTGCACGGCCACGACATCATGTTTGCGATTCAACATACGCAACCGCGTTTGCGTCAGTTTCGGCAACATCCCCGCAGAGTCGGGCGAGATGAAATCCGACACCACCACGGTGATGGCGCGATGCGCCGTGACGCGCGCCATGAATTCCAGCGCGGTCACGAGATTCGTCCCGCGCCGTTTCGGCTCGAAAAACAGCACCTCGCGGATGACCCGCAGGACATGGCTGCGGCCCTTGCGCGGGGGAATATACTTCTCCACCTCGTCGCTGAAGAGGATGAGGCCGACCTTGTCGTTGTTGCGGATGGCGGAGAAGGC
>CAIJNQ010000289.1 GCA_903822015.1 uncultured Verrucomicrobia subdivision 3 bacterium | reverse complement strand
CTCGGTCTCTGGCCGGCGGACATCCACGTCATCGGCAAAGACATCGTGAAATTCCACGCGGTCTACTGGCCGATCATGCTCAAGGCGATGGGCCTGCCGCTGCCGAAACAGATACTCGTGCACGGCTGGTGGCAAAAGGACGGCGCAAAAATTTCCAAGAGCACCGGCAACGTCGTTGACCCCATCACGGTCATCAACGAATGGGGCTTGGACGCGTTTCGCTTTTACGTTTTGCGCGAACTGGACATCGGCCCGGACGGCAACTGGACCGACGCCGGTTTCCGCTCGCGTTACCAGGCCGAACTCGCGAACGGCCTCGGCAATCTCGTGAATCGTTCGCTCTCGATGCTGAAGCGGTATCGCCACGGAATAGTTCCGGCGCGCTCCAATGAACTGGCGGCGGACGCGGCGAAGGCGGCGGATGAAACGCGGGCGTTATTCAAGCAAAGCCAATTGCAAGCCGCGCTGCAAAGCATCTGGGGACTGGTCACCCGGGCGAACCAATACGTGGACCAGACGGCACCGTTCAAGCTGGCGAAAGACCCGGCGCAGGCGCAGCGCCTGGATGAAGTGCTCTATAATCTGAGCGAGACGTGCCGGGTGCTCGCGGTGCTGCTCTGGCCGTTTCTGCCGGGAACGGCGACGAAAATATACGCACAACTCGGCCTGCAAGGGTCACCGGACAAATTGGACGCGGCGACCTGGGGCGGATTGCAACCGGGCCAGGCGATTGGCGAACCCGCGCCGCTGTTCCCGCGCAAGGATGTTTGAACCGTGAGGGCGCGACTGCAAATCGTCCTGATTTTTATCGCCGGCAGCGTGTCCGCCCAAAGTTTCCGGCTGCCCGCCCGGGATACGAATGCGCCGGAGGGGGATGTCTTTGCCCGGAGCATTTCCCAGTTCAACCTGCCAGACCGCGAATCAGCCGTCACCCGGGAAATATTATCCGGCAACTTACCGCCGTTTCTACGACGGCTCTGCCCGGTCACCGTCACCAATGTTTTCAAGGGCGAGACGAACACCGCCACGCTTTTTGTCGCGCCCGACTATCTCGCCATCGGATCCGACGAAAATTATCTGTTGATGCCGGTTTCCCCAAACACGGCGCAACGCATCGCGGACCAATCAGCCTGCATGCTGCCGACGCGTAAAATGGTGGACCTGATTTACGCCGCCGCCGAAGTCAAACTGCCGCCGTCACCGATTCCGCCGAGCGCGGCAATGACCAGCGTGCCCGTTTTTGAGCAACACAACGAAATGATTTACACGCAGCGTTCCGCCCAACTAATCCTGCATCCGCCGGGAACTCTTGTCGCCGGACACAAGAAGGATGTGGTAATTTCCGGGCGGCTGGCCGGGGTGACCAACAAAGTGGCGATCTACGGCTGGCACCAAACCAATGGCGTGCCGATTCAGCCGCTGTATCTCGGCCACACCGAGGCGTGGGTGGATTACAGCCAGGGCATAAGACTCGTTTCACAAACGATGCTGGTGAATGGCCGGGATAAACCGGTCGCCGAAGTTTTGGCGGACCCCAAACTCTGCGGTCTCATCAGCGACGAAGGCGTCATCACCCAGGCCCGCTACCCAACCAACCTGCCGAATCCGTCACCCATCACCAACCACATCAGCAGACCGCCGGAGTCGCAAAGTTTTTCAGCAAACCTGCATTTTGACGAAATGATCCGGGAGATCAAAACCACGGACGAGGTACGGATACTCGTCAACGAACCGGCGCAAAAATCCGGCCAGACAAACCAGCCGGTGCTTCTGGTATGCTACGCGCTGCCCAACGGCAATACGATTGAACAAACCATCGGGAAACAGTTAGAGCCGGGAGACGACTGGCATTACGACATCCAGCACATCGGCGCGCAGGCCCGCTGGTTGCGCCACGAAATCAAGGACCGGACCGTGGTCATCGCGTATCTCGAAGCGGTGACGTTGAGCTGGCCGGCCTGGCGCAAGAAATACAGCGACCAACGCATCGTGGAACTAATCACCGAAGTACGGGGAATTTTTCCGGGTGAAACCACCGAGTTAGTGCTGGCCAGCCACAGCGGTGGCGGGAGCCTGGTTTTCGGCTATCTGAACGCCGTGGACCCTATTCCAGCGGAAGTGAAGCGCATCGCGTTTCTCGACAGCGATTACGGCTACGAAACCAAAAACCATGCGGACAAAATCAGAAGCTGGCTCGCGACTTCCGCGGACCATCAGCTCTGCGTCCTGGCCTATCAAGATTATCTGGCGCGGCTGAACGGGAGAACATTCGTGAGCGAGACGGGCGGAACCTGGGGACGCAGCCGCGCCATGCTGGAAGATTTGAGCGCGCAATTCACATTCACCAGCCGGACGAATGGCGGCCTAGAAGTCTATGCCACGCCTGCCGGGCGGATTGAATTTCTGCTCCAAGAGGATCCCGAAAGAAAAATCCTCCACACCCTTCAGGTTGAACGCAACGGTTTCATCCAGGCGCTCGTGTCCGGCACGGCGCACGAGGGCAAAGGCTACGAATACCTTGGAGAACGGGCTTACACGAACTGGATCCGCAACGGATACTGAATCAGCGCATCACACCGCGGATGGAGTCGGCACGGGAACCCGGCCGGGACCCTTGGCATCCGTCACCGGTTGTGCTAAATTCAACCCATGAAAATCAATCCGGCCGCAAAATTTCTCCTGCCCGCGTTGTTGGGATTCGCCATCACGTTCCTCGCGGGTTGCAAGACCACGCCGGCGGTGGATTGGAACAGCCGGGTCGGCACTTACACCTACGATCAGGCAGTGACCGACCTCGGCCCGCCGGACAAGCAGGCCAAACTGGACACCGGCCGCACCGTCGCCGAATGGATCACGCACCGCAGCGGCGGAAGCGGTCTGAGCATCGGCACGGGATTTTTCTCCGGCGGCGGCGGGGGGGGCATGGGTGTGGGCGTCGGGCAAAGTATCGGCACGAGCTCCGGTGACAAAGTTTTGAAACTCACCTTCGGCGACGACCATAAACTGCTAAGCTGGTCGAAAAACTGATTGCCTGACTAATTCAACGCCACGCCGCGCCGCACAAACGTCGGAATGTCGAGGTCTTCGCCCTTGTGAACGGTCGGCTCACTCTTGTCGAAGCGGCCCTTGGAAACAATCGCCAGGGGCAATTGTTCCTGAACCGGCTTCCGAGGTCCTTTGCGCGAACGGCTGGCATGCCTGGTGATCAATTGTTCACGCTGGTTCAGATTGATTGCCACGGGTGATGAGTGCCCGCGAGCATCAGCCGGGGCGGCGGCGTCCACCGCAGAGGTCAAGTGGCCCGCCGGAGCAGCCACGGAACCGCGCCGGGAGGCGATCACCGTGACCGACAAGCGGTTTTTCATGGCGGCGTCCACCGCCGCGCCCATGATAATCTGTGCGTGTTCGCAATGACGCGTGAATTGTTCCATCACCCGGTTCACCTCGGCCATCGTCAGGTCGGTTCCACCCATCAGACTCACCAGCACCGCATCGGATTCGGCCAGGGCGCGGCCCTCATCCAGCAACGGATGCGCCAGCAATTTTTCGACAATCTCGCGCGAGCGGCCCGCGCCGGCGGCTTCAACGAAGGCAAATGAGCTTTCCGAATGACGATGGCGCACCAGCGCGCACAAATCGTCAAAGTGAATCTGGATCAGGCCCGGACGCGTGAGCAAACGCCAAACGCCGCGCACGCCCTCGACGAGCAAACCGCCGGTAAGGCGGAACGTATCGAGGACACTCGTGTTTTCGTCGATCAACTTGAAGGCTTTCTGGCTGGGCAGGCAGATGACGCCGTCAGCGATGGTTTTCAACTGGTCCAGACTTTGCCCGGCCTGCTGCTGCCGGCGGTTGCCCTCGCACAAAAACGGGAGCGTTACAAACGCGAGCACCAGAGCGCCGGTTTCCCTTGCCGCCCCCGCCAGAACGGGGCTGATACCGCTGCCCGCACCGCCACCCAGTCCCGCCAGAATCAAGACCACGTCGGCATCGGCACAGGCGTTTTTGAGGGTGGAAAACTGTTCCTCGGCGATGGCTTTACCGCGTTCCGGGTCACCGCCGGTGCCCAGGCCACGCAGCAATTTTGTTTCCAGATGAATTTTCACCGTCGCGGTCGACGCCGCCAGCGACGCGGCGTCGGTATTAATCGCCACCCGACTGGCGCCGGCAAATTCATCGGCGTCCAACGTGTTGAGCAGGCTCACGCCCGCGCCGCCGACGCCAATGATTTTGATGGTCCGCGACCGATTTGCCGCCACTTCCGCGGCGGGGAATTCAATTTTGTCATTCATGGCAATTTAGGATTACGGCAAACGACTTCATTTCCAGGGCAACGGCAAATGCGGCCACCACGCCGATTTCTTGCGCTTGCGGGTTTTGAGCGAACCAAACTTGGCCAAACCGATGGCGGTGACAAACTCCGGCTGGTCGAGGGCGGATTTCAATCCGCTGATGGAATTGGTCTGCCCGAGGGAGACCGGCAGCTGCAGAACCGGTTCGGCGAGCCGGGCGATATTCGGCACCCGCGCACCGCCGCCGCAGAGAAAAACCCCGGCGCCCAGGTAATCCGTGAAACCGGCCTGTTCCAAGTCGGCCGACACAATCTGGAAAATCTCCTCCAGCCGGAGCGCCATGATGCGCTGCAGATGTTCCAGATTCACGGTCCGCAGCGGCAGGCCGAGGTCATTGAGAATAGTAACCGCCTGGCCTTTGACCGCTTCATCCACGACCGCCGAACCGTGTTCGACCTTCAGTTTTTCCGCCCGGCTCAACGGCACCTTCAAGCCGTGGCCCAGATCATTGGAAACGTGGTCGCCGCCGACGGCCAGCACGCCGGTGTGCTTGATGACACCGTCATAATAGACCACGTAATCCGTCGTACCGCCGCCGATATCAATCACCAGCGCGCCAAGCTCCTTCTGGTCGCTCGTCAGCAGCGCAAGCGAAGAGGCAAGACCGTTGAACACAATTTCTTCAACCTCCAACTGCAGGCCCTTGACGAGCCGGACGGAATTCTGGAGCCGGTTCGTGTTGCCATGGACGACATGCATGTCCACTTCCAACCGCGCACCGAACATCCCGACCGGATTGGCAATGCCATCATGGCCATCCACCAGAAAATGCTGACGGACGGCGTGAATGACGGTGTTCTCGGCGGGCAGATTGATCGCCTTCGCGTTCTTCACGACATCCTGGACGTCGTCCTCGGAGATTTCGCGGTCGGCAGAGACCACCGGATGCACCCCGCGATTATTGAAACCGCGGATATGCGCACCGGTCACCCCAAGATAGACGCTGCGAATTTCCACGTCGGCCATCTGTTCGGCTTCGACGATGGCGTTGCGCACGCATTCCTCGGCCTGGGCGACATCAACGATTTCACCTTTGCGCATGCCCCGCGCCGGCGACTGGCCGAGCCCGACAAGGTTCAGCGTGCCGTCCCCATTTTGCTCGCCGACGACCGCGCAGATTTTTGAAGTGCCGATTTCAAGGCCCACAATGATGTTCGCTTCATCAGACATTTTTCCTCCGGAGTTTTACGGGTTTGGACTTTTTGGGCGGCGTCCCCGGCACGATACCGGCCGCCATCCAACGCACGGGAACATTGTTGGAAACCGCAAGGTCCGCCGAGACGATCGCCTCGTTCAAGCTCCGCCCCAAGTCATAAATTTTGCGCCAACGCACCAATTGTTGCTCCAAATTTTCCAAAGCGAAAGTGATTTCGCTGCCCTGACCCGTGGTCGCCACGACCACCCCCGGCGACGAAACATCCACCCGGCGCAACTCCACCAGCCCCGCCATCGGCGAATGATCGAAGGCAACGATCAATTGCAGCGCCGCCTGCGCCTGCGGCGACTCCACACGGTGGCCCGGCTGCAGTTGATAGACGTTCAACCCGGTGATCGCCGGCAGTTCCGCGCTCATCTGCGACAGCGGAATCACGCACAGGCGCGGATCCAGCGGCTTCATGACGAAGCCGTTCTGGTCCAGTTGTAAAACGGAAACCGCGATGCCGCCCGCGGGGTCGGCCACCGGCACATTCACCTGCGCCTCCGGCACGCGCTCGGTCACGCGAACCTTCAGGGTGCAAGGCAGCACGCGCTCGACGGAAACGGAATCAATCGACGAAACCAGTTCGAGATTGCGTTTCACCGACGCGAGATCGAGCGCAATCAGGTTCGCGCCCGGCTTCACATTCGTCCAGCGGCGCAACTGCTCCGGGGCGATCACCCCGTCCGTTTGCACCTCGATGCCCTGGATGGCGAACGTGGAATTTTCATAGACGAATTTATCCAGCGCCCATTCACCGGCACGCCAGAACAGGTAAAGCCCGAACACAGTGCCGAGGGTGACTCCCAGCGCAATGGACACCAGCCGGGTGCGGGCCGCCCGCACCTGGTCGGAGCGTTGCTTCACGTCGAGCACATGCCCGCCTTTCAGCCGCCGGTTTTTTTGTTCGCGTTTAAACCACATGGTCATCAGCTCATGGTCGCCACGCAAATTTTTGCCGTGAACGCCGTGTTATCGCCCATCCGCTCCCCGCCGCTTCGTTTCAGCGCCAGGTCAATCATGCGCTGGCAAAGTTTCGCGTAGCCGATTCCCGCCACGGCCGCCGCTTTGGGCAGCAGGCTCGTTTCGGTCATGCCCGGCAGCGTATTCACTTCGAGCACCACCGGCTCGCCATGGGCGCGAACCATCACATCCACCCGCGAATAGTCGCGCCCCCCAATGGCGCGAAAAGCCCCCAGCGCAGCGTCCTGAACCCGCCGGGTCGTCACCGCATCGAGATCCGCCGGGCAAAAATAGTCGGTCGCCCCCGCCGTGTACTTGGTCTGGTAATCGTAACTGCCCGTTTTCGGACGCACCTCGACGACGGGCAACGCGGTGCCGTCCAAAATACCCACCGTGGTCTCACGCCCGACAATTCTTTCCTCGACGAGCAGTTGCGAATCGTAGCGCAGCGCCTCGGCCAGCGCGCCCGGCCAGTCAGCAACGCGATCGACAAAGTGCAACCCCACGCTGGAACCCTGCCGCACCGGTTTCACCACCACCGGCGGCTGCCAGCCCAGCGGCCACGGCGTCCGGGCGGATTCGACCACCAGATATTTCGCCGTCGGCACGCCGGCCGCGACGCATCGCTGCTTGGTCAGGACCTTGTCGAACGCAATGCGGCTCGCCCCGGCATCGCAGCCGGTGTACGGCACGCCGAGCTTTTCGAGCTGCGCCTGCACGGTGCCATCCTCGCCGTAAGTGCCGTGCAACGCCAAAAACACCGCGTCCGTCGCCGGCGGCAAAATCCAGTCCGGCTTTTGCGGATCCAGATCAACCACGGCATGGCCGAGCGAACGCAGCGCCTGCGCCACGCCCGCGCCGGAACGCAGCGAAACCTCACGTTCGGCACCGGGGCCACCGGACATCAACACAATTTTCAGTGGTTTGGGCATTTAATCAGCGCCGATGATTTCGACTTCCGTATGCAATTCGATTCCGCGCGATTCCATGGCCCGCATTTTGAGCAGGGCGATCAAGGCCAAAACATCGCGCGCGGTCGCGCCGCCTTCATTGACGATGAAATTGCCGTGCTCCAGCGAGACCATGGCCCCGCCGACCTGCGCGCCTTTCAGGCCGATTTCATCAAGCAATTTCCCCGCCGGGATTTGCCCGGGGTTTTTGAAGATGCAACCGGCGCTGGGCGCAGCCGGCTGGGCCTCCCAGCGTTTCTCGCTGAACGCCTTCATGCGCTGCTCAATCGCTTCGCGGGGCTCCGGCCGGCATTGGAAAACGGCGGCGAGCGCGACGTGCGTTTTTAGCAGCGGACAGGCGCGATATTCCACCGGCACATCCTTCGCGGCCCGCTCGTGAATGTCACCGGCATAATCCATGAACCGCACCGACGCGACCGCGTCGAACGTCCAGGCCCCCATCGCGCCGGCATTCATGCGCAACGCGCCGCCAACGCTGCCGGGAATACCCTCCAGAAATTCCAAACCGCCCAAGCCGTTCCGTTTCGCCTCAACCGCGACCGTTTTCAGCTTCGCGCCCGCGCCGCAATGCAGCCGCTCCCCGCTTATCTGCACTTGGCTGAAAACCGAATGCGCCAGGCAAATCACCACCCCACGAAACCCGCCATCGCGCACGAGGAGATTCGAACCCCGGCCAAGAATAAAAAACTGAATTTCGTTGGCGCGGCAATATTTCACAACGCAGGCCAAATCGGCTTCATCGGCGGGCTCGACATAAACATCCGCCGGGCCGCCGACGCGCAACGTCGTGTGCCTGGCCAGCGGCACGTCGCGGCGGATCACGGTCGCGCGGGAAACGCGGGCAGCCAGTTCATCGGCAATGTTTTCAATAATCGGCATCGGGCTTGCTAAAATTTCTCCGCTCGTGGTCATGTCAATGCGCGGGTTTCGCCGGACCATGAGCATGGCCGCAACGGCATTTTTTGGCCGGCGCCCGGGTCGCTGCCGCCGGCTGCGCAATGGTTTCCAAAATGATCCCGGCAATTTGCTGCGCCGCCGCCGGCGCGTCCCATTGCGCCAGCGAGGATTGTATTCCGGCGCGAGCGGACGCGTCCTCGACCAGGCCCGTCACCAAGGCCGCGACCGTTTCCGGCGCAGACTTTTTCTGCTCCAGCAATCTGGCGGCGCCGGTATTTTCGAATGCGCGGGCATTAAAAAACTGATGGTTATCCGCCGCCGCCGGATACGGCACAAGCAGCGACGGCAGCCGCAGCGCCGCGATTTCCGCAAGCGATGAAGCCCCGGAACGGCTGACCGAAGCCGTGGCGGCACCAAGCGCCCAATCCATCTCCGCAAGAAACGGTTTTACGACCGCCTTGACTTTGCGGGTCGCGTATGAAGCCTTCACTTTTTCAAAATCATTCGCGCCGGTGAGGTGCAGCCACTGCCAGTTTTTTTGCGCCAGCAATGGCAGCGCGGACAAAACCATTTCGTTCAAGCCGCTCGCGCCCTGGCTACCGCCCATGACAAGAATCGTCGGCCGATCGGGATCAAGCCCCAGGGCGACGCGGCATTGCGCCGGGGCGGGTCCGACCGCGCCGTGCGCCGCCGGATTTTGCGGCATCGAAAATTGCGGGCGCACCGGCGTACCGGTGGTCACGACCCGGCGGGCTTTCAATCGCGCGGCGGTTTCGGGAAACCCGACGAAGGCCGTATTCACAAAACGGGAGAGAAAACGGTTGGCGCGACCGGGAATGGTGTTTGATTCGTGCAGAAAGGTTTTTGCGCCGAAGGCATTTCCCGCGAGGATCGGCGGGGCGCCGGTAAAGCCCCCCATCGCCAGCACGGCCTGCGGCGGCCGGGCCTGGAAAAAAGATTTCGCCGCGCGCCACGATTGCCAGAAACTGCGGCCGAACGAAAAATAATTCCGATCCTGCAGCGCCACGGCGGGCAGCGTGACGATCGCCATCCCGGTCGCGGAGGTCACGGCTTGTTGATCCACCTCTTTCGGCGAGATGAGGAGGGCAACGGAGCAACCGCGTTGCTGGAGTTGCCCGGCGATGGCAAGTCCCGGGAAGAGGTGCCCGCCCGTGCCGCCACAGGCGATGGCGACGAAAGGAGTTGGGGTGGCGAAGGAACTCATGTGGCCCTGGCGGCGAAGGGGTTTTCGTCGGCGGTAGCAAGGGGTTTGGCGACTTTTTCGCGCACCGGCGCATGGCGGGCCACGCTAAACAAAAGCCCGACGCAGATCAGCATCGCGAGCAGGTTGGAGCCGCCGTAGCTGATGAACGGCAGCGGCAACCCCTTGTTCGGCAGCGCGCTGGTAACGACGCCGATGTTGATCGCCGCCTGGAGGCTGATGAGAAAAGTGATCCCCGCCGCGAGCAGAAAACCGAACGGGTCGCGCGCATTCAGGGCGATGTAAATCCCGCAGATGGCAATGACCACAAAGGACAACACGACGAACAGCGTGGCGATCAAACCGAGTTCCTCACCTATGTTCGCGAAGATAAAGTCGGTCTGGATTTCGGGCAGATAACCGTTTTTTTGCAGGCCATTGCCCAGACCGACGCCGCACCAGCCGCCGTTGCCAAGACCGATCATCGCCTGCTGGGCCTGAAGCGCAGCGCCGCCGGCGTGCGCCTCGGGATGCAGCCACGCGGAAATCCGGCCTTTGCGCATCGAATCATGAAACAGCGAAAACACCAGACCGCCCGCGCCCAACGCAACGGGAATCAGGATGAACCGCCAGCGGACGCCGGCGATCAACAGAATCGCGCCGCTGACAGCGGACAGTAAAATGGTCTGGCCGCGGTCCGGCTCGACAAAAATCAAGCCGAGCACGGCACCGCAGATCGCCACGGGAATCAATACGCCCCGTTTCAGCGTGTGCATCTGCCGCTGATTCCGATCGCCGTACCAGGCCAGGGTGATGATCAATGCGATCTTGGCGAACTCGGACGGTTGAAGGGTCAGGTGGCCGCGGCCAATCCACCGGTGGGCGCCGTGGCTGGCGTGGCCGACGAGCGGGGCAAACACCATGGCCAGAAAAACCAACGCGCAACCATACGCCGGCCACGCAAGTTTCTTCAGCAGTTGATAATCGAGCGATGTGGTCGTCACGCACAGCGCGAAGCCAAGAACGCACCACACCACCTGCATCATGAGGTCATGCGCACCCGCCGTGGTCGTCATCGTCGCGCTATAAAGCATGACCAACCCCAGCGCCAGCAGGGCGGCGATGCAAAACGCCAGAGTTGTGACGGCGACTTTCATTTCAATGTCTCAAAACAAATGCCGACCGCAATCTGTCCGCACTTACTTTGCGGGCGTGGTGCTCGGCGGCGTCACCGGCGCGGGCATCATGGGAGCCGGTTCCGGCGCGGGGGCGGATGCCGCCGGCGCGGCCGCTTCGGCCTTAGCCGGAATGGTCAGCTTCTGGTTGACTTTGATATGATTTGGATCCACGCCCGGATTGGCAGCCTCAATGGCTTTGATGGTCGTGCCGAAATGTTTGGCAATCCGGCTCAAGGTGTCGCCGGATTTCACAGCATAAACCTCGCCGCCGGTGGTGGCGCCGGATGGCTCGGTCACTGACGAGGTCGAACCGGTTCCCACAGCGGGAATGGTCAGCTTCTGATTGATTTTCAATTTTTTAGGATCCACTCCGGGATTTGCCCCTTCCAATGCCTTGAGCGTCACATGCTGTTTCTTGGCAATGGTGGCCAGAGTGTCGCCCTTGACGACCGTGTATTCCGTTCCGGCCGGTTCAACCGGCGGCGGCGTGGTGACCACGGGCGAATTGGTCACGACGGGGGGGACCGGCGTGTTGGTATCAATCGTCGGCGTCTCGCCGATGTCGGCGGGCTGCTCGCGCTTGCAGCCCTGGATCAGCATCGCGGAAAGGCCGGCGACGCCGACGGCGAGCACGCAGAACACCGCGAGTTTCAGGCGCGAACGGCGCTGGCTTTGCTGCTCCAGCAGGGAACCTTTGGGAACGAATGGGTTTGGATTATTCATATTATTGGCGCTAGGAGCG
>CAIJNQ010000288.1 GCA_903822015.1 uncultured Verrucomicrobia subdivision 3 bacterium | reverse complement strand
CATTGTCGGCCCGCTCACGCGCACCAACGGCATCTATGCCGGCGATTTCAAGGTGAAGGTCTTCCCGTACTTCTTTAAAAGCGACCGCGGGCGGCTCGCCATCAGCGTCCCGGACGCGGCGCTGGCGGCCATCAACCAGGGTAAATCCGTGAACATCACCGGCACTTCCACCTCCGCCAAGACCGGCGCCGTGAGACACATTGAAATCACGGCGACGCCGAGGGATTGTGATCACGGGATCATCAACCTGTGGTTCATGGCAGGCGGCCAGAAAATGATTTTCACCCCGGCCTACCACTTTGCCGGCCCAACCATGGCCGCAACGCCCGCCCCGGCACCCCCACAGACCATCAGTCTTCGCTAAGTGACCGGCGGTAAAAGTTGCCCTCCGCAGGGAAAGGCGGACCTCCGCCAGGAGCCGGGGGCTGGCTCGAAGCGCAATGCTAAATTTTTTTGTATTTATGTTTCAGAAAAGCTCCGAGCTGGAACGATTCAGTTCAGCCACCGATTGGGCAAAGAGACACACAGATAAAAACCGGGAGAAAAGTCTGTTTCAGCCGCGGCGGGATTGGTCACCGACCGGTGGTTCGGTTTATCCGGCCACAAAACGCTCCCGCATCCAGATTAACCGGTGCCCATCCGTGGTTAAGATTTTTTTAAATGCATGGCTGCAGCTAAGATTAGCCCGAGGCAATGGTCGGTCTGACACAGCCTCAAAACGGAAAAGCGATCTTGCGACGACTCAGGCATAAGGTCAACAATCCGAAGCCAGCAGCCAAGATCCAGTAGGCTGAGGGTTCAGGCACAGCAGCAATGTTCAATGTGATTTCATCGATGAATATCCAGTTGCCCGGGTTGCAACTCGGTAAATTTGCTAAACTTGCCAGATCCACTGTCAAGGCGTCCCCGGTCCAGTTGCCATTGAAATATAATGTTCCCCGGGTGTTGTCAGGGATGGCGTTTGGATCTACGTTGAATTCAATGCCGCCGATCGTCACTGTGGCCGGAAGGAGTATCGAGGCAGATTGGTTTCGATTAAAATCAATCCCCACCTGGCTGATGGTCTCCAGGGCGGAAAACTGGAACGCAATCGCCGGGTCGGCTACCCGCCAGCCCACCCAGTCACGGGCGTTGCCGTTACCCAGATTGGCGGACCAATCGTTGGCTCCGTAGATTCCGTCCGTCAACTGGTTGCCCGTGTTATCATAATAATTGTAAGTCCCGCCTTGACCGACGCCATCACCCGGCGTGGCGGCATAACCTGCAGGCAACAGTGATTGTGCACTAGCTGGCAGACTCGAAATGATGGCGAAAACGAGTGTGAACACCATCAGACACCCGTGGAAGTTATTCATTTCCCTGCTGGTCATGGCATTTTGGGGATTACATCCGAAGATTTGGGATAATTTTTGATTTGTTGTCATATTGTTCCTGATTATTAAATCTAGATCATTATTGGTCGTTTTTTTACCGAAGCCTGAATTTATCTGGAACCGATTTATCCTGCCATGGGGTATAACCCTATGGGGCAAAGACCCCATGGCATCCGGTTGGTGACGGCATTACATTGAGGCCATGAATATATTACTACTCCTCGTGGTCCTGCTCCTGTTGTTCGGTGGAGGCGGATTTTATCTGGGTGGACCCGTCATCGGCGGCAGTGGAATCGGTCTGATTCTGTTGATCTGCCTGATCATCTATCTGGCGGGCGGTTTCCGCACCCGGAGAGGCTGAACAGGTAATTTAATCGTCAACCCAACGCTGGCACTATGGATCGCGCCGATGCTTGCCGCTGCCGGTTTTTCCCTTGATTTATCTCCTCTGCGGCGGCGGGTTGGGTGGAGCCGCGCTCGTTTTTTGTGACTAATATGTTCGTAAAATGAGTGTGGTCGGAGCACTCATGATGCGGTCTGTGGTAATGGGTGGCTGGCTAAAGGCTGGCCCGCCGGCAGGTACGGATCGGGGTATTCATTTCTGCCATCCGATGTAATCAACTACGGTGATGGCTGTGAGGTGGGCTGAAAAATTTTCCCCGGGTGGCATAAGTTGAACTCGTTGAACTCTTCCGCGGTAGAAACCGGCCTCAGGGTATCTGACGCAGCCGTATACGGGCTAATAAGGTGAACACCCCATTTTGCGAAGTCATTGCCGGACCTATTGTTCAGTCGTGTCAACCAACTAACTTGTGAAAATCTTTATGAAAAACATTCCCCGTTTGATTTGGAGTTTGATCGTGTTGTGCCTGGCAGTTGTTGCCCAAGGGCAACCGGCGGTCATCCGTGTTCCCGGCGGCAGTTTGCACGAACCACCGGCGGGTGATTACCTGGTGCTCTCAAATACCGCCGGCATAGTGCGGGTTCTGGATTCCAAGGGCCTGGTATTGGAAAAAAACATGGTGTATCTGCGGCGAATCCAGCTGGCGGATTTGTCGCCGGCTGAACTTCAGGCCCTGCTGGAAACCAGGACCGCCTATGCCGGCTTGACCACCTTCGGGCCGGTTCCGGGAACAAATGTGCAGGGCGCGGTCATGGAACGTCAACTTCAACGAATCTGGCGGGAGGGGCGTTCCCTGGCGGAAAAAATGCAGACGCGTCTGGAAATTCTGGCGGACCTGCGCGAATATAATTACAACCTTGCCCTGCTGCCGGATAGCATGGCCGTCGCCAGCCAGAATAATGCTCAAGCATCCGCGATCAATGACCGGTTGGCGACCCGGGGCGCAACGGTGGTCGCGGCCGCCGCACAGGTGGAAGCAACCGAACTTGATCAGGTCAATGGCCCGGCCGGCCGGTTGGCGGAGCAGCAGGCCCAGCAGAAATATCGGGAACTGGTGGTGCGGATGGAACAGGCCAACGACCGGGCAGTAATCGCAAACACCCTGGCCGCCAACGCCAATCGTAAGGTCACTGATTATCAGGCCAATTGCATTGCGATCGCGACCCGCCTGGCCGGCATCGGCATCCATGTCCCCGGCGGCCCCACGTATGACCCGGTCCCGCCGCTGACGCTGCGGTCCGAAGTGGACGCGGAAAGGAAGGCCAGACAAATCCTGGTGACTAAATAGTTTCAACAACCCAGGCTTCGCCGGCATCAGTCCTGACTACCCATGCCCCAATCCCTGCGCAATGGCTTGAGTGAACCGATCAAATAATTCCGGCGGTTAAGGCGGGCCATCGCAAGGATCGGGTTGGAACCTCCGTAGTACACCCCATGGCAATTTAATGGATTGAATGGTATTTTTTAAAAACATTTCAATTTCGCTGACGGATTCGCAGTCCGACAGAGCAGCAAATTATGAAAACCTTCATCTTCGCCATTTTTTGGACTTTATCCGTGTGGGTGTCTGCGCAAACCAATGGCGGCGCGGGCGGCGGCCCGGCGGTGCCCGGCCCCGATATCAACCACAACTACGTCATACCCGGGGGTGGTTCGTCCGGCCTGCCGGGCAATGGCATCATCGCGCACGGTCAGACCAATGGCTTCAAGACGCCGGGCCACGGAATCAGCGCTCCGGGCCAGGGTCCCGCCGCGCCCGGCCCGAGTCATGGTTTCAATCGACCGCCCATCCCACCGGTGCCGCCCATACCGCACACGAATTCCCCAGCCAAAAGTTGAACGGCCAGCGGACTCGCCGCCGGCCAGGGCTGACCCTCCGCAGGGAATGGTGGCCCTCCGCAAGGAGCCGGCTGTAGGTGGTTACAAGGTTTGCAAACGGACCCGCCGTTAGTAACTTCTGGCGACATGACAGGTATTGCTGAGATCTTTGTGGGGCTGTTGCTGGCCGTGGCGGTGCTG
>CAIJNQ010000287.1 GCA_903822015.1 uncultured Verrucomicrobia subdivision 3 bacterium | reverse complement strand
GGTCCAGGGATTGCCGTTGAGCGAATAGAACACGGAGCCGATGGCGACATTGTCGCCGGCGGCGCCGGTGGCGGAGAAGTTGTTGTTGCTGGTATAGAGATTGAGGTATGGGGTGGCGATGGTCAGGGTGGGTTTGGTGACGTCCGTTGTTTTGACCGTTATGTTGAAAGTTTGGAAAACGATATTATTACTGGCGCCGCCGTCGTTGACGGTGACGGTGATGGTGGCTGAGCCGGTGCCATTAAGTGCGGGATTGAAAGTGAGGGAGCCGGTGCTGTTGGGGCTCGCGTAATTAACCGTGGGGTTGGGGATTAATGACGGGTTGCTGGAAGCGGCCGAGACGGCTAGCGGCTGGGTTTCGCTGGCGGCACCGGAGGTGATGTTGGACAAGGTGACGGACTGAGCCCCGGCATTTTCATAGAGCGAGAGATTGCCGATCGGATTAAGCGTCGGCGGCTGGTTCACGGGATTGACGGTCACGTTGAAATTTTGGGAAATGATATTATTGCTGGCGCCGCCGTTGTTGACGGTGACGGTAATGGTGGCCAGACCGGTGGTGTTAAGCAACGGAGTGAAAGTGAGTGAACCGGTGCTGTTGGGACTGGAGTAGTTGATCGTGGGATTGGGAATCAAGCCGGGTTTGCTGGAAACAGCGGAGACGATGAGCGTCTGATTCTGATTGGGGGCGCCTGAGGAAATGCCGGTCAGATTCACCGATTGTATACCGGCATTTTGATTGATCGCCAGATTGCCGGGCCGATTCAACGTCGGTGGTTGGTTTACCGGATTGACCGTCACGGTGAAAGATCGGGAAATGATATTATTGCTGGCGCCGCCGTTGTTGACGGTGACGGTGATGGTGGCCAGACCGGTGGTGTTAAGCACTGGAGTGAAAGTGAGTGAGCCTGTGCTGTTTGGGCTCGTGTAGCTGATGGTGGGATTGGGAATCAAGCCGGGTTTGCTGGAAACAGCGGAGACGATGAGCGTCTGGTTCTGATTGGGGGCGCCTGAGGAAATACCGGTCAGATTCACCGATTGTGTGCCCGCGTTTTGATTGAGTGCTAGATTGCCGGGCTGATTCAGTGTGGGTGCCTGGTTCGCGGGATTTATCGGAATTGTATAAGAAATTTCGCTGGACAATGCGCTTTGAGCTCCCGCGGCGCTATAGGTATCTGCGGCAAAGTAATAGGTCGCCCCGGGCACGAGATTTGAAATCGTTAAGCTCGAGTTTTTTTGAGCATCAATTTGGTTGGTGTAAACACCGCTGGCACTACCGTAAAAGATGTTTAAGCCGGCCACTAGCGGATCCGAGATTGGATTCCACGCCAACGTCACATTCGCTTGGGTAAATCCCGAGATGGGTATTATTGAAATCAAAAAGCCCAGGGAAAAAGAGCAAATTCCACCGCTGCTTAACCGGCGAAAAACATCCTTGTAAAACATCTTAACCTGAAGCTATGCATAAAGCTTGCCAATCTGGTTCATTGATGAATAAACGCTGTGACGCATTTTAGGACTGCCTTGTTTCTGACCAATCGCCTCTGAATATATTTGGTTTTGTGGGGAGCCGGATTCCCGAACGACTGGAATTTTAATATTCGATGTTCTTTGGGGTTTACGATTAGTTTAATTAAGACACGCGTTGTCTTGAAAAAATGCATGGTCGATGGTCAATTCTACGGTTTAGAATCCGCTCAAAACCCGGGTCTGAATTTCCTTTCGCGGTTAACCTCGGTTTGCTACAACACTCGCGTGCGCCAAATCGCCTGGACAATTTTTACTCTCTGTTGCGGGTTGTTCCTCTCCGCTTCCGCCGAGACTTATTCATTGGCTGATGGAACTGCGTTGGTGGGTGACATCGTTTCTTTCGATGATATCGGCGTCAAATTTCGGATGAGTGACGGCAGTTACTCCGAACGCTTTGCGTGGACAAAATTTTCCCAGGACGGATTGAAGCAATTGGCTGATAATTCAAAGATTAAGCCGCTCGTTGAACCGTTCATGGAGATTCCCGTGTCCGCCCGCCCACAACGACCGGAAGTCAAGGTTCAGGATGTGACCCGTCTGGAGGTGCCGCCTGCCCAATCGCTTTTTGGCGCATTGTTTTCCTCCTCGGTTGGCCTGTTCGCGCTGATTCTGATCTATGCGGCAAATATTTATGCCGGTTTCGAAATTGCCGTCGTTCGTGCCCGGCCCAAAGCGCTGGTTATGGGCTTGGCGGCTCTGCTCCCGATTATCGGGCCTATTATCTTTTTATCGATTCCCCTGCGGGTGGAGGCCGTCCCGGTCGAGGCCCCGGCGGAGGGTGATCCCGCTTCCTTTGCGGTGGCGGAACCGTCCCCTGTGTCCGGGGAAATTCAGGTGACTCCCGGTTCCTGGCAGGCTCCGGCTGAAGCTAAGGCTGCCGCGCAGGTTTTCCAGCGGGGCCAGTTCACCTTTAACCGGCGCTTTTTTGAAACCAAATTTTCCGGCTTTTTTGGCGTCGTCCGCCATGGCGCCGACAAGGATAAGACCATGGTGATTAAGACCGGCGGTGGCCAGTATATTGTGGATCGCATAACCCGCATTGCCACGGCCGATGTGCATCTGGAGGTTGTGGTTGGCGAAGTGCGTCAGGAAGTGATGGTGCCCTTCACCGATATCCTGGAAATTCAAATCAAATCGAAAGTGTCTTGAAATACCGAACCATTCTCATGTTCGGCGCGCCCGGTTCCGGCAAGGGCACGCACGGGAAAATTCTGGGAGCGATTCCCGGCTTCTACCATTGCAGTTGCGGCGATGTTTTCCGGGGCCTCAGCCCTGACGAACCGCTCGGCAGGGTGTTTGTTGAATACTCCAGTCGCGGCAAGCTGGTGCCGGATGAATTGACCATCGAGCTTTGGAAAAAACATACCCACGCGCTGACGGTTGCCGGGCGGCTGGATCCCAAACGAAATACCCTCGTGCTCGACGGTATCCCGCGCAATGTCCACCAGGCACAGATGCTGGACAAGTTTCTCAATGTCACCGCCGTTTTTTACATGTGCAGCGCAAATTTTGAGAACCTCGTCAAACGCCTCCAGCGTCGCGCGCTGAAGGACAACCGCCTGGACGACGCAAACTTGGATGTGATTCGCGCGCGGCTTAAAACCTATGAGCAGGAGACGAAACCTGTGCTGAATTATTACGGCAAAAAAATCGTTCACCGCATCAACACCGACGGTACGCCGACTGAAACCTTTGCCAAAGTAATGCGGCTTGTCGTCAAACTCTGAGCGCCCGCACTTTTTCCGTCCGTGCGTGGTTTTTGTTCGATTCATGAGTGCGTTGCGAATCATCTTTATGGGGACGGCGGAATTGTCCTGCGCCAGTCTTGCGCAGCTCGCCCGTGACCCAAAACTTTCCATTGTTGCCGTCGTCACCCAGCCGGACAAACCCAAAGGCCGTGATCTCCGGCTCACGTCCTCGCCGGTGAAGGTGCTTGCGGTAAAACTCGGCCGGCCGGTCCTCCAGCCGGCCCGGGCGCGTGACGATGTTTTCATCGGCGAACTCCGTGAATTAAAACCCGATTTGATCGTCGTCGTCGCCTATGGCCAGATTTTGCCGCAAAGTATTTTGGATCTGCCGCCGTTTGGATGTCTGAATGTCCATACTTCGCTTCTGCCGAAATATCGCGGTGCCGCGCCGATCCAATGGGCCATCGCTGATGGCGAGCCGGAGACCGGGGTTACCATTATGAAAATGGATGCCGGCCTCGACACCGGTCCGGTTTTATCCGTCCGGCGCACGCCGATTTTACCCGAAGATGATTCGTCGCGGTTGCACGACCGGCTTGCCCTGCTGGGCGCCGAACTGCTGGCGGCTACGATTCCCGATTATGTCGCCGGAAGGCTTTCGCCGCGGCCGCAGCCGGTGGCCGGTTCAACTTACGCGGCAAAAATAAAAAAGGCGGACGGCAATATCGACTGGACCCGGCCGGCGCTGCAGATCTGGAACCGTTTGCGCGCTTTCACCCCGTGGCCGGGCGCGTTTACGTTTTGTCATGCGGAGCCGAAACCGCAGCTGCTCAAAATCTGGAAAGCTGAGGTTTTGGGCGAATCCGGTCCGGCGGGAAAAATTTTATCCGCGGACCAGACCGGCATTCTGGTTGGCTGCGGTGTGGGCGCGTTGCGGATTCTGGAACTGCAGCGCGAAGGCGGCACGCGGCTGTCGGCGGAACAATTTCTCATCGGCCGTCCGCTGAAGGCCGGAGAAAACCTTTTCCACACTGCTTAAACGCAGCGTTGACGGTCAGCGGCTAAAGGTTCAAACACCCGGCTCATTGCGTCCCTATCGGTGCGCCATCCTTGATTGTGTCTGTTGTCTGTCCTTACAGCCAGCCGAACCACCGGGCCAGCTGGACCAATGCGTAAGCCAAGGCGCCGCTGGCGGGTAGGGTCAGCACCCACGCCCACAGGATGCGTTCCACAACGTTCAACTTGAGTGCGTTGAAACCTTTCGCGCAACCGACGCCCATGATGGAGGTCGTGATGGCGTGGGTGGTGGAGACGGGCATCCCGAAATGCGCGGCCGTGAAGAGCACGCTCGCGCCGGTCGCTTCCGCCGCGAAACCGTGCACCGGATGAAGCTTAACCATTTTATGTCCCAGCGTTTTGATGATCCGCCAGCCGCCGGCCGCGGTGCCGGCGCACATGGTCAGCGCGCAGAGAATGGTGATCCATGCCGGGATGTACTGGGCCTTCGGATCGAGCGTCGGTGGTTGGTAGCCAAATTGCAGCCCGGCGGGCAGATGCGTGATGACCCAGGTGACCGGCGGCAAATAGCCGGCGGGTGTTCCTTCCGGGGTTTGCAGCCAAACCAGCCAGCCGGGTGTGGCAAGTAATAGCCCGGTTTTGGTGGCGACCACCAGCGCGAGTGTGATGATGCCCATCGTCTTTTGGGCGTCATTCGTGCCGTGTGCGAATCCCATGTAGGCGGCGCTGTACAATTGCAATTTCCCAAACGTCCGGTTCACGGTGACGGGCCGCCAGTTGCGCAATAGAAAATACAAAAGGCCCATGAATAGGAATCCGACCACAAACCCCACCAGCGGTGAGCTGATCATCGGCACGATCACTTTCCAAAGAATGCCTTTGCCCTGCCACCAATGCTCCTTCCCGGGGACGGACCAGATGATGGCGGACCAGCGGTTGCCGGAGGCGGCGAGCACGGCGCCACATAGTCCGCCGACGAGGGCATGCGAGGAGCTGGAGGGCAGCCCGAACCACCATGTCAGCAGGCTCCAAATGATGGCCGCGGTGAGCGCGCAGGATATTACGGGCATGGTTGCCACTTGTGCGTCCACCAGGCCGGATGCGATCATCGCGGCCACGGCGGTCCCGAAAAAGGCGCCGACAAGATTGGTCGCGGCCGCCAGCATCACCGCCTGACGCGGAGTCAACACCTTGGTCGAGACCACGGTGGCGATGGAATTGGCCGTGTCATGAAAACCGTTGATGTAGGTGAACACCAGCGCGATGAAAATGACGAGCAGGATGAGCAACATCGCGCGTCAGGAGTTTTTCAGGACGATATGCATGACCACGTTGCCGGTGTCATGGCAGCGATCAACCACTTTTTCCATCAGCTCATAAACATCGCGGACGACGATGGCGCGAATGGCGTCGTATTTGCCGCCGTATAGGTCGCGGAGCAATTCGTTCATGTATTTATCCGCCTCGGCTTCCACCAGCTGCAGCCGGTCGTTGTAGGTCTTGAGTTTTTCCATGTCTTCCATGTTCCGTAACTGTTTGACCATGTCATGGATTGCCTCGGTGGCTTTGGTCATCATGTCGGCTTGCTTTGAAAAATCAATTCCGTCCAGATGCTTCCCCGCCATCACCAGACGCTCCGCCAGTTTTTCGGCGGCCTTCGGAATGCGATAAAGGCCGCGGGCCAGGGCCTCTATGTCCTCGCGCTCCAGTCCGGTGATGAACGTCTTCACCAGTTCGTTGCTGATTTGCTCGGAGATTTTCTTTTCTTTCCGGCGCGCGAGGATGAGATCGTCGAGGTTTTGCGTGTTGCGGGGTGACTTCATCAGCTCGATGACCAGCCGGACGCTTTCGCGGGTTTCTTTGGCGGCGGCTTCGAGTAGTTCCTGAAAACGGTCGCCTTTGCTGAACAGTTGCTGGATGGAGAACATGGGTGCACTAGATTAGCCGGAAACCGCCATGGCGCACGCAAAATCAGTTCTTCAGCGTGTGCCGGATATCCTGGGCCTCGCACAGATAAACCACTTCCTCGGCGATGTTTTTAGCGTGGTCGGCGATGCGTTCCAGGCTTTTGGCGGCCACAATCCAATGCAGGCAGCGCCCGATTGTATCGGGATTTAGCGTCATGTGCTGCGCCAGTTGTGAATGGATTTCCTTGTTGAGCGCATCCACTTCCTTGTCCCGCGGAATGATGGCGCGGGCGGCGGCGGGATCGCGTTGCACAAAGGCATCCAGCGACTCCTTGACCATGGCGAGCGCCATGACGGCCATCCGGTTGATGTCGAAATTGACTTTTACCGCCGGTTCCTGGGCGAGGTCGCGGGCGCGCTTGGCGATCTTGGTGGCTTCGTCGCCGATGCGTTCCAGATTCTGTGAAACCTTCATGGCGACCGTGATCAGCCTCAGATTGCTCGCCAGCGGCGCCTTGGTCAGCAGCACGATCGCCATCTCGTCGATCTCCACCTCGAACTGGTCGATGATGTTGTCGTCCTCGCGCACCCGGATCGCGAGGTCGTAATCGCGCTGGACCAATGACTGGACCGACTGGTTGACCGCGGTCTCGGCGCGGCTGGCCATTAGCAGGATTTTCTGCCGCAGCGCGTCCAGCCCCATTTCAAAATGATTTTCCATAGTTTGATTTGCAAAAAATAGCTCAGCCAAACCGGCCTGTCACATAATCTTCCGTCTGCTTCTTGGCTGGATTGGTGAAAATTTTGGCGGTGCTGTCGAATTCGATGAGCTCACCGATGTAAAAAAACGCGGTTTGGTCCGATATCCGGGCGGCCTGTTGCATGTTGTGCGTGACGATGACAATGGTGAAATCTTTTTTCAATTCCAGAATCAATTCCTCGATCCGGGCGGTGGCGAGCGGATCCAGCGCGGAAGCAGGTTCATCCATCAGAATGATTTCCGGCTTGATGGCGATGGCGCGGGCGATGCATAGCCGCTGCTGCTGACCGCCGGACAGGCCCAGCGCGCTGGCGTGCAGGCGGTCTTTGACTTCGTCCCATAGGGCCGCGCTGCGCAGGCTTTGTTCGACCACGGCTGCAATCTCCGGCTTGCTTTTTGAGCCGTGTAGATGCAGGCCGTAGGCGACGTTTTCGTAGATGGATTTCGGGAACGGATTTGATTTTTGGAACACCATCCCAACCCGCTTGCGCAGTTCGATCACATCCACGTCCGGGCTGTAGATGTCATGCCCCCCGATCTTGCAGGAGCCCTCAATCCGCACATTGTCGATCAGGTCGTTCATCCGGTTGAGGCAGCGGAGCAGGGTGGATTTGCCGCAGCCGGAAGGTCCGATGAAGGCGGTGACGACTTTTTCACCCAGGGTCAGCGAAATGTTTTTAAGCGCTTTGCTTTCCCCGTAATGGAGCGACAGGGATTCGATTTGAATCAGCGTGTTGCTGCCGGGCGAATTCGTTTTCGCCTCCGGCGGGTTTAATTTTGGCATTGCGATGTCAGCCATAAAATTTCAGCCCAGGGCGCGGAGTTTCTTTCGGACCCGCGCGCGGATGATGATGGCCACCAGGTTCAGGGCGAATGTCAGCAGGAGGAGCACGACCACAGTGGCGTAGAGGATCGGCCGGGTCTGTTCGATATTGGGGGATTGCGTGGATAATACGAATACGTGGTATCCCAGGTCCATGAACTGGTCGGTTACCCGGTGGGGGAGCGATGCCATGTAATATGCGACGCCCGTAAACAAAATCGGTGCGACTTCGCCGGCGGCCCGGCTTACGGCCAGGATGCCGCCCGTCATGATGCCGGGCAGTGCCTGCGGCAGTACAACCCGCAAAATTGTTTCCAGCTTGGTCGCTCCTAGCGCCAGGCTGGCCTCCCGCAGCCCGGGCGGAATGGCCTTGAGCGACTCTTCCGTGGCCACAATCACAACCGGCATGGTCATTACCGCCAGGGTCAGCGCCGCCCAGATCAACGCCGGCTGGCCCCAGACCGCGCTGGGATTCTGGAGCATGGCGTCCATGTGTTTGCCGATGAAATTGATGAAAAATCCCAGCCCAAACAAGCCGAAGACGATGGATGGAACCCCCGCGAGATTGTTGACCGCGGCGCGGATGAATTTGGTGATGAGCGAATTGTTCGGTGCATATTCCGTCAGGTATATGGCGGTGATGACGCCGATCGGCACCACGAAAATGGTCATCACAAATACCCGGATCGTGGTGCCGACGATCATCGGCAGCACCCCGGTCGTGTTGATGTCGAAGAAATTTTTCTTCGGGATCGTCGAAACGAAATGCCAGGTAAATCCCTGCCAGCCGTTGATAAGGATGTTTCCCAGAATGACGGCCAAAATTGCGAGGATGAGCAGGGTCGCCAGTCCCGTCAGGCCCGTGAAAAAAAACGAGCTGAAATCAAATTTCTCCGCGCGAAAATGTCTTCGGGTCGTTGCGCTCATCGTTTGCCTTCCAGTTTCAACTTGAATCGCTGGATGACCGCGCCGGCTATCATGTTGGAAACAAAGGTCGCTGCGAAAAGCAGCGAGCCCAGCATGAACAAAACGCGATAATGCGGTCCGCCGGAAACCGCCTCGGCCATTTCCGCGGCGATGGTCGTGGTGATGCTCCGCGCCGAATCAAAAATGCTCCAGGACATCACGCTGGCGGAGCAGACCATCAGCACAATCATCGTCTCCCCGATGGCGCGCCCGAAGCCGAGCACGGACGCCGCAAATACCCCCGGCAGCGCGGCGGGCAGGACAATCTGCCATGCGGTCTGCCACCGCGAAGCCCCCAGGGCCAGGGCGGCCTGCGTGTACGCGCGGGGCACGCTGGTTAGGGCGTCTTCCGCAATGGAGAAAATGACGGGGATGACGGCAAAACCGAGCGCTATGCCGGCAACAAATGCATTCAATCGGGTTTGATATCCGAAAATTTTTTGCAGCACTGTGGCCATCACCAGCAGCGCGAAGAAACCGACCACCACGGACGGAATGCCGGACAATAATTCAATGGTCGGTTTG
The DNA here is from genome assembly GCA_903822015.1 of uncultured Verrucomicrobia subdivision 3 bacterium. GTDB lineage: Bacteria > Verrucomicrobiota > Verrucomicrobiia > Limisphaerales > UBA11358 > UBA11358. Next base: position 13,036 of record CAIJNQ010000287.1, on the reverse strand, counting down.
ATGATCTCGCGCATTTTCGGCCGGGCCATTTGCGAAACATAAATTGCGGCGCCCACGGATAGCGGCACGGCGAACAGGAGTCCGATCAGGGTGGTTTTTAACGTGCCGACGAGCAGGGGGATGATGTTGTATTTTTGGATCTGGCCGACCGGTTGCCAGATATACTCCGGCTTTTCATAGTGATTCCATTGGTGTGGCAGCAGGAGATAACGCCATTCGGTGGTGTTGATGTTGGCGTCCGGATCATGACGGAATTCTTCCGGGATTTCATCCTGTGCTTCCTGCTTCACGTCCATCAATGACTTCAGGGTGTCCTTGTCCATCGCGGCAAATTGCTCCGGGGTGAGTTCGAGATACTTCTGTAGCTGGGCCGGGGTAAGTTTGTCGATGTCCGCCGTGGGAATGGGCTTCTGCACCAGCGCGGTGTTGGTCTCGCCGAAAAATAACGGCAGCGCCTCGCGCGCGACAAACAGAAAAATCAGGAACACCATCACGATGGCGGTGAGCGAGACCAGGAAAATAAATTTCTCCGCCAGCCATTCAACCGGTCGCGCTTGATGGCCGCGTCGGATGCCCATCCAGCCGGCCGGTCGGTTGTCGTTTTGGTCCTGGCTCACTAGGGTCAAAAGTTTAGCGGGCGGAGCGGGAATCTCAAACCGGAATCGCGCTACCGCCCGCCGTGAATGATCGTCGGAGGAACTTTCGATCAAATCAATTCCGCAGGTTTTTTGGCAGCGGAAAATAGCCCACGTCCTTCACGTATTTTTGGCCGTCGTCGCTGCGGATCCAGTTTAGGTAGGCGGCAATCTCGCCCTTGTCCAGGGCCGGATTCACATAGACGTAAAGGTAGCGCCAGATGGGATAGGTTCCCGTTTCAACATTGTCCTCGGTCGGCTCCATGGCCGGGGAACTATCGTCCTTTTTGATTGCCAGTTGTTTGCTGCCGCCGCCGTAGGCCGCCCCGCCGTAGCCGATGCTGTTTTTATCCTTCACTACGGCCTGCACAATGGCCGCGGTGCCGGGCATGGTCTGTGCGCCGGCTGCGAAATCGTGTCCTTTCAAAACGTGTTCCTTGAAAAACTCGTAGGTGCCGGAGCTGTTTTCCCGGCTGTAAACCGTGATCGGCGCGTCCGGCCCGCCTACTTCCTTCCAATTCGTGATCTTGCCGGTGAAAATGTCTCCGACCTGAGCGACGGTGAGTTCTTTCAGCGGGTTTTCCGGGTTCACATAAACCGACAATCCGTCCAGCGCTACCTTGTATTCCGTGGGCCGGGCATTGAACGCCTTGATGCAATTGGCGATTTCCGCGGCCTTGGCCTTGCGCGAGGCGTCGCACAGGTCCGTGGTCTGGTTTTGTAACGCGGCAAAGCCCGTGCCGGTGCCGCCGCCCGTAACCGAGATTTTCACATCCGCATGGGTGCCCATGTATGTCTCGGCCCACTTCTGCGCGAGGATGAGCAGTGTGTCGGAACCTTTGACCGTGATGTTGCCTGCCCAGGCCGCCGTGGCTAGGCCGGTCGCAAGGGCTGCGATGCTGAATTGTTTTATGATGTGTTTCATGATGTTGTTTCCGTTGAACTTTGACGCATTTTTTGGCTGATCGTTAGTTACGTTTTGGTGACTTTTAGAATTTCCACATCAGGTCCGCCATCGCATGGATGGCGCTGCTTTTGGGTTCGCCTTGGGGCGGGTTGCCGACCGTGTTCAAGCTGGGATTGATGAGTTCGTTCAGGTAGCAGCTGAACGTGAAGGTCAGCGAATCGGTGATCGAATAGTTGGCCTTGATCAGGTGACCTTTAATGTTTGTGCCGCCGTAATAGCCGATCGCACCTCCCCTCGGGGCGTTCTGGTAATATGCTCCGTTATCATCATCCACCAATTGGTCATACGCCGCGTCGGCTTCGAGGTATTCGTAGCGGTAGGAAATATCCCATGTGTGCTTGGTGCCGGATTTGCCGAATGTGACGCCGACCCAATAGCCTTGATTGTTGTTGTTGTTCTGAATCACCCCGACGTTATTGATAAATTCACCAGACACCTTGATCGGAAAGGCGCCGGGATATAACGGAAAGGTGTCTAGTTTGTAGGTCGCGCTGGCATCCCCGATGATGGGCGAGTAATTGTTGATCAGCACTCCGCCGGTCGTGCGGCTGTTGCCTTGATTGACATAGGGCACATTGGCGGTCGTCAGGTTGGCCGGGTTGACGATGGTGTAACCGCCTATGCCAAGCGAGGTTCCGAGACGCTGGGTCCAGGTCGCGTTCCAGGCCGCCTGGCCGGTGAAAAGGCCCGGGGCGCGAACCGATCCGGTGTCCGCGCCGCCGACTTCCTGATCCTCCACGAACGCACCGGCATTGACCACAATGGCATGGTGATCATTGAATGTGTAGCCGCTTTGCACCGCACCGCCTTCCGGTGTCCAATCCGAATCGAATACCATGGGGGTGAATTGCATCGGATCAACCATTTTGCCGATGGTGGTGGAAAGAAACCAGCCGTCGCTGTTTAATGGCGTCCATTTGCCGTAGGCAGTGTCGATATAGACGTTTTTCTTTGTGCCGTTGTCCTGCAACGTGCTGTTGTTCGAGAGGGGTTGCCCGCCGCCGCCGGTGTAACCTCCCGTGGTCGGTGCCGAATCGCCCGAGGTCAGGCTGAATCCGACTTCCATGTTGTCCTTCATGGAAATCACGACGCCCGCGCGCAGCCGGTAGCGAAAACGGTCGCGTTTCGCAAAATTACTATTGCCATCGGTGCTGGCGACCTCGTCATAACGACCGCGAAAATCACCGCTGAACTTGTAACCCGTCACCCAATCCGGCATTCCGGTCTTGGCCTGGAACGCCGTGGTGAAATCCTGATCGGATTCGTCACGTAATTCCTGCGCTTCCTTGGTCGTCAGAATCCCCTTATCCACCAGTTTGTCGATCAGTGCGTCCGATGATTGGGCGTGGGATTGGGTTGATAGTGCCATCAAGGCGGTTGCCCCTCCGAACAACGCTGCTTTGGTCGAATTCATTGCGGTTTTGTTTTTTTTCATAGTTGTTATAGCCAGATGCGTCCACAGAATGCAACCATCAGGTTACGGTCTGTTGGCGGGATTGTTACGATTATGTTACAATGTCCTTAAAGTGTGTCTTTTGACTGGTTGCAAAAAACTTCATCCGCTCGCATTTTCCAGCGGCCTGGCCGAAATTTCCAGCATCCGCTCAATCGGCCGGCGGGCGCGGCGGATGATCTCTGCCGGCAATTCCACGCGCGGTGCGAGGTTTTTCATGCAGTCGCGGACCTTTTCCAGCGTGTTCATTTTCATGAATTTGCATTCGCTGCAGTGGCACGGATCGGTCGGCGACCGCATCGCGTCAAACGTCGGCGTGCAGATGAATTCCTTGTCCGGGCATTCCTTCTGCATCCGGTGGATGATGCCCGATTCGGTGACCACCACGAATCGCCTCGCCGGACTCGACTTGCAGTAGGTGATCATCCTCTCCGTCGAGCAAACCGCATCCGCCAGGTCGCGCACCGCGCGCCGGCTTTCCGGATGCACCACCACCTTGGCGTCGGGGAATTGCTGCCTCAGTTTTTGGATGTTCTCGCTTTGAAACTCCACATGCGCATAACAATTGCCTTGCCACAGCGTCATCGGCCGGCCCGTCTGCTCCATCACCCATTGGCCGAGATTTTCATCCGGCACGAAGAGCAGGTCCTTGTCCCTGGGCGCGGCGTTGACGATTTTCTCCGCGTTGCCGCTCGTCACAATGACGTCGCACAGCGCCTTCACCGCCGCGCTGCAATTGATGTAGGCAATCGTCCAGAAATTCGGATTCGTTTTTTGGAGCGCGGCCAGTTTCTCCGCCGGACAGCTTTCTTCCAGCGAACAGCCTGCCTCCTTGTCCGGCAGCACCACGATTTTCTCTGGATTCAGAATTTTCGCCGTTTCCGCCATGAAATGCACGCCGCAGAAGACAATGACGTCCGCGCGCGTCTGGGCCGCCTGCTGCGCCAGGCCGAGCGAATCGCCGACAAAATCCGCTACGTCCTGGATTTCCGGCACCTGATAATTGTGCGCCAGAATGACGGCATTGAGCTGCTTCTTGAGGGTGTAAATCTCCTGCGCCAGCGGCGTGAATCGTTCCCGCGGCATCGGCTTGCGCAGTTTCAATTGCTCTGCGTCAATGGGTCGGCTTTCGGCTGCACCAGTCATGGCCGGAATTTACCGGTGGAATGAGGCTGCGTCAATTAAGCCGTGCCTGGCGGGTATTCGCCCGGCCAACGGAAGATTGCTAAATGATTGAAACTTTCGCAGCCTTGTGGCGTTTAATTTGGGTCTCGATTTACATGAAGTTTTCTTTCAAGTTCCGGTTGCTCGCCGCCTTCGTGGCCCTGTTGATTTTCGCCGGCGCCGATGCTCAAGCTCAGGTCGGTGGTTACTTTGAGTTTTCCGTCGTCCCTTCAGCTAATTCCCTTCTGGTCAGCAATTCCCTGACCTACACCATCACCGTGACCAATTTGGTCGGCGATCTGACCAGAGTGTATACCCTGGTGAGCAACACCCTGCCGGCCACGGCCCGATACGTAAGCGCCGTTCCCAATCTGGGCGGCGCCGTTACAAATTTCAATAATGTCATCGTGTTTAATATCGGAGGTTTTGCTCTTGGCGGAATTGTCCGTTTGTCCCTGACCGTGCAACCAACCGCAGCTGGATCTATTACCAACCAGGTGGTTGTCTCCGTGGCTTCCACCATCGTGACCAACACGGCTTCCACTAACGTGGTGACCCTGGTGACGAATATTCCTCCCGTGCTGGCCGATCTCGGCGTGGCGATCTCGGTACCCTCGACGGCCATTATCACCAATGATTGGTTTACCTACCGCGTGAGCGTCACCAACGCCGGTCCGGCTGCCGCGCCGGGCGTGGTCCTCACCAACACGTTGCCGCCGGGAATCATTTTGCTCGGCGTTTCGCCGGTGCCGCCCGCCACGGTTGCCAGCAACATTATGATTTTCAACTTGGGCACGATGAATGGCGGCACCTCCACCAATCTGCAATTGACCATTCAGCCCACGAATAATGTCGTGCTTAATTTTTTCGCCGCCGTCGGCGCCCCGGGCATTCTGGATACCAACCTCGCCAATAATACGGCCAGCAACAGCCTCGCCGTCATCAATTATCTTGCCGGCATACTGAACGCCAGCGTCACCTCGCCGCAAACCTACAATCCGCAAAACGGCTTGGTCGAACAAACCATCGCTGTGTCGAACGCCGGTCCGGCATCCGTCACCGCCGCCCGCGTGTTGGTGACCGGTTTGACCAACCAGCAATTATACAACGTCGCCGGCACCAACAGCGGCAATCCGTTCGTGGTTTACATTTCCCAGCTGGACCCCAACCAGACTGTGACCCTGTTGCTGCAGTTCTTTGCCACCAATTATTTCACGCTGGCCGATGCGCAATTGCAGGCTTTTGCCGTCCCGGTGCCGGCCTTGTCGCCGCCGCCCGTTGCTTCGGTCAACCCGAACCTCGTGATTTCCCGCATCGTGCCCCTGGCCAACGGCGATTTGCTCATCGAATTTCCTTCCACCCCCGGAAAAACGTACACTGTGGTTTACAGCGACAATCTTTCATTTTCCAACGCCCTGATCGCGCCGCCGTCCATCGTGGCGGGAGCAAACCGGAAGCAATGGGTTGATTACGGACCGCCGACGACCAGGAGCCTTCCGTCCGCGGCTCCGGCGCGTTTCTATCGCGTCATTCAAAATCCATGAAGTCCTCGCGTAAATCGTCATGCCGGGGCAGCCGCCGTTTCACGAAGGGCTGTATGGTTTGCGGTTTCTCAGGGCTTGCAATGTGCGCTTCCGCGCAATTGGACCCCTGGTCAACCGGTACTGCGTCTTCCATGGACGCCTTCGGGGGTGACCCGACTTCCAATGCTTTCATAAAAATCCCCTCCGACACGGGGGATTGGACGCGCCATTTCCGCATCGGCGCCATGGTCGGTTTGAACATCAGTGCCAATTTTAGTGAGTCGGGCCTCTTTGGCGTTTCGGGCAGCGACCCGGCCAACGGCATTTATGACAACGGCTATGTCAAAAGGGACAGCTCGGGCAATGCTTTCGGTCAGACCAGCAACTGGGGTTACCAAACCAGCTCCCAATACAATTATGCGGCCCAAACCCTGACTATGCAGGCAACGTCCCAATACACCACCAGCGGTAGCTCCAAGGATACCGGCGAGTTTCCGGGCTTCGACATGGTTTATGGCGATAATATCTGGTACTGGAAACACGCCCGCGTCGGTTGGGAACTCGGTTTCGGGCTGTTGCCCATCTCCCTCAAGGACAACCGTTCCATGTCCGCCAGCATCACTAGCACGCTTTATACTTTCAACACCGCCAATCAGAACAATGCTCCGATTCCGGCGGCACCGTATCAAGGTGGATTCAACCGGCAGCCGGGTGATTGGACCATTCCCGGCACCCCTTTACCCAACACCCAGCAGCAGACCACCGGCGGAATTGTCAGCGGTACGCGCGAGTTGGATGAGATGCTCTACACGCTCCGCCTCGGCCCGAATTTTTACTGGGACCTGACGGAGGATTTTGGCATGTCCCTGGGCGGTGGTCCGGCGGTCGGCCTCGTGAACGGCAATTATAAATACAACGAAACCATCACCACCGGCGGCGTTGGTGCCGGCAATTCGGGCTCGTTTGGCACCACTCAGGTGATCTACGGCGGCTACGTGAACGGCACTTTGATGTATCATGTGCTGGACAACGCCGACTTTTATTTGAGCGCCCAATATATGCCGCTGGGCAATGCCAGTTTCAGCAACGGCGGCCGCTCGGCGGAATTGAATCTGGGCGGCCAGGTTTATGTCTCCCTTGGCATCAACTGGCCGTTTTAAGCATCAGCTCGGGTCACCCCACCGCTTCCCGCATCGCGTCGAATAAACTTTTCCCGATCGTCTGGCTCACCGGTTTCTTGTCCTTGGCCTCCGCTTCTTCCACCAGTTCCGCCGGCAGCTCCTTGAGGAAACGCGACGGATGGCACGGCAGCAACTGCCCGTATTTCTTCCGGCTCGCGCAATGGCTGATGGTCAGCGACAGCATCGCGCGCGTGACCGCCACGTAAAACAGCCGCCGCTCCTCGTCCAGCGTGCCTTCCGTGGTCGACCGCGTGTGCGGCAGCAGGCCGTCCTCCAGCCCCACGATGAACACGCGCGGAAATTCCAGCCCCTTGCAGCTGTGCATGGTGATGAGCGTGACGACGTCGCCCTTTTCCTCCTCCTCTTCGCGGTCGGAATCCAGGGTGATGTCCTCCAGAAAGGTTTCCAGCCGCTCGAACGGCGCTTTGCCGGCGGGAAAGTTTCCATCCAGCGTGGCCGTCAACTCGCGCAGATTGCGCACCCGGGCGTCGCCGGTCTCGGCGTCCTTTTCCTGCCGGCGCAATTCCAGCAGGTAGCCGGATTCGTCGAGAAATTGGTCCGCCCAGGTCTGCAATACCTTCGGCTCCTGCTTGACTGTCTCGTTGTGGAGCTGCGCCCGCGTGCGCTCGATGAATTCCAGAAACGCGGCGATGCTTTCCTGCGTCCGTTTCTGGAAGGTGATTTGCACGAGCGGATTCTTCATCGCGGCGAAAACGGAGCAGTGCCTTTCCTGGCTGGCGGCCAGTAGGCGTTCCATGGTCACGTCGCTCAGGCCCCGCGCCGGCGTGTTGGCGATGCGCAAAAGACTGATGTCGTCATGCGGATTGATGAACATCTTGAGATAGGCAAGGAAATCCCGGATCTCGCGCCGGTCAAAAAAACTTTGCCCGCCGATCAGATGATACCGCACGCCCGCCTTCCGCAGCGCCGTCTCAATGGGCCGGGACTGGATGTTGGTGCGGAAGAGGATCGCGTTCTCCTTCCAGGAAATTCGATTCGCGAGCCGGGCGAATTCAATCTGCCCCACCACCTCCGTCGCCTCCTCGTCCTCATCGGTGCAGGCGCGCAGGCGGATTTTTGTCCCCTGGCCTTTTTGTGACCAGAGGGCTTTGGCGCGTCGGCGCGTGTTGTTCTTGATGAGCGCGTTGGCGGCGGTCAGGATCGTATTGGTCGAACGGTAGTTCTGCTCGAGCTTGATGATCTTCACCTCCGGATAATGTTTTTCCAGGTCGAGCAGGTTGGCGATCTCCGCGCCGCGCCAGCCGTAGATGCTCTGGTCGTCGTCGCCCACCACGCAGAGGTTGCGATGCTTGAGCGTGAGCGCGTGAATCAATTGAAACTGGGTAGCGTTCGTGTCCTGATATTCGTCCGCCATCACGTACCGGTATTTCGCGCGGCAGGTTTCCAGCACGTCGGGGAATTCCTGGAACAGCCGCAGCGTCAGCAGGATCAAATCGTCAAAGTCCACGGCGTTGCACGCGCGTAAGGCGGATTCGTAGCGCGTCCGGATATGCTCGGCCAGGGCGCGGACGCTCGGGTCCGCGAACGCCGCCGACCGGTCGCCGCCGTTCTTGAACTTGCTCAGCAGTGCCAGAATCGCCGCCGGGTCGGCCTTTTCACCCTTGGCCGATATGCCGCTCAGGATCTTCTTGACCGCGCCGAGCTGTTCCGACTCGTCGTAGATGACAAAATTGCGCTTGTAACCCAGCCGCTCAATATGTGAGCGCAAAATCCGGACGCAGAGCGAATGAAACGTGCACAGGGTCGGGCGCGGTTCTTTGTCCTCCCTCTGCCTTCTGCCTTCAAACTTGGGACTTCGCCTGGGCAGCAGTTTGTTGACGCGTTCCTGCATTTCCCGCGCGGCTTTGTTGGTGAACGTTACTGCGAGGATGTTTTCCGGCGCCACCCCCTTGTCAATCAGGTGCGCGATGCGGTAGGTGATGACGCGCGTTTTGCCCGTGCCGGCGCCCGCCAGGATGAGCACCGGGCCGTGGATCGTCTCCGCGGCCTGTCGTTGTTGCGGATTCAATGAACTCAGGTTTGCCATGGGCGCGCGGAGTGTAATTTCCGACCTGCGCAATGCAAGCGCGAGTGCAAAGATTATTCACCGGCCACCAGCTTGCGTTCTTCCGGCGAAAGAATTTTCCATTTGCCAGGTGCCAAATCGCCAAGTTTCAATCCGCCTATTCGCATGCGCAGCAGACGCAACGTCGGATGCCCGATGGCCGCCGTCATGCGTCGCACCTGCCGGTTCTTGCCCTCGATCAATTCCAGGCCGATCCAGCAATCCGGCACGCTTTTGCGAAAACGGATCGGCGGCACGCGTGGCCGGATGGTGGGGCGGGCGTCCCCGCCAGCCGACGAATTAAAATGGTGGCCCTCCGCAAGGACCGGTTGCGGCTCTAAAATCCACCCGCGGCAGGGCAAAGTCTGGCGGCCTTGAATCACCAGGCCTTTCCGCATCTGGTCCAGTGCTTCGCGTGTCGGAATCCGTTCCACCTGGGCCCAGTATTCACGCTCATGGGCGTGCCGGGGATGCAGCAGCTTTTCGTTCCAGGCCGGTTCATCGCTCAGCAAGAGAAGGCCTTCGGAATCAGCGTCGAGCCGGCCGATGGGGTAAACGTCCTCTGGCAACTGGAATTCCGCTAGCGTCCGGTTCGCCGAGCCGTCGCCGGTGAACTGCGACAGCACCCCGAACGGTTTGTTAAAAGCGATGAGCACGAGGCAAGTTTCAGGTGTCCGGTGTCCGGTTTCAAGTTTGGAAAACTTTTCGTGTGTTTCGTGGGTTTCGTGGTTTAATTTCCCGCGTGATCCGCAACATCATCTTCGACTGGTCCGGGACGTTGGTGGACGATTTGCCCGCCGTCTTGCAGGCCTCCAATTTTGTCCTCGGCCGGGCCGGCCGGCCGGTCATGTCGCTCGCCACCTTTCGCGCGGAGTTTTCCCTGCCTTTCAAGAAATTTTACGACCGGCATACGCCGCATGTGCCCATGCCCCGGTTGGAAGCCTGGTTTCACGCCAGTTTCAAACACGCTCAATCCTCGGTCGTGGAACTGCCCCACGCCCGCGAGTTCCTGGAATATTGCCGCGCGGAAAAAATCCGCACCTTTCTTCTCAGCACGGTGCATGCTGACTATTTCAAGGCGCAATGCCTCGTGACCGGGTTCGACGCCTATCTGGACCGGCCTTATACCGATGTCTGGGACAAACGGAAAAAAATTCACGACCTGCTCGCCGAGAACAAGCTGCAGCCGGCGGAAACCCTGTTTATCGGCGATATGGAGCACGACATCGAAACCGCGCGGCATGGCGGTGTGCATTCCTGCGCCGTGCTGACCGGTTATAACACCCTCGAACAACTTCGGGCGGCCAGGCCGGAATTGATTGTCGAGCATCTGGGCGAATTGCGGCGCGTGCTCGCGGAGCCTGAACGGATCCCGCCGGGGTGGGGCGGCCCGCCGTCGGGCTCGGGCGGGGTTTCGCGATCGCGGGCGTCTCGTTCCGCAAAATTGAAAATGCCGCTGGCCACGGTGGGCGGGCTGATCTTCAATGCCCGGGGCGAGGTGCTGATGATCCGCACCCATAAATGGTCGGACAAGTGGGGCATTCCCGGCGGTAAAATCAAATGGGGCGAATCCTCCGCAGCCGCGCTGCGCCGTGAAATCCGGGAGGAGACCAATCTCAAAGTGACGGATATTGAATTTGTGCTCGTGCAGGATTGCATCCACTCAAAGGAGTTTTATCACGACGCGCATTTCGTGCTGCTGAATTATACCTGCCGCTGTGTTGGCCGGCCGCGTGTCATCTTGAACGATGAAGGCCAGGAATATCGCTGGCTGAAGCTTCCTGAAGCCAGAAAGCTGAAGCTGAATCAGCCGACGATTGTTTTGCTGAACGCGGTCTCCAAATCCATAATCGCAAATCGCAAATCATAAATGTCCCGGATTTCCATCGTTGATCTCGAAGTGTTTTACCACGTCGGCGTGCCGGATGCGGAGCGGGCCCGGCCGCAGCGATTGCTGCTGTCGCTGGAGTTGGAAACCGATTTCTCCGCCGCCGCCGGAAGTGACGGTCTCGCCGACACGATTGATTACTTTGCGGTGTCGCAGCGGCTCCTGAGCTTCGGCGACGGGCGCAGCTGGAAATTGATTGAGAAACTTGCCGCCGACCTTGCCGATGCCATTCTGGCTGGATTCGCCCCGTCCGCCGTTTCGGTCGAGGTGAAGAAGTTCATTATTCCCGGGGCGCGTTACGTTTCCGTCAGTCTGACTCGGCGGCGGAGTTGAAGGTTTGCCCGTCCATCGCCCGTAATTTCCAGCCGCCACGGTCCGCCACAATTTTTACCGCGCCGGAAATCCGGGTGTAAACCACCGGGATCTGGGTCTGCTCCAGCCGGGTCTCCAAACTGCCGCTGGCGCGCCGGTTCGCCGGAAATGCTGAATCCGCCACCACGATGACCTTCGGCTGGATCGCTCGGAGTAGCGCGTCGCAAAGGGGTTCGCCCTGGCGGGGCAGGCCGGCGACCACGATGTCGGCATGTAATTTATTGGTATGCTCGAGCAGGGCGCTCTGGCCTTCACGACCCAGGTCGGACAACAATAGTATTTTCGTGCCCTGCCAATTGCCCAGCAGCACCAGGGCATTATCGTCGGCGCGCGCTGCCTGGTTGGTTGCGGCGGGATGCAAAACCCGCCAGTAGCCGGCCGTGTCCCCGCTCTGGAGAACTCGGTGGCGCGCGGGTGTCAGGTCGAACTGGGCGACGGCCTTGCGATAGGCGGCGGAACGGAAATGCACCGGGCTGGTGACCAGTTCGCCGATTTCAAAATGTTTGCGCAGTGCTTGGACGCCGCCGCTGTTCTGCGCGTCGCCCTCGGTTAAGGCGAGGCGGGGCAGGGTGTTCGCGCCCTGCGCCCGCAAAAACGGTTTGAGCGTCAATTCAACGGCGTGCTCGTTGCCGCAGTTCACCAGCCAGTCGTTTTTTCGCCCGTCGGCGTCCGCGTAAACGGCGTGGCCCCCGTTCAGCGGCAATATGGTCAGGCCAATTTCGCTGCGCGATTTTTCCCATTGCCCGAAATAAATCGCTCCCAGGAAGATCAGCATCGCCGCGCTCAAAATCCGCCGGGGCGGTGCAAACAGCCAGCCGCCTAGTCCGCCGACGAGTACGGTGTAAAAAATGGCGATCATCCACCAGGTGGGGGCGGGAACATAGCAGTAGGCTCCGACCAATTTTCCCCGCGATTGTGACCCAAGTATAGCTGATTTCATTGGGGAATCAAGCAAATCCGTCTCTATTCAACCATACCGTTTTGAACTCTTTTGGTGTCCGTTTTGGTGTCCGCGTATCGGAAGCTCACCGTTCAGACATTTTGCCCGCAAAACATCTTCATCTGGCAGCCACGGACGCCGCTAGGTTTTGCAGCAAGTAATATGCTAAACATGCAGAAGTCACAGTGCCGTCGCTGCCGGAGGGAAATGAACTGGCAGTGGCATCCGCAAAGAAACTCGCAACCGAAAATGCTGCCGGTAAATCTCTGGGCACCATTGGCTGCTGGCGCGCAGTTTAACTAGCCGGGCGCGATCAGGCTGGCTGCAATTCCCGGACATGGTTTACGTCCCGTTTGCCGATGGGGCGCAGATTGTCCTCCTCCACCGTGGCCAGTTTCATGCCGCATAGCAAAATGAAAGTTAGATACCCCAGTTACCTATGCTTCATTGTTCGACGAGATATTTTGAGTTTGAAGGGGAATGAGGCAATATTGAAGCACAGGAAATTGATGAGGTCTGAATTCATAACAATGGCATTATGCCTGTTCGGCGCGATAAACGCATCGGCGGAGGTTCTCAATCCGGGTTTCCAAGTGGTTCCCGTAGTTAAGGCGGCTGATTTGAAAGCGCAGGTTGGTGCAAGAGTTATGAATCGGGATTGAGCCTGATAATAGGATGCCGATACCATGCCTGTGCCCACTGGATTGCAAACTTTTTAAGTGCTCGAAGTTTTCTATTGTTGATAGCTTTCAATATGGTATTTATTCTTTAATTTTTTACTTTTTAAGAAATTTGGCCTCCAGTTCACTCAATTGGAACAATGCGTTTTCTTCCTGACCCGACACAAT
>CAIJNQ010000286.1 GCA_903822015.1 uncultured Verrucomicrobia subdivision 3 bacterium | reverse complement strand
TAGAGATGATCCACCGGGATGTCGAAGAAGCCCTGGATCTGCTGCGCGTGCAGGTCCATGGTCAGCACGCGGTTGGCGCCCGCCGCCACCAGCAGGTTCGCCACGAGCTTCGCCGTGATGGGAACGCGCGGCTGGTCTTTGCGGTCCTGCCGCGCGTAGCCGTAAAACGGCATCACCGCGGTGATGCGCGCCGCGCTCGCCCGGCGCAGCGCATCCATCATGATGAACAGCTCCATCAGATTGTGGTTCGTGGGCGGCGACGTCGGCTGGATGACAAAGATGTCCTCGCCCCGCACGTTTTCCTCGATCTTGACAAAGGTCTCGCCGTCGGGAAACGGCGAGATGGTGCACTGGCCGAGCTGGACGTTGATGGATTTGCAAATGGCGCGGGCCAGGGATTCGTTTGCGGTGCCGCTGAAAATTTTCACAGAGATTTAGCTTCGGTTAAAATAAAAAACCACCATCCGGTGGAAGAAAAGTGCGGGGACTTTAACAATCCGTCTCCCGCGTGCAAGTGAATTCCGGCGGCCGGGCCGAAAGCCTCAGCCGCGTTCGTCATAACCGAACGCGCGGCAATACGGGGCCAGCCGGTCCCGGAGGGGCGCCAGCTCGCCGGCGTAATTTTTCCAGCGGTCCACCGAGCGGTTTTGCAACGGCCGGGTCACGGCCGAATAGGTCGGCGAGAACAGGAATTTCCTCCCGGCGGATTCGTGGAATTGCTCCTGCGCGGGCTGCCAGGGCAGCTGCAGGAATTCCGTGACGCGACGGCCCGCCCCGGCCAGATCGGCCACCAGGTCGCGGTAGTGAACCTCCCGCCAGTCAAAGCCGCCCAGGTCGCGCAGCCGCAACCAGACATCCATGAGATCGGCATAATGCCTGGCCGCGCGGTCCGGGCTCAAAAAATTGACGTTCAACGCGGTCAGGCCCAGATTCTGAAACAAACAGCTGATCACCACGTCGCGCGGATCGCGGAGGGCGATGATGACCCTGAGTTCCGGGAAGAGGCGCAGCCAGAGATGCAGGGCCAGGGTGGGCGAGGGATTCTTGTCCAGGAGCACCTGCCCGGCGGGTTCCCCCGCGGCTTCGCGCAGCAGGCTTTTCAGATAGCGCCGCCGCATTTCCGCCCGCCGCTTCAGCGGCAGCGAATCGAGTTCGCCGACGGTCAGCGCCCGCGGGGCGTTTATCGGCGCCAGCGGATTCCAGATTTCATTGACGAAGGCATCCGACTCGTCGAAGGCCCGGACCTCGGGATGCGCGCCCAGAATCTGTTCCAGCAGCGTGGTGCCGCTGCGCGGATGCCCGCCCAGAAATGCCAGCCGCCCTGGATGCGGCGCGGCGGGGGCCTCCTGCCGCCAGCGTTGGATCATGCCCGGCTTCAGGGACGCCAGCAATTCGCGTCGGCGCGCATCGGCCCCGTCATAATCCCGCTCCAGTTGCGCGGTGTTGGCCGTCAGCCGGGCGAATTTTTTCGCCTCCAGCAGCTGACAAAACGCCTCCGCGTATTGACCGGCGGCGTCCAGGATTTCCGCCAGCAGGTAACGGCTGGAAATCCGCACCTGCGGATCCGGCGAATCCCGTTTGATCAGATCGCGCACCAGCGTTTCGGCGGCGGAGTTCTCCCCTTTCCGGTGCCAGAGCAGCGCCTTGACATAAGCCGCATAGCCGTCGGCCGGATGGCGGGCGAGGCAGGTTTCGATGCCGGCCCACGCCTGGTCCCATTGGCGATCCTTCTCGTGCCAGAGGGCGAGGTTGATCCGGGCGGGCGCCGAGGCCGGGTCGGCGGCCACCGCGAGTTCAAAGCAGCGGCGCGCCTGATCCAACCGCCGGAGCCGCTGATATTGCTGGGCGAGCAAGAGCAGCAGCTGGACGTCGGCCGCGGACAATTCCATGGTACGGCGGAACGCCTGGTCGGCGAGGTCGAATTCCAGTTCCCCCATCGCCGCGAGGCCCAGTTCAAACCACAACTGGGCCACGCCGGAAAAGCGTTTGACGAGGTCCTGATAGCCCGACAGCGCCGGGGCATAACGCCGACCCATCAATTGCTGCTGCGCCTTCTGCCAGCGCGCCGCCTCGCGGGGCGAGGATTGCAATTTGGCCAGTTCACTGCTCATTATTTTCCAGGAAGAAAACCTGATGAATGCGCCGGATCGACGGTCGGGCGGCGGAATCAGTTTCAGAAAAAGTGCCGGCGGATGCGGCGACTACACACGGTTTAATTTGTCGCCACACCCGCCAAGCGCCCAGTTCTCATTGGGCAATGCAAAACTAGCCCACCGCCGGCAACTGGCAAGTGATTTTTAAAAAATAATTTTCGCCCGCATTATGGCTGCGTTTTTTTTCAATCCCGTTTACATTCCCGGCGGAAGATTTCAAACAACCGCCATGCCGAAGCAACTGTGGAAATTTCAATCCGCCGGGATCCTGCTCGGCGCCATTTTCCTCGCGGCGCCCCTGATGGCCCGGGCGGCCGATGCCGCCGGCTCGCCGTTCATCGTGGACTCGTGGAACAACCGGCAGGGGCTCCCGCAGAGCTCGGTCATTTCCCTGATTCAAACCCGCGACGGTTATCTCTGGCTGGGCACGCTCAACGGCCTGGTGCGCTTTGACGGCAGCCGGTTTGCCATATTTGACCAGAACAACACGCCGGGCCTGGGCAGCGGCCGCATCGTCCGCCTCTTCGAAGACAGCCATACCAACTTTTGGATCGGGACGGACACAGCCGGCGTGGTGCTGATTCAAAATGGCCGGGTCAACAATTTTGCCATCGGCCGCGCGGGCCATGAAGGCCGGCTGACTTCCGTCTGCGAAGATGCCGGCGGCGCCGTCTGGCTGTACACCGCCGACGCCCATCTCGGCCGGTATCAAAACGGAAAAATGGAGGTCCTGGATTTTCAAATCACGGCGCCGGCCATTGCCCGCATGATCGCCGCCGAAAAATCCGGTCCGCTGTGGATCGCCGAATACGAGGCCGGGGGGAAAAGCGCGCTGATTCCCTTCCAGCCGGCCAACTTCAATCCGCCAACCCTGGCCCTGGATCCAAGCATTCCGGCGCAGACCGCGGATTTCATTCTCGCCAGCCAATCCGGCGGCCTCTGGCGGCTGGTGAACGGGCGGGTGGAAAAATGGATGGCCAACCGGCTCGTCACTGATCTGGGTGATTATCCCTGGGGCAATTCCCCCGTCTACTCAGCCTGTGAGGATAATGACGGCAATCTCATTGTCGGCACCTGGGGCAACGGGGTTTTTTGGTATGGCCCGGACGGGAAACCCCGGCAAATCACCAAAGCCCAGGGATTGTCGTCCGACCTGGTGCTGTCGCTGTGCCTGGATCGCGGCGGCGATCTTTGGGTGGGCACGGACGGGGCCGGACTGAACCGCGTCAAAAAGAAAATTTTCAACACCTCGGACGATTTGCCTCCGTTCACCGCCCAATCCATTTCCGAAGATGCCCACGGCGGAATTTGGGCGGCGTTTAACGCCCACGGCGTGACTTTTTGGAACACAAATGTCGCGCAGGATTTCGCCGTCGGGCTGGGTTCCAATGCCTGGTCCGTGCTGGCGCAGAAAGATCAACCCATCTGGGCGGGCACGCGATTCGAGGGGCTGTTCCAGTTTGAAACCAATCATTTTTTGCCCGCGACCGGCGCGGAAATTCTCGGCCCGCAAATCTTTGCGCTGTTCGCAAACCGGCGCGGCCAATTATGGGCGGGAACCCAAAACGGGCTGGCGAACTGGGACGGCCGCCGTTGGAAATTGTTCACAACCCAGGATGGCTTGTCCGGAAACATTGTCCGGGCCATCGCGGAAGATGCCGGCGGCAATCTCTGGGTCGGCACCGAAAATCAGGGCCTGAATTATCTCAAGGATGGAAAATTCATAACCTACCAGGCGCAGGACAACGGCCTGCCGGGCAATGACATTTCGTGCCTATACGCCGAAACCAATCCCGTTTTGTGGGTCGGCACCTCCGGCCACGGTCTGGCGCGCCTGCAAAATGGAAAATGGACGCGCTATTCAACGGACAACGGGCTGGCCAGCAATTTCATCTGTTACCTCCTGGAGGACGCGGGCGGCGATTTGTGGCTCGGCTCCAACATGGGCCTGATGCGAATTCCCAAGAAGTCACTGGACGATTTTGCGGACGGAACGGTAAAATCCATTTCCTGCCGGACCTTCACCGAAACCGACGGGCTGCCGACGCGCGAATGCACCGGCGGCTCGCAGCCGGCCGCGCTGCGCGCCAGCGACGGCAGGTTGTGGTTCCCGACAACCAAAGGCCTAGTCTCGGTGAATCCCGCCGAACTCAAACCCAACGTACAGCCGCCGCTGGTGAGGATTGAATCGGTGAAGATCGACGGCCGCGAGCAAAAGACAAACACCTTAAGTTCGACCTGGGCGCAAGCCATCGTCATTCCGCCGGGCCACGAGCAACTCGAGATTGATTACACCGCACTTAACTTTTCCGCGCCCGAACTCGTCCGCTTCCAATGCTGGCTCGAAGGGCACGAGGCCGCACCGACGGATGTCGGGGGCGAGCACGTGGCGCGCTATCCGAAACTGCCGCCGGGCGATTATCATTTCCACGTCGTGGCTTACAATGAGGACGGCGTCCCGAACGAAACCGGCGGCGGGCTCGACATAACCGTGCAGCCGCAATTCTGGCAGACGTGGTGGTTTCGCGCCGTCGGGATTTTATGCCTCGGCGGCGGCGTCATCGGCATCGTCCGCTACATCTCCACGCAAAAACTCAAGCGCCAGGTCCAATTGCACCGGCAGCATGAGGAGCTGGAGCACGAACGCGCCCTCATCGCGCGGGATTTGCACGACCAGCTGGGCGCGAACCTGACGCAAGTGGCGCTGCTCGGTGAAATGGCGGAGGCCGACAAACATCTGCCCGGCGAAATCGAGCTGCACGCCCAGCAGATTTCCCACACGGCGCGCGAAACGACGCGGGCGCTCGACGAAATCGTCTGGGCGGTGAACCCGGCCAACGACACGCTGGAAGGCCTGGCCAATTACGCCTGCAAATACGCGCAGGAATATCTCGCGCTCGCCGGCCTGCGTTATCGCGCCGAGGTGCCCACCCAGCTGCCGGCCCGGGATATTCCGCCGGAAGTCCGCCACAATGTCTTCCTCGCCTTCAAAGAATCTGTCAACAACGTGGTCAAACACGCGCGCGCTTCCGAAGCCTGGATCCGGCTGCGCCTGACGCCGGACGAATTCATCCTGGAAGTCGAGGACAACGGCCGCGGCATGGCCGGGATGGATGTGAAAGCCGCGCAGCTGCGCAACGGTCTGCGCAACATGCGCAAGCGGATGACCGACATCGGCGGCGAATTTTCCATCGCCCCCGGCGCGAACGGCGGCACGCTGGTCCGGCTGATCGTGCCACTCAAAAATACCGAATGAAGACGGTGAAGCCATTTTCCCAGCGGTCGTTGCGCTTGTTTCTTCACTCATCATTCTGCATGCTTCCTTGAGCGATGCCCATCACCGTTTCCATCGTCGAAGACAATGACCAGTTGCGCGGCACCCTGGCGCGCGTGCTCAGCCGCGCCGAGGGGTTCAGTTGCGTGAGTCATTACGCCAACGCCGAGGACGCCGTGAAAGAACTGCCCCAGGTGAAGCCCGATGTCGTGCTCATGGACATCAACCTGCCGGGCATGAACGGCGTCGAATGCGTCCGGCAATTGAAACAGCTCCTGCCGCAGACCCAGGTGATGATGCTCACGGTTTACGAGGACACGGAAAACATCTTCAACGCGCTGACGGCGGGCGCGAACGGCTACATGCTCAAGCGCACGCCCACCAAGGAATTGCTCGAAGCCATCACTGAAGTACATCGCGGCGGATCGCCCATGACCATGCACATCGCCCGCAAGGTCGTGCAATCCCTCCAGCAAACGGCGGGCACGGCCCAGCCCACCGAAAATCTTTCCGAACGCGAACAGCAGGTGCTCGACCATTTGAGCCACGGCCTGATGTACAAGGAGATCGCCGAAAAACTCGGCATCAGCTACGAAACCGTCCATACTTACATCCGCCGCATCTACGAAAAACTGCAGGTCCGCACCCGCACCGAGGCCGTCGCCAAGTTTTTGCGGCGGTGAAATCAGGGTGTTTCGGGGCGTTTTCTTAATTTCCCGCTTGTAACCATTACTGGTGACTCGCCGGCACCGGGGACTTTGTTAATCTGATGCCGTTGTTGCGTCAAGGCGTGTGTGAAATTTTAGCCAAGCGCTTAGTTCTCATTGGGAGGCCGGAGTAGTGTCCGGCCTCTTTTTTTTCCCGACCGGCCTATTATCTCAGGTTTTCAAGGTGTTTTAAGTTTTTTCCAAATACTTCGGGTGACTGGGAGTGACAACAGCCGGCTCCCACGCTAGATTTATCGGCCGGCCGAAAACACTGAATCCGCCGGTGATTTCATGGATGGAAAAAATTGTTTGTCCCCGACCCGATTTGCGGTAATGGCCCCGGTAATTCAGATTCAAATCATGGTTTGGGGCATTATCCGTAACCGGTTTAGGGCACGGGGAAAAACTGGGGCACCGCGATTGACCTACCTGAAACTGGCTTGGTCACTCCTGCTGTCCATGGCCGCCGTTATATCGGGTCAGTCGGCACCCGCCTTGGCGATCGGCAATCACCCCGCCGTTTATGACGAGCGCGGCAGGCTGCAACCCTGGACGCCGTGGACCAACGCCCTTGATCGGGAGGTGAACTGGTATCTCAAGTGTCCGGTTGAACACGGTTATCCGCGCTTTGTTTACCTGACGTTCATGGATGGCAATTACCAGCCGGTGGCCGGACGCCCTTCATTCATCCCGGCCATGCAAAACGGCATGGGAATCATCTCCTATCTCAAATATTATCACTATCAGGGAAAGCAAGATCCCCGGTTGCTCCAGATGGCCCGCTACCTGGGCGATTACCTCATCCGCGAGGCCCTGACACCCGACACCGGCAAATATCCTCGTTTCAGCCGCTCCACCGGATTGCCGGCAAAATTCCCCCAGCCGCCCGACTGCGGCTCCCAAGACGACAACCCTTATGAAATCCAGCCGGACAAGGGCGGCATAGCGGGTTATGCCCTCATTTTACTGTTCGAAGAAACCCGGGACGATGAATATTTCCGGCAGGCGTTGCAGAATGCCCGGGTGCTGGCGGCCAACATGCGGGAGGGCACAGCCACCAATTCACCCTGGCCTTTCCGCGTTGATTACCGGACGGGTGAATCCCGGGGCCCGGTATCCGGCGATATGACATTCATCCTTCGACTCTTTGACAAACTGATTGAGCACGGTCATCAGGAATTCAAGCCTGGCCGCGATCGTCTGTGGGCGTGGATCAAACAACAACAAATCCCCAACCTGGCGCAGGACGGACGGCTCTGGGTGCAGTTCTTTGAAGATCACCATGAAACGGACAACCGCACCGCCTGGTCACCGTTAAACCTGGCCCGCTATCTGATTGAAAAACAGGACGCGCTGGATGCAGACTGGAAACCAGATGCCCGGGCACTGATCGAATTCGTGAACCGCCATTTCATCACCGTCCGCCATGGAGTCGCGGTTTGCGGCGAGCAGACCAACGACGTGGAGCCCTGGGGCGGTGTCCTGTCAACGTATGGCGCGGTGCTGGCAATATATGCAAAAGCCACAGGGTCAGATGAGTATAAGGCGGTGGCCCGGCAGGCATTGAATTTCTGTCTTTATGCCATCAATGATGATGGCTGTCCCAGCGACCAGGCCATGAATAAGGGTCGCGGCGGCTGGCAGGAAGATGCCCACACCGACAAGTTGCATAACCTGGTCGATGCCATGACGGCTTTTCCTGAATGGGCCCGGTGACCCAACCAAGGACGAATCAAAAGGTCAGGAAAATAACGCCGGTCTAGGAGATGGTTGCCGGTCTGTGGGCTGGTAGGTACCGATGCCGGGACAATCAGGAACGAGATTTTTTAAGGACCGCCGGGTTTTCGCCACTCTTCACTGAGAGCGTGTCTGAAAATTACCACGGGCCCTGTTTTAGTGACCCAGCCTGGAGAGGAGAAGGCACTAAAGCTAAGATTCCCGACAAACCTTCGGCTAAAAAACGACGAAGTCTGCTGAACCGGGGCGGAAAATCCGTTGGGCGACGGGTCTTTTAGTCGTGGCCGGCGTTGGCTCGGTTGTCACAGCGCACGCTGGGGATGCTCCTCCCTCGCCGCAGCTCCCTTCGGAATTTTCAGGCACGCTCTGACGGGTCAATCGTTATTGAACGATTTCAATATGCGATTCCAATGACGCTTCCGAACCCGTGCTGACCGAAACGTCGATCTTTCCCGGCTCGACCACAAAACTCATTTGTTGATTGTAAAATCCCAGTTGCTCCGGCCCGAGGGAAAATTCGACGCGTTGATGCTCGCCCGGCAGCAAAGCGACGCGTTTGAAACCCTTCAATTCTTTCACCGGCCGGGTGACCGACGCGGCGGCATTGTGGATGTAAAGTTCCACCACCTCATCCCCGGCCCGAAGCCCGGTGTTCTCCACCTCAACGCCAACGGTGACGGACCCGTCGGGACGGATTTGCGCGGCGCCCAGTTCCAGATGTGACAGCTTGAACCGGGTATAGCTTAAGCCGTAGCCAAACGAATAAAGCGGGGTCCACGGCAGATCAATATACTTGGAGGCGTATCTCGGGTCGCAACCGGGCGGGCGCCCGGTGTTCTTGTGATTGTAATAAATGGGAACCTGCCCGACCGAACGCGGAAAGGTGACGGGCAATTTGCCGCCGGGGTTTACGTCGCCAAAAAGCGCGTCGGCGATGGCATTGCCGCCCTGGGTGCCGGCAAACCACGTTTCCAGAATGGCAGGAGAATTCGAGGCCACCCAATTGATCGAGAGGGGGCGGCCATTCACCAGCACGACGGCGTAGGGTTGCCCCGTGGCATGGATGGCCTGAATCAAATCGAGCTGCGGTCCGGTCAGATCGAGCGAACTGCGCGAGGTCGCCTCGCCGGACATGTCGGCGGAATCGCCGACCGCGATAATGGTAAAATCGGAGTCCCGGGCGGCTTGCACCGCCGGAGCAAAACCGGAACGATCATCGCCGGTGATTTCACAGCCCCGGGCAAAATTGATTCTGGTGGCCGGCGAAACTTTTGCCCGGATACCCGCGAGCAAACTGACGGCATCCTCAGCGCGCCCGTCACCCGTCCAGGGGCCGATCATGTCTCGGGCATCATCGGCCAGCGGGCCGATGACGGCGATGGATTTCAGCTGCGGATTGAGCGGCAGCGTTTCGCGGTCATTTTTCAACAGCACGAACGAGCGCGCGGCCAGGGTGCGCGCGGCGGCCAGATGCGCCGGACTCAGCAGCGCGGAGCTTTCCCGTGCCGCGTCAGCATACGGCCGGTCGAACAGGCCGAGCCGGTATTTGATGCGCAAAACCTGCCGCACGGCTTCGTCAATAACGGCCAATGGAACTTTACCCTCTTTAACCAACCGGGCGCCATTTTCATTATAGAGGCGGCTGATCATTTCCATGTTCAACCCGGCATTCAACGCCAGGGCGGCGGCCGCCGCGCCATCCGCCGCCAGGCCGTGCGCCACGAGTTCCTTCACCGCGTTATAATCGCTGTCCACAATGCCGTCGAAATGCCATTCCCCGCGCAAGACCTCGGTGAGGGTAAAATGATTGGCGGTGCAAGGAACCCCGTCGAGATCGTTGAAGGCAGCCATAAAGGTGCCGACGCCGGCGTCCACGGCGGCCTTAAACGGTGGAAAATATATTTCGCGCAGCGTGCGCTCGGACACTTCAGTGGTGTTGTAATCGCGGCCGCCCTCCACCGCCCCATAGGCCACCCAATGTTTGGCGCAAGCAACCATTTTGCCGGGCTCGCCGTAATTGGTTCCCTGGAAACCGCGCACGCGGGCAGCGGCCATCGCCGCGCCCAGAAACGGATCTTCGCCCGAACCTTCAACTATCCGGCCCCAGCGCGGGTCGCGGGCGATGTCCACCATGGGGGCAAAGGTCCAGCGCACCCCGGCCGCGGAGGCTTCGGCGGCGGCAATGCCGGCGGAGGACTCGGCCGCGGAGGGATCCCAACTGGCGGCTTCCCCCAGCGGCACGGGAAAAATGGTGCGGT
>CAIJNQ010000285.1 GCA_903822015.1 uncultured Verrucomicrobia subdivision 3 bacterium | reverse complement strand
ACAACCTTCTGATCCGAAGTCAGAAGCTCTATCCAATTGAGCTACGGATGCGACCGGGTCATTGTGCAAACTTTGGCAACGGCGATAAAGCGGATTCGCGATTGTTGAAACATCCCGCTTGTCTTTCGTCCGACCTGATCTTTAATGGAGAAAACACACCGTGTTGTCCGAAACTCACATCCGCCGGGAGACGGCGCACAAGCTGGCGCGTTACGCGCTCTTCAGCTTCCTCGTGACCTTCATTCTGGCCCGGGTATTCGTGTTCCTGATAATGGCGCAGCTGTTGCCGAACATGTATTTTTTCATGCACGGCACCCATGTCCATCACCTGAATTATGGCATTTTTCTGCTGGCGGTGGTAAGTGGTTACAGTGTCTTCCGCCGGCCGCTCGGCCGCCGGGCGGAAATCACGGCCCTGCTTTACGGGATGGCAATGGGCCTGACCTTTGACGAGTTTGGCATGTGGCTGCATCTGGGCGGCAGCTACTGGCAGCGGGCGAGCGTGGATGCCGTCATTGTGGTGTCGGCGCTGTTCGGTCTGGTGGCCTTCGCCCGGACGCTGAAGCGGTTTGAAAAGCGCCATTTCTGGGGGTTCATCGTGTTGCTGACCGCGCTGGCCGGCTTTGGCCTGGTAATTTACTCCGCCGGCATTCGCATTGGAGATGTGGTGGGGCCGACGTTGCACGATTTAGAGGCGGCTTCCTCGCCGTAATTCACCGATCAGGCCAACAAGAAGCCGCTTCGTTAAATCATCCCGGACCCCGTAAACGTCCGCCTTTCAAAGCACGCCGGTTGACTTGGCATGTCGGTTTGCTAGCGTGCGGTGCGACATATCATGAAGCTGATCACCCGCCTCATTCAAATCCTGTCCGGAGTCCAGACGGGAGCCGAGCAGGAAATCAGCCGCATTGAACAGTTCGCGCATTTCTGCGTACTCGCCGGCAAAAGCTTTGTCCGCAACCGCTGTCCCGTGCGCGCGGCGGCGCTCTCCTTCGCAACTCTGCTGGCGCTTATCCCCATGCTGGCCGTGGCCATCGGCGTTACCACCAGCATGCTCAAGGACCAGGGCGAAAAGGAAATTTACTCGGCGATCGACAAATTCATTTCCAATATCATGCCGCCGGCGACCGCCATGGTCGAAAGCCACGGGGTTTCGTTGAATCTCAATCCGCTTGCCATCGCAGTGACACCGACCAACCCGGTCGTTTCCGGAACCTCGGCCGGCCCGGATCCGATCACCAATGCGGGCACGCCGTCCGGCGCCACGACCCATCCCGAAAGCACCACTCCCGTGGTGAGCGTCAGCGTGCAAAAAGAAGCGGCGAAAAGCATCCAGGAATTTGTGCAGAAAACCCAGAGCGGCACGCTGGGTGTGGTCGGGATGCTGCTGCTGCTGGTCGTCGCCATCCGCATGCTGGTAAACATCGAGGAAACGTTCAATGACATCTGGGGCGTCACGCGCGGGCGTCCCTGGATTTCCCGGATCATCCTTTATTGGACGACGCTCACGCTCGGACCGCTGCTGCTGGCGGGCGCGCTGGCGCTGGCCGGCAGTCCGCATTTCCAGGCGACGAAAGGCGCCGTCAGCAGCACGATGATCGGCAATTTCATTTTTGACCTGCTGCCGCTCGTGCTGTTGTGGTTGTTGTTTGCGCTCATTTACCAATTGGTGCCAAACACGAAAATACATTTTGGCGCGGCCCTCATCGGGGGCATCGTGGGGGGTTCGTTATGGCACCTGAACAACGTGTTCGGTTACCTCTTCGTTTCCCGCGTTTTCACCAACAGCATGATTTACGGCAGCCTCTACCTGGTGCCGGTGTTCATGGCCGGATTATATTTTTCCTGGCTGATATTGCTGTTCGGCGCGCAGATCGCCTATGCGTTCCAGAATCGCAAGGCGTATCTACAGGACAGGCTCCTTGAAAACGTGAACCAGCGGGGACGTGAATTTGTCGCGCTGCGGCTGATGACGGGCATCGGCCAGCGTTTTCAATCCGGCGGGCCGCCGGTCACGCTGCAGAAAATTTCGGCCGAGCTCGGCATTCCGACGCGGCTGGCGCAGCAGGTTTTGCAAACCCTGCTCACCGCCCGGCTGGTTGTGGAAACCGGCGGCCGGGAATCCGGCTATGCGCCCGCGCGCCCGCTGGAAACCATCACCGCGCATCACATCCTGCACGCGTTGCGCACCGGTGGCGGACAGGAACTGCCCATGCGCGACGGCCCGGTGCGCACGGAGGTTTTGGGAGAATTCGCCCGCATCGAAGAAGCCGAGCGCTCGGCGGCCGACAGCCTCACCATGCTCGCGCTGGTGAACCGGGCGCAGGCCAAACTGGAGCTGGCGGCGCCTTTAGCACCGGAAAAAACGGTTTAATCCTCCCATTGGAGTGCGGCCACAAGGCTCCAGAGGAGCGAGCCGATCACCGTCACCACGAGCACCCACGGCAGCAGCACCTGCGGGTTGGGCGAAAGCAATGCCGACAAATCCAGCGCGGGCAAACTGCCCCACGGCACCCACCACACTGCCAGCACCGAACCGATGACCGTCGCGCACATCAACCATGCCGGGCGGAGCCACGCACGCCGGCGCGGCGGCAGCGTCTGGATGACGCGCGCGGTGAAACCGCCGTCATCAATATAGGAATTTTGCTCGCGCAGCAGCGCCTCCAGCGGATCGTTTGGTTCCGGCAAATTCATAAAGACAACCAGCGTTTTAATTTTTCCCGGCCGCGCAAAATGTTTGTTTTCACCGTGCCCAGCGGGCAGTCCAAAACCTGCGCCGCTTCGTCATGCGACAAACCGTTCTGGCAGCACAGCACAATGGCGGCCCGCTCCTCTGAATTTAACCGCTTCAATGCCGTAGTCAAATCGAGGCGCATCGCGCTGTCGGTCGCCGCCACGGATGTCTCCGGTTCAGCCGATCCGGCGGTCATTTCTTCCAGCGACAGTTCCTTTCGCTTTCGCGCGGCGCCGCGAAACTCGTTGACCGCGATACCGAACAGCCAGGTCGAAAATTTCGCGCCGCCGCGAAACGTCTGCAATTTCTGCCACGCCTTCAAAAACGTCTCCTGCGCCAGGTCATCCGCCAGATGCGCATCGCCGCGGGTCATGCGCGTCAGGAACGCGCGCACCGGCGACTGGTTGCGCCGCACCAGTTCGCCGAAGGCATTGTGGTCTTCGTGCGCCAGGACGCGGGCGATGAGGTCGGCATCGGTGAAGGACACGGTTCAGGTTTTGGGCGGTTGCTGGTCATTTTTGTTTTTCCTTTCGAATGACGCAATCAGTAAAAATGCCACTCCCAGAAAAAGAATAATCCAGCCCGGTCTGCCGATGAATAAAACAATCCCGATGCCAATGCAGGTCAAGATCAAGCCGGTCCGCAAGTCTTTGCGCGGGCGATTCGGCTGGCCGTCATCCATGGCATCGTTCCCGGGGGTTTTAAACAGCTCCGGCGGGATCGGCACGCCTTTATCCACCATGGCGCGCACCGTCTCATGCAACATTTTGTTTTTCCGGTGGCGGAAATAAAGCGCTACGGTGACAACAACGATGGGAATACTACAACCCATCACGATTGCCACAATCGGAATCATAAGCGCCAAAGCGCCTGTGAAACCTTCACCTGCATTCGCTTGAGAACTCACATCACCAATATGAACTCCCGGTATATCAACGCGAACGGGTGGCGGCTGGGGGACTTGGGGGGGCTCAACAACTACCCGGGCGGTGTTATTAGAGGTTGCGGCGTTGGTTGCCATGATTTCCGTGTTGGTCTGCGCCTTGAGCGACGGCGGCATGGCCGCGAACAGCAGAAAGACGATCGTGGCCAGCGTGATTAAATACGAAACCAGGGTTAAAAGCAGGCTTGAGGTGTTTTTCATAGTTTTGATTCGTTTAAATTGTTCACAAATGAGATGCCACGAACCACCGTTTTGGATTCAAAATATTTTTCCGAGGATGACATATCCTCACAACCTGCAAGTTATTTATGGCACATGATCTAGATTACCGGCTTGGCGCGCCAAGCTCGGCCAGCCAGGAACCATTAAAGTAATCGTGGAAGCCACAGGCTTGAAACGTGTACGTGGGACGGTCTGAACTTTTGGTTCAGATTTTATCTTGCGGAGGGGAAACCCATTTTGATTTTTCCCTCACCAGGCTATTGCAGCGGACTCCATTTAGGTGGATTATACTAACAACTTAATTCACACATGAAACAATGCAAAAAACGCTGGCTTGAAAAATTGAAGGCGTTGGTTCTGGGCCTGACCCTTTGCGCCGGCAAAGTCCTGGCGCAAAATCTGGCCACGAACCCGGGTTTTGAGACCGGCGACACGACCGGGTGGCTTGGATTCGGTTCGCCGACCCTGGCCGTGGAGACAACACAAGTTCACTCCGGCACCTATGCCTGTCTCGTGACCAATCGCACGGCTTCCTACATGGGCGCCGCCCAGTCGTTCACCAGCGTGCTTCAGTCCGGTCAAACCTACAATGTGTCGGCCTGGGTGCGGTTGGTGAGTGGCGCGAGCCAGACGGTTTACCTGACCTTCGCAAAAACCGATGGTAATCCAACGTCGTATGCCCAGCCGGCGACGGGCACGGCTACGGCCACCGGCTGGACGCTGATTTCCGGGCAATACACCTTGAATGTCTCCGGCACGCTCAACTCGTTGACGTTTTATGCGGAACTGCCGAACACCAACGCCGCCTACTATATTGACGACCTGTCGGTGCAGCTGGTGAACCTTGCGCCCACCAACGGGCAATGCATCGTGGATTGGTCGAACGTCTTCCAGCGCATTGACGGCTTCGGCGCATCGTCCGCCTGGCGCGGCCCTTGGACGGCGGCGCAGGCGGACATGTTTTTTTCCACCAACAACGGCACCGGCACGACGCTTGACGGCCGGACGAATTTCCCGTTTTCCGGTTGCGGCCTCTCGCTATTACGCAGCCATGTGGTGGCCGCCGGCACAACGGCCGCAACGGACACACCGGGAACCTATGAAGCCAGCATCATGCAGATGGCGCAGGCGCGCGGGGCGCGGGTGTGGAGCACGCCGTGGACGCCCCCGGGCGGCTTCAAGAGCACCAACGACATCTATGATTCCCTGCCCATCACCAACGCGCTCAACGGCGGCAGTTACCTGGGCAGCGGCAACAACATCACCAATCTCAATTACGCCAGCCAGCTCGCCAATTATGTGGCGGGCATGAAAAATTCCTACGGCGTGAACCTCTACGCCCTGTCCATCCAGAACGAGCCGGACGCCGGTGTTAACACCTACGAGGCCTGTCAATGGACCGGCGCGCAGTTCCATGACTTTGTGACCAACCTGAATAACGCGCTGGTCGCAAAAGGCGTCGGCACCACAAAAATCATCCTTCCGGAAAGCGAAAATTGGGCGAGCAATCCCGGGCTATACACGCCGACGCTGAATGATCCCAACGCCGCCGCAAGTGTCAGTATCATCGCCAACCATAATTATGTGGGCGATAATGTAACCGGTGACACCTCGATTCCAGCGGCCCAATCCGTTTCCGGCAAAGCCGTGTGGGAAACGGAAGTGTCACAATTCGGTAGCTATGACGGTAGCATCACCAACGCGCTTTACTGGGCTGGACGGGTTCACCTGTTCATGACGGCGGCACAGGCAAATGCGTGGCATTATTGGTGGTTGTTTCCATTCGGTCCGGATAATCAAGGATTGGTTGATACCAACGGTTTTCCGGCAAAACGCATGTATGCACTCGGCCAATTCGCCCGGTTTGTGCGCCCGAATTATTTCCGCATCAACGTCGGCAACAACACCGGCTCGGCGCTTGTCAGCGCTTACAAGGATTCCGCGTCGCCGAATTTTGCCATTGTCGCCATCAACTCCAGTTCAACGATCGTCACGCAGGCTTTTAATCTCACCAACGTCACTGGCATTGCCAGCGTCACGCCGTGGGTCACCTCCGGCACCCTGTCGCTATCCAATCAGCCACCAGTGGCGATAAGCGGCTCAACGTTCAGCTATGCTTTGCCCGCTCTAAGCATTGTCACCTTTGTGGGAAAAAGCGGGGCGAACACCGGCCCGACGCTAACACCGGCTGGATCACAGAACATCAATGCCGGAGTGGTTCTCGTCGTCACCAATTCGGCATCCGATCCGAATGTGCCGCCGCTGACTCTGAATTTCAATCTGCTACAGGGACCCACCAATGCCACCCTCATTCCGGACGGTACGGGAACCAACGCCGTCTTCACCTGGCGCCCGCTGGTAAGCCAGGCCGGCAGCACCAATACGGTGAGTTTGCAAGTAACCGAGAGCGGATCTTCCGGCTTGAGCGCGACCAATCATTTCAGCGTGGTCGTCAATCCGCTGGTCCAGCCCGTTTTGGGACCGGTCTCCGTCGCCAACGGACAGATCGGTTTTTCCATCATCGGAACGCAGGGGCCGGATTACACCTTGCTGACATCTACGGACCTGATTTCCTGGCAGGCGATTTTTACCACCAATTCACCGGTCATCCCATTGGTGCTGACGGACACCAATTCGACCGACGTTGCGCGCTTCTACCGCACCAGGATTGGACCTTGACCATTACAAAGTGGGCAGAATGAAAACCAGGCTTACCCGGATTTTAATCCCGCGCGGAGAAAACCCAGTGCATAAGCCATGCCGGCGTGCCACGGCGCGGCGCAGCTCATTTGCGGCGCGTGGTCGGGGATGATCACGCCGTTGAAATTGTTTTTCTGTAAAATCCGCAGCACGCGCAGGACATCCACCTCCCCGTCATCAATGAAGGTTTCCTTGTAGAAAGGTACCTTGTCGCGAACGTTGCGCAAATGGACATAGGCCAGTTTATTCTGCCGACTGTAAGTCTCCACTGCCTCGTAAATATTGCCTTCGGTCATTTCCGCCAGTGTGCCGACACAAAATTCCAGCGCGTTACGCGGGCTCGGTTTCAGGTCAATCAGCTTCTGATAATGCTGCGGCTGATAAACCAGCCGCGGCTGCGCACGAACTGTGGGCAACGGCGGATCATCGGGATGTGCGGCCAGCGTAACGCCGGCTTCTTCCGCGACGGGAACGAGTTCATCCAGGAAAAATTTTAGGCGCGACCAGAGTTGTTCCGGCGTGGCCGACGGCACAACGCCGGGCGCGGCGTTCCTGTCATAGACCATGTTCCAGACCATGCCGTTGGGTAAGGGCTTGTCCAGCGGGCCATCCATGCCCACGGCCTCGGCGTCGCCGCGCGCAAACCTGCCCTTCACCCGGCCCGCCACGCCGGCGATGGAAAAGTTGTAGCCAAAAACCGGGATGCCCGCCTTACCGACATTGCGGATGAGGGTCTTGAGGTTTTCGATCTGTGCGAGTTTCTTCGGGCCGTCCAACAACACGTCGTGCCAGTGTGCCGGATCAAAATTTTCGACGGCTTCGAGCTCAAGTCCGGCGCCGTTGATCTCATTTTTAATCGCCGCCAGTTCCTCAAACGTCCAGAGCGCGTCCGGATTGCCGGCCTGACCCCAGCCAGCGTCGTCGCCGACTGGCTGGTCGCCCGGCTGGTTGCTGCGCGAGGACCGGAAATAATCCACCAGGTGGATGACGAGATGGGTGCAACCACACTGCCGGGCGAAGCGATAGTGCTCCGCGTTGAGCTGGTGACGGTAAAGGCCGAGGCCGAGTTTCATTTTGTTATGACCAGACCATATGTTCGCGACTGACGCACGCGGTTAACAAAAGCGTCAAAACCCCATGCTGGCGCCCCCATCCACCGGCAGCACCACGCCGGTGATAAAACGGGCGGCCGGCGAACACAGAAACGTGGCGGCGTGGCCGACATCCTCCGGCGTGCCGTAGCAATTCATCGGGGTGCGTCCCAGGATTTTCCGGGCACGTTCCAGATCACCATTGAGGGCTT
>CAIJNQ010000284.1 GCA_903822015.1 uncultured Verrucomicrobia subdivision 3 bacterium | reverse complement strand
CCCGTGACGGCGATGAGCGGACAGGAATCCATGTAGGCGTCGGCGATGGCCGTGACGAGGTTCGTCGCGCCGGGTCCGCTGGTGCCCATGCACACCCCCGCCTTGCCGGTCACCCGGGCATAGCCTTCGGCCGCGAAACTGCCGCCCTGCTCGTGGCGCGGGAGGATCGTCCGGATCTTGGAATGCGTGAGCGACTGGTGGATTTCCATGCTCGCGCCGCCGGGATAGGCGAAAATGACCTCGACGTCTTCGCGTTCGAGGGCTTCGACAAAAATGTCGCGGCCGAACATGGCCGGGCCGACCTTGGCGCGGTTCCGGGCGGCGGTTTTCGTTTTCACTCTGGCGGATTCAATTGTCTTGCTCATCGTCTATTGGCGGATGCCTGAATTTTCGAATTGCCGGATAAACGGGCTCCACGCCCGGGGCGTCTTACCGCATATCCCTGCATCCCAAAATCCATCCATCCATATTATTGGTTTATGGCGGCGCGGGCCGGGGCAACAAAAAACCCACAGCCGTTGCCAGCCGTGGGTTCTTGTCAAATTATCCGTTCAACAAGCACCGACGGCGTCGCTTACTACGACGACCTGCAGGATGACAGCTTGTGTGACGTTTTTCAACATTGCGGATTGACTTTAAAAAAAACGCCGCACCCGGTCAAGCCTGGATTTTAACCGCCCGGAACCCGCCCGGCAGTCAAGGTTCCCCCCAAGGGTCAAAACTGTCTTTTTTCAGGACACTTAACATTATCATTAGTAAAAATATGCACAGAAATATAACCATGGCATTCTGGCATGTTGAATGCTTTATAGGATCGGAGCCTCGGGATATTCCCGATACGAATTCGCCATGCATCTTAGTTTTCAACAAAATTGCCAGGGGATGGCCCGCCGGAGTCGGGCGGCCTTCACCTTGATCGAGATTCTTGTCACGTTTTTCATATTCACCATGGTGCTGTCCGGCCTGATTTACGGGTATGTCCAGGCCAACCGGATGGCGGAATGGAGTTCCATGTCGCTGGCGGCGCAATCCTATGCCTGCCAGGGGGCCGAGCAGGCGCGGGCGGCGGACTGGCGGCCGCGGGACTGGCCGGTGTCGTCGGGCTACGGAACCATGGATGAACTGACCAATGGCACCCTCATCACCAATATTGATTTCATGGACATTCCGACCAAGGGAACACCCAATGCGACGAACTTTCAATTCTGGGTGACCAATTATGTCAGCATCACCGACGTCACCATCAACCCGCCCGTGCGCATGATCCGGTCCGACGCGCTCTGGAGTTTCCCCATGAGCGGCACGATTTGCACCAACTCGGTGGTCCTATTACGCACCGGCGACCAATGAACATTACATCCCCCATCAAATTTCCCCGCCGCCCCGCCGCCGGCTTCACGCTGGTGGAAGTGATCATCGCCAGCGCGATTTTCATCGTGATCATCGGGGCGCTGGTGAGCGTCCAGATTTTCGGGCTGCGCGTTTACATGCTGGCCTCCACCAAGTTGATCGCCACCACCTCCGGCCGCGAGACCCTGAATGATTTGCGCGACCAGATCCGGGAAAGCCAGCAGGTGTATGTTGGGACCTTTAGCAACTCAACCTTCAATCAGATTCCCAACGGGCAGCAGCAGATCGGCAATGCCCTGCAGGTGTTCACCACCACCAACTCCGCCAGCACCAATTTTCTGGTTTACTACCAAGACCCGTCCTTGAACACAGTTTTCGTCTATGCGAACAACCCGGCCAACAAGAGCGTCGAGGCCACCTACATGACCAATTACTACTGCTTTCAGGCGGAGGATTATCAGGGGAACGTCCTGAGCAATTACGTCAACAACCCGGTCATCAAAGTAACCATGAACTTTTCCCAATGGGAATATCCCATTGCCTATATCGCCGCCAGCAGCAATTCCATCAACGCGTATGATTATTATTATCTGCGGACCAAAATCACGCGGCGGGTAAAATCCCAACAATAAGGCAGGAGGCACACCATGCGAATTTCAAAACCAACCAATCCGGGCCGGCGCTCCGGTTACGCATTGATCATGATCATGATCTTTCTGGCGGTCAGCCTGACCGTGTTTGCCAGCATGATGTATTGGGTCTCGACCAATGCCAAAATAACGAATCGCAACAATGCCTTCAACCAGGCCGTGGCCGCCGCCGAATCGTCCACGGAAAACTCGCTCGCCTACATGATGCGCGATTATTCGTTCCAGGCGCTCAACGTCACAGCCGGCTACTACGCCACCAATGCCACGCCCGACCAGACCCTCTGGCCGATCCAATACCAGTTCAATAATGTCAGCGTTTCCATCAGTCCGACCAACTGGCAGTCTTTGTCTGGACAGTATTCCAACTTGTTTGGCCTGGTGCAGAATGTCACCAACATCGTCACGGCCATCGCCACCAACGGGCCGGAGGCGGTGCCGGCCACCGTGGAGCAGGACCTGCAGTTCGCCTCGATCCCGCTATTTCAATATGCCATCTTTTACAACATGGATTTGGAGTTGAATCCCGGCAATGTCATGAACATTAACGGCAAAGTACACTCGAATGGAAGTATTTGGACCAGTGGCAACAATTCATCACAACAGTTGACTTATAATAATCAAGTAGATGCCAGCGGAACGGTCAATTTGCAGTCCAAGACCAACGACCCGCATTTCAGCCCCGAACGCACTGGAAACGTTGTGTTCACCATGACGGTCAACAATCCGTTGAGCCATTCGGATTCGCTGTCCATGCCGATCGGCACCAATAATAATCCAGCCGCAGTCCTGGCCATCCTCCAACTGCCGCCGGCCAGCACGGTCATCCCCTCCGCGGCTGCCTATTCGCCCACAGGACAGGTTTACTTCTACAACGAAGCCGACCTCATCATCACCAACAGCACCAGCAATCCGACCAACTTCACCGTGCTTTACAACAACCCCAACGCCACGCCCCAGTTGCAGACGGTGCTGCCCGATGTGCCGACACTCATTTCTAATTATAACGCCGCCACCCACACCGCCTTTTACGTAACCAATTATATCAATTATTCCTTTGTGACCAATGCCACCTTTTACGATTATCGCGAAGCCGATACCGTCAAAGCCATCCAGTTAAACGTCAGCAATCTGGTGGTCTGGCTCACCAACAACGTCACCCTTTTGGGCACCAACCGGGGAGGCTACCAATACAATAATCTCAACAACAGCGGTAGCAGTTCTAAAGGTCACGGAATCAATTCGATTTATGTTTACAACTCCGTCATCCCGGCCAGCGGCGTCCTCCCGGCGGTGCGCATCGTCAACGGCCAGCAACTGCCTCCCTTCGGCCTCTCGGTCGCCACGGCGCAGCCGCTCTATGTGCTGGGCAACTATAACATACAAACCAATAATTCCGGCTCGCCGTCGGCCGCGCTACTCGGCTCCACGACCAATGGCTGCACCGTCCCGGCCGGTTTCATGGCCGACGCCATCACCATTCTTTCCAGTGCCTGGCAGGACAGTTGGAATTCGGGCACCTCAGTGGGCTCCAGAAATGCCAACCCCACCACCATCAATGCCGCCTGTCTGGAAGGGATTGTGCCGACGACCTCCGCGGGTTACAGCGGCGGTGTGGAAAATTTCCTCCGCTTGTTGGAAACCTGGAGCAGTGTCAACCTGAATTACAATGGCTCCATTGTCGTGCTGTTCCCGAGCCAATACGCCACTAACATCTGGGCTAACACCACTTATTATTATCCACCGGTGCGCAATTGGGGGTTTGATACGACTTTCCTGAAGGGCCAGAACTACCAGCCGCCGATGTCGCCGCAGGCGAAGAAGATCATCCGCAGCGTCTATTCGGCCTGGTAACACCGTCCAAAAACTTCTGCAAGCGCGCGGCCGAAGTCCGTTGGGCTAACGCGCCAGCGCATGGGAGTGCGGCGGCCAGGCGGGAGCCGCGACACCGCTTGCGAGCGGGCGAAGCTGAAACCAATCCCCGTGAGCGAGCGAAAGCGGCGGGCCGGGTGGCGCGCCTGAACTTTCCCCGTTTGTCCGGAACTGTTCCAGCTATCATTCCGCCCGGGCCAGATATTTCCGCGTGGCTTCGGGCAGTTGATGCCAGAGTTTGATCGTCACCCACAAACCCAGAACCGCGAACGGCAGCATGAACAGCGGCCACCAATGCCAGTCGCACGGCAGCAGCAGAAAGGTCTGCCCCGCCACCCCCTGCTCCTTCGGCGTTAGGTGCCCGATGAAATAGGATTGGATCGCACTCCCGAGGTACGTGCAGCCGTCCACGATGCCCGAACAGGTCGCGGTGGCTTTCCGGCCGCCAAAATCCGTCGCCGCAGTGCCCGCCATCAGCGAGGTGATCCCCACCGACGCCATCACCACCAGGACGGACGACCAGCCCAGCCACAACGGCGAGGAATACAAAATGGCGGCCATCACCATGGCCAACCCCAGCACCAGGCCGCACATGAAAGCCGCCGGAGGCGCGCGGCGCGATTGATACCAATGATCCGAAACCCAGCCGCCGAGGAAGCCGCCCGCAATGCCGAAGAGGCACAGCAAAAAGCCCCAGTGCGCCTCGAAAAACTCCGCCCCCGGCTGTTTCACCTCGTGGGCGAATACGAAATACCACTGCGTGACGCCGTTGCGGAAGACGCCGGAGGTCAGCCCGACCAGGGCGATGAGCAGCATCAGTTTGCTGGCGAAAACCTTTTTCAACAGGTCGAGCGTGGAGAGCTCGACGTGCATCTGGCCGGAGGACGCGTCGTGCGTGTCAAAGGCGGGGAAATCCGCCTCCTCCGGCGTGTCCTTGATCAGCCACCAGTCGAGCAGCACCCAGACGAGGATGATGGCCGCCGGGATGAAAAACACCGACCAGGTCGCGTCCACGGGCCGGCCGCCGACGAGGACACGGGAGGCAAAAACGGCTTGCAGCCGGTCATGAAACCAGCCGCCGGTGGAACCGGCTTTCGTGAGTTCAATGATGCGCTGCCCCCAGTCGAACGCGAAATAGACGCCGATCGAGATGAGCGCGCCGAAAATCGCGCCGAACACGCCGCGTTCGCGGACGTGAAACCAGTAGGCCTTGACCTTGATGATGGACACCGCGCCGTAGCTCTGGAAATACATGTTCACGCCATACAGCACGGAATAGGCGACAACCATGTTGACCCGCAGGCGCCCCAGCACCACATAATACGTCAGCACCCCGAGCAGCACGTTGGCCGCCGCCGATCCGATGGCGGCGATGAGGATGCCCCGCTTGCCGCCGATCCGGTCCACCAGCGGCCCGTTGATCAAAAAGGAAAAGCCATACACCATCGTGCCGACGGCGAAGATGGTGCCGAAATCCTCCTTGGTCATCAGCGCGCCGAGCGCGTTTTTGGAAACATTCAGATTATAGCGCCCCATGTAGAGAAAGGCGTAGGTCATGCCCAGGGGAAACCAGTTGATGAACCGCCGCAGCATGAACCAGCGCGTGTGCCGGAGCGGGTTGTTGCGGAAATACTGGAAGATGATGGCGGCCAGAAACAGGCTGACCACGCTGTCGGGGTGGTCAAAAATGAGCGCGCGGAGATTCATCGGGCGGCGGGCTTCCACCTGCCGCCGCATGAAAACAGAGGCGCGCGCAGGGGTCAAAGGAATTCAGGCAACAAAAAAGCCACGGAAACCTTTCCGTGGCCGGGAAAAACAATCGGGCGGGGAGCTTACCCGGCCTTGGCCTTCTTTTCAGCCTTGGGGGCCTTGGCCGGTTTATCGGCTTTGGCGGCGCCGGGCTTTTCCCCGGCGGCTTCGGCGGTTTCCACGCGCTTGCCCCGCTTTTCGGTTTTGACCTCGGCCGGAGCCGGGGCCGCCACCGGGGCGGTGACCGGCGTCAAACTCTCCACGCGCACTTTCAGCGCGCCTTTGACCTCGGCGTGCAACCGCAATTCCACTTCATGCTCGCCCAGCGTCTTGATCGGGTGCTCGAGATGGATTTTCTTTTTGTCGAGCGTGATGTCGAACTGATGCTTCAATTCATCGGCGATCATGCCCGTGGTCACCGAGCCGAACATCTTGCCGTCGTCGCCCGCCTTGACCTTGATGACGCAGATCAGCTTGGAAACGCCCTTGGCCAGCTCGCTCATGGTGTTGTACTCGTGCGCTTCGCGCTCGGCGCGGCGCTGCTTGAGCGCCTCGAGACGGCGCTTGTTCGCGCCGCTCACCGGGATGGCAAAACCCTGCGGAAACAAATAGTTGCGCGCGTAGCCGGCGGCGACCTTTACCTGGTCGGATTCACCGCCGAGACCGACGATGTTGTGGGTGAGGATGACTT
>CAIJNQ010000283.1 GCA_903822015.1 uncultured Verrucomicrobia subdivision 3 bacterium | reverse complement strand
TGCTGGTCGAGGATGAGGGACCCGTGCGCGAACTCGTCGCCCGGTTATTGCAAAACCAGGGTTACCAGGTCTGGCAGGCGGCGAGCGGCAACGAGGCGCTCCAGGTCTGGCGGGAGCACAAAAAACAAATATCGCTATTGCTGACGGACCTGGTCATGCCCGGCAACATGAACGGCCATGACCTGGCGGAAAATCTCCGGGGCGAACGGCCGGGCTTGAAGGTCATCTTCACCAGCGGGTACAGCGCGGAAATTGTCGGAAAAAATTTCAAGCTGGAGGCGGATTTGAATTTTCTCCAGAAACCCTACCAGCCGCAAACGCTGGCCCTGGCAGTGCGCCGCTGTCTGGATGGCCGCCGGAATTAAATCTTCCAACTTTTCATCGCCCGCAGGGGTGGTTAGACTTCGCGCATGATTATCGCGCCTTCGCTGCTTGCCGCCAACCATGCCATTTTCGGCAAGGAAGCCGTGCGGGCCACCCGGGCGGGCGCGGACTGGCTGCACCTCGATATCATGGACGGCCATTTTGTCCCCAACATCTCCTTCGGGCCGCAGGTGGTGAAGGCCATCCGACCCCTGACGAAGATTTTTTTCGACGTCCACCTCATGTGTGCCAAGCCGGAAATCCTCCTGGAACCGTTTGCGAAAGCGGGCGCCGACGAGGTGATCATTCACGTGGAACTGGGGGAGCAGGTGCCGGCGCTCATCTGGAAAATAAAATCGCTGGGGAAGAAGGTCGGGCTGGCCGTCAATCCACCCACGCCGATTGCGCTGGTGCAACCGCACCTGGATAAAATTGATCTGCTGCTGGTCATGACGGTGAACCCCGGTTTCGGCGGTCAGGAATTCATCCACGAGTGCCTGCCGAAAATCCAGCAGGCGGAGGCGTGGCGGCGCGAGCGGCAACTGCCTTACCGCATCGAGGTGGATGGCGGCATCAACCCCCTGACCGCCGCCGAATGCGCGCGGGCCGGGGCGGACACCTTCGTGGCCGGGACCAGTTTGTTCGGCCAGCGCAGCTTGAAAGGGGCGATCAACAAGCTGCGGAAAACCGTCAACGCCCACGACCCGGCGTTTGCGGATTTAAAGGTTTGAAAAGGGGTTATGGCGCCAATCAAATTCGGCACGGACGGCTGGCGGGCGGTCATCGCGGAGGAATTCACGTTTGCCAACGTCGCGCGGGTGGCGCAGGCCACGGCGGACTATTGGAAGTCAGAGGTCAGAGGGCGGGAATTAAAGGTTGTGGTCGGTTATGACCGGCGATTTTTTTCCGACCGCTTCGCGCAAACGGCCGCGGAAGTTTTTGCGGGAAACGGCTTTCAGGTCATCCTGACACCGGAACCGACGCCCACCCCGGCGGTTTCCTTTGCCGTCAAACAGTTGCAGGCCATCGGCGGCGTGATGATCACCGCGAGCCATAATCCGCCCGGCTTCAACGGCTTCAAGTTGAAATCCCACTATGGCGGCTCCAGCGATTCGGAAACCTGCCAGAAGGTTGAATCGTTTCTTGACCGTCATCCGGTCAAAGCCATGCCGCTGGCCGACGCCGTCAAAGCGCACCGGATAAAAATCCAAGACGTCCGTCCCGCGCATTACGCCGCGCTGAAAAAGCTGGTGGACTTCCCGCTCATCGCCAAAGCCAAATTACGTTTCGCCCACGACGCCCTGTTCGGGGTCGGCGCCGGCTGCTTCGAACAGTTGCTCGCGGGCACCACCTGCCGGGTGACGACGATCAACGGACAGCACGACGTTCTGTTTGGGGGCATCAATCCCGAGCCGATTGAAAAGAATTACGCGAAGAGCCAGGCGTATTTAAAGCGGCATCCGCACGACGTCTGCCTGGTGACCGACGGAGACGCCGACCGCGTGGGCGGGATGGACGGGCGGGGCAAATATCTTTCGACCCACCAGCTTATCTGCCTGTTGTTGCACCATTTGATCCTCAATCGCCAGGGCAGGGGACGCGTCGTCAAGGCGCTGACCACCACGGCGATGGTGGACAAGATGTGCGCGGCATACGGGCTGGAGTTGGTGGAGACGGGGGTGGGTTTCAAATACATCTGCGCGGAGATGCTGAAAGGCGGCGTGCTGCTGGGGGCGGAAGAAAGCGGCGGGATCGGTTTTCCGGGCCACATTCCGGAGCGCGACGGGATCGCCGCCGGGCTCATGCTGCTGGAATTGCTGGCGACGGAGAAGATTTCCGTGAACCGGATGCTGGCGAAGCTGGAGAAGCAATTCGGCCCGCATCATTACGGGCGGATTGACACGCATTTCCCCTTGGAGAAGCGGCCCTCGCTCATGGAATTCCTGAAAGCCCGGCCGCCGGCAAAATTATTACACTCCCCGCTGGCGGACATGAAAACCTTCGACGGGGTGAAATATGTTGCGGCGGATTCCTCGTGGCTGATGTTGCGGGGCTCGGGCACGGAGCCGGTCTTGCGGATTTACGCCGAGGCAAAGACGGAGGCGGGCGTGAAACAGCTGCTGAAGTCCGGAATCGTCCTGGCGCAAAAAATGGCGTGCCGCTAATACGATTTTGTTTTCAATTCAGCTACATTAATTCACAGCCGGCAGCCTACCCCCTGAATTTTTGCGCTAACCCTTTATTGTCCTCGATGTTTGAGCATCCGGCGGCGAGGCGCCGGATGATTCACCGGCCAGACTGGAAAACGGGATGGCAAAAATCTGAGATTGGGTAAATAAAAATAGGTAAATATGTAATTTTTTTGCTTTATTTCCGCTAATGAAGCTGGCAGGGTTGTCATGACCGTTCGCAGGAGCCAGGCAGCAAAAAATGGTAAGCATATGACAATAGTGGTGGAGTCAAAAAAAACCCGTTGAACAAAAATAAATCCGTTATGAAAACAGCAACCAAACGACAGACGGTTTTGTGGAGCGTAGTGGCCTTGACCGGGGTGTTTGCGGTCGGCTTGGGGGTGACCCTGGCGCAGGCGCAGCCGCCGGAGGCCAAGGCGCCGCCGAAGAAACTGACCGGCGCGGAGCTTTACGCCATCAACTGCAACCGCTGCCATCCGGAGCGTTATCCGACCGAGTTCACGGCATCCCAGTGGAAGACGATCATGCTGGAAATGCGGATCCGGGCCAACATACCGGCCAAACAGGCGAATGAAATTTTGAAATATCTCCAGGAAGACGCCGGCGGCAACTAAAAACCAACCGGAAACGAAAAACAATGTTCACCATGAAAAAACCAACACGCATATTAAGCACCGCCGCCGCCTGTTACATTCTGGGCCTCGCCCTGCCGCAGACCGCCGCCGCCGTGAGCGACGATGACTTCAACGCCTTGAAGAGCACGGTCGAAAAAATGAGCCAGCAGATGCAGGATTTCCAAAAAACGCATCAGTCGGACCAGCAGCAGATTCAAGACCTCCAACAGAAACTGGGCGAAACCCAGAGCCTGGCGACCAACGCGGTCGAGAAGGCGGACGCGGTGGCGCTGGCCCAGGCGAATCCGCCGCGCAGTGCGCTGCACAACTTCACGATGGTGGGTGATGCGGAAGTGCAATACGGCCAAGCCAAGGGGCAATTCGGCACGTTTTCGTTGGCGGATTTTGCGCCCATCTTCCTGTTCCGTGCGAACGACAATATTTTATTTGAGGCGGGATTTGACATCACGCTGCAAAACGGCCAGGCCACGGGGACGACGGCCCAGGACAACAGTTACACCCATGACAGCGGCAGTTCGACGTCGGTCAGCATGAGTTTTGCCCAGCTGGATTATTTGATCAACGATTATGCGACGTCCGTGTCCGGCTACATGCTGCTGCCCCTGGGAACCTATTCCGAGCGCGGGGCTGGGTGGTTGAACAAGATCCCCGACAGCCCGCTCCCGGTAGACTTCCTGCCCGGTGCCGGCGTGGGCACCCAGTTGCGCGGCGGCGTGCCGGTGGGAGAATCGGGCCAATCGATCAGTTATGCGGCTTATGTGGTGAACGGGCCGAGTTCGACGGATGGCACAGCCAATGCAACCACGTTCGATGGCGATGGCAATACCGTTCCCAATCTTGATCTGGGCGGCAACGTCGGGATCCAAAACAGCGGCAACAACGCCAATTTGAACAGTCAACCGAGCTTCGGCGGACGCTTAGGCTGGTTTTTCCCGTTGAAACCCCATACCGATGTGGAATTGGGTGTGTCCGGTCAATCAGGACACTGGTCGGGCAGTTACCTATGGTCGGCCCTGGTGTTTGACGCGGCCATTCACATCACGCCCAACTTTGAAATCAAGGGTGAATACATCAATACCTGGCAGGAGACCTCTGATCTGGGCAGCATTCAGCCGAACGGCTGGTATGTCCAGACGAGCTATAAACTTGCCGGTTTGGATCTGGATGCGCCCATCGTGAACGACCTCGAACTGGTGGAACGTTATGATTATGCCAACAATGCCTTGGGTTCAACCAGTGATCGTTTCACCACCGGCGTGATTTATTACATCACGAACACCCTGCTGCTGGAAGGCGACTACGAATGGTATAAAAACCGGGGTTTGAATGCCGCCGGCCTGCCGGTCAGCCAGTTCATCGTCCAACTTTCCTACGGTTTTTAAGTTGACCCAACCAACCCAACGCTTAACCATTTAAAAATGATGCATGGTAATAAAAAAATTCTGCTGGCCGGTTTGCTGGCCCTGACCCTGACCGTCCGGGCTGACGACGCGATGGATGCCGCCACCAAAGCGCGCATCGATGCGTTTGAAAAAGGTCCGGCCACGATTGACGTCTCCAAATATCCGCAGGGCATCCAGGACAATTACGCGATCTTCAGCCAGAAATGCACGCAATGCCACAAGTTGAGCCGCCCGATCAACTCCGATTATGTGCTGCCCGACGAATGGTCGCGCTACGTCAAGCGGATGATGCGCAAGCCCGGTTCTGGCATCGACAGCAGCGACGGCAAGAAAATCTACGAGTTCCTGACTTACGATTCGAGCGTGCGCAAAAAAGCGATGCTGGATGAGAAGCTCGCAAAAGTGACGCCCGAGGAAAAGGCCGCGGCGGAAGCCAAGATCAAGGAAGTCCACGACAAATACGACGGCAAATAATCCTTGAAACATTTTTTGCGCTGAAATAGCGTTCATGCCCAGAACATGAGCGAGGTAAAGAACCCGGGCCCGAAACCTGACGCCGAACCCACGGCGGCCAGCGCGCCCGTACCCACCTGGATTTTCATCCTAACCCTGGTGCTGATTTATCTGGGGGCGGTCTATTTCGACCGTTACAGCGGATGGTTCGACCAGCAGGTTTACCCGCCATTTCAATCGGCCGATGATCTGGCGCGGTACCAACCCAAGTCCGGCGAGGCGGCCTTGCTGGCCCACGGCAAGGGGGTATATGAATCCGTCTGCGGCACCTGTCACGGGAGCGACGGACTCGGCAAACCCGATCAGGTTCCGCCGCTGGCCGGTTCAGAATGGGTATCCAAAGACATTCCGAGTCTTGTACGCGTTCCACAACTCGGGCTCAACGGTCCCATTAAAGTT
The DNA here is from genome assembly GCA_903822015.1 of uncultured Verrucomicrobia subdivision 3 bacterium. Lineage (GTDB taxonomy): Bacteria > Verrucomicrobiota > Verrucomicrobiia > Limisphaerales > UBA11358 > UBA11358. The sequence continues at coordinate 4,663 of CAIJNQ010000283.1, read as the reverse complement.
GCCGGCAAGGACTGGAATCTCGCGATGGCACCCATGGGCGCGGGATTGTCAGACGCGGATCTCGCCGGGGTTTTGACTTACATCCGGCAATCCTGGGGCAACCGCAGCAGTGCGGTATCCGCGGACGAGGTGAAGGCCGCCCGGGTGGCGATCAGCGGCAAGGCGCCCTCCGCCGAAGAGCTGGCGAAGATGACACCGGTGGAGCGCGGCCATGCGGTTTTCCAGAAATACGGCTGCTTTCAATGTCACGGAGAGGATGGCAAGGGAGGGGTGCGAAACACCAACGCGAAGACGGCCGAACAAGTTCCCAGCCTGATCTATGTGGCGGACGGCTATACGAAGGAAGAATTGATTGCGTTTGTAAGCCGGGGCGAGCGGAACATCCCCCGGATGAATCCCAACGGGCCCGAGCCGCCGCATTTCATGCCCAAGTGGGGGCCGATCATCAACCCCAACGAATTGAGCGACATTGCCGACTTTCTCTTCAGCCTGAAACCCAAAGGCTCGGATGTCGGCTTTTAACCACCGCCAGTAAGTTTCAAATTTATTTCGAGGTGACGGCCGATTCCGCCGGTGCGGCCATTTGCAGGGCCTGGAGCTGGGCCCGCATGGCGACCTCGGAGATTTCGCCCAATTGCAGCTGGGTGGCCTGCAAACGCTCGACCACCAACTGGGCCATGCGCCGCATCAACTCGTCACCCAGCCCGGGATGCTGTTCGAATTGGGCCCGCAGCCAGGTGCCATAAAAAAAGATAGCCCGGGTGGGTTCGATGGCGCGGGCGCTGAAACGCCAGATATTGGGCGGGAACAACCAGGACCAGCCCAGCGCGTCACCGGCGCCGATGGTTTGGATGCGGATGGTGCCGTGGCCCGGCTGGTTGGCTTCGAGGGCGACGCAGCCCTCCTCGATGAGGTAAAAACGGTTGGCGACATCACCCTGATGAAAGATAAAATCATCGCTGGGAAACCGGGTTTGCATGGCGCAGCTGCTGAGGGCGTCCACGTGTTCGGCACTTAGTTGACGAAAGAACGAATGACCCGCAATCATGTTCCGCAACGCCGGCAGATCGGCCGCGAGGGAAACATTTTTCTCCAGGTCGTTTTTAATTTTCATACATACGGACGGCTGGTTGTTATCCAGCAATAGTATTGATAATTAAAGCCGTACAGACTGATCCGGCTCCACTTCGGTTGGCTAAAACTTGGCTTTTTTTGTCACTTGCCCGCCGGGTCATTGCCGCGTAGTTTGAGGGTGTGCCGCCGCCAGCCAACAAACAGTTGATCGAGCAGTTGTCCCGCTCCCAGATTTATCAGGATTATGAACAGGCCTTCAGCCGTTCCACCGGTCTGCCGCTGAAATTGCGGACCACCGAGGTCTGGCAACTGGTGCATCAGTCGACCAAATATGAGAACCCGTTTTGCGCCTTGCTGTCCAAGCACAGCCGGGCCTGCGCCGCCTGCCTGCAAGTGCAGCAGAAGCTGGTGGAATCCCCGGGTTCAGCGCCGAAGTCGGTGACGTGTTTCGCGGGCATGTGCGACACGGCCGTGCCGGTGAAGGCGGGGGAAAAATTGATCGGCTGGCTGCAAACCGGCCAGGTTTTCCTGAAGAAGCCGACCAAGCGCCAGTTTGCGCGCACCACGCAGCAGCTTCTGGATTGGGGGTTAAAGGTGAATTTGAAACAACTCGAAGAGGCCTATTTTCACACCCGGATCTTGACGCCCAAGCAGTATGACTCGATGATCAGCCTGCTCACCATATTCGGGCAGCACCTTTCCTTTGTGTGCCATCAGATTTTCGTGGAGCCGCAACATTCCGAACCGCCGGCCGTCACGCGCGCCCGGCAATTCATCCAGGATCACCAGGCCGACGATCTATCTTTGACGGAGGTAGCGAAGGCGGTGAACACCAGCACGTTTTACTTCTGCAAATTATTCAAGCGGGCGACCGGTTTGAATTTCACCGAATACCTATCGCAGGTGCGCGTGGAAAAGGCCAAGGGCATGCTGCCGAATCCCAATCTCCGGATCAGCGAAATCGCCTACGAAATCGGATTCCAGTCGCTCACGCATTTCAACCGCGTGTTCAAGCGGATCACCGGACAATCACCGACGAGCTACCGCAAAAAGCTGCCCAAGTTCCAGGCGGCTTGAACCGGCGCAAATTTGACCGGGGCGGACAGCACGCCAAAGGATTGAGTCACCTTGAGGGCGCTAAAAAACCGATCGTCAACCCGGGCCGGTCATGGCCAAAAGATTAACCGCCAGATGGGTTCTCGGGGAGATAATGAAAAAATTCAAGATAGCGGGGATTATTCTGCTTAGCCTGGCGGGACTGCTGCTCCTACTTGGCCTGACTGCGCTATGGTTTCCCCGGCAGATCCTGACGGTGGACAGCGGACCGGTAAAGGCGGATGCCATGGTGGTTCTGGGGGGCGGCATGTCCGAGCGGCCGGAGCGCGCGGCGGAACTGTTCCACGAGGGTGAGGCGCCCAAAATCCTGGTGAGCGGATTCGGCGACTGCGGATCGAATCAGCGCCAGCTGGAGAAGCGCGGCGTGCCGGGCGCGGCCATCATTCTGGAGCCCAAATCACACACCACCCGGGAGAATGCGGAATTTTCCATCCGGCTGCTCCAGCAGATGGGGGCGCAGCGGGTCATCATCGTGACGAGCTGGTATCATTCGCGGCGGGCCCTGGAGTGCTTCGAGCATTACGCGCCCGACATGCATTTTTATTCACGCCCGTCCTATTCCGGCTATGCGCCGAAAGATTGGAAAGACAAAAGCATCGGGCATTATGTTAAATCCGAATACGCGAAATTGCTCGGCTACTGGCTTTGCTACGGGGTCTGTCCGATCTAGATCATTTTCAAAATACCATAGCCGTTCGGTTTGGCTGAAGGAAGCGGGTGGTCTTTTGGGGTTTTGGCTTCGTTTTGGCTCCGTGACTGGATTATCCAACTGCTGCCCCCGCTGAATGACTGCCAGCCAAATTCCCGTGTCATCGCCAGGCGAATTAATTAAGGGGTGACCCGGTTGGGGGCTTCATGGACTGCGGTGGCCAGGGTACCAATCCGGCGGACAAATGTGCCAGCCCAACAACCGCGTCACCGCAGGGCAGCACGGTGCTGTCGCAGCGCGGGGGCAAAACCATTTCCCTTCCCAAGACAGTGAACTCTGCGCTTGCGCTCGTCGAAAACTTTCTGATAGTTTGAGATTCGCACGACGACATTGGCTGATTTAAATCCGGCACGGGAACAAACCGTTTCAGCGGCTTTCACACCGGAAAAAAGGCCCGGGGCCAATGCCCTTCTGCGGAGTCGGCCGCAATCGTTTTTTAAACACCGGTTGGCTGGGTAGCTCAGTTGGTAGAGCAGAGGACTGAAAATCCTTGTGTCGGCGGTTCAATTCCGCCCCCAGCCACCACTTCATTCGATAAAATCAAGCCGTTGGTGAGTTATCTAAATAACATCGCAAGGGGCGGTTTTTTTAAATCGGTTTGCACAAGTCCGCGATACCCCACCAGCCAAGGGTCTGGTCCGGATGCCATGCGGCCAGTTTACAAAGCAGGCCAATGGATCGAGCGCCATTGCGCGCCTTTTGTCATCCGCTTTTGATGCGGCGATGGGCCGGGGCATTTCAGAACGCCGGTTTTAGACATTAAAAAGAGCCGGCCTGCGAACCCAAACGCAGGCCGACCCGACCAATATCCCTAAACATAATGAAACGTAACATTGTCATCCTAGCCGCCGGCGACCGGAAATGATATACGACAAATGGACTATAGGCCGGATGACCAAAACCCGCGCCCGGGACGACGCGGAGTGAGGGAAGTGAAAAACGCGGCTTTTGTTTTCCGCGGGCGGGGTCCAGTTTTTAAAGCCCATGGATTCCGAGAAAATAAAAACATCCATCACGGCGATACGCAAAATAATCGAAGGGTGCGCACCCGGAACGCTTGACGAATCATCCAAAATAGAAATCCAACAACTCGCGGCTAGCCATATTGGTGCCCGTGGTCACCCGGTTCGTTTGAAAAGTGGAGGAGCGCACGTTGACCGAGGCCCAACCGACCCCGGCACCATTCATGATGCCGGTCCAGCCGGCTTGCGCCGCCGTGCCGGTGAAAATTAAGAGGGCGGCAAAAAAAGCTGCCGATAGTTTGGATGAATAAGAATGACTGGTGTTCATGACTGGTGATGCTCCTGGTTTTTTTACTTCCTTGAATTTACGGGCGGGTGAAACAACGCCTCCCCGGTGGCGGTACGGTTCTGTGTTTAATTACTTCCGGCTCCACTAAAACAACATTCACTCGAATGTTGAGGTTTGTTTATACATCAAAGTAAAAAAATTTCAAGTGAAAAAGCAGAAAAAAACTGTGCCAGCGGCAGGGCGGTCCCGGGCGGCAGAGGGACCGGCCGAGACCCAGCCGCTCGGCCCGGCGGCGCGCGCTTTTGCTTTGAATTGGCGCCGGCAACCTGCCAACATCCGCATTCATATTCGGCAATAACGACTTTACATGAAACGCACGCATCATTGCAACGAACTGCGCCCGGCACAGATCGGGCAAACGGTCTCGCTTTCGGGCTGGGTTCATTCCCGCAGCGATCTTGGCGGCCTAATCTTCATTGTCATCCGCGTTCGCGAAGGCCGCACCCAAACCTT
>CAIJNQ010000282.1 GCA_903822015.1 uncultured Verrucomicrobia subdivision 3 bacterium | reverse complement strand
GATGAAATTAAATTCCGCGCCGGCCCAGAAAATCACGTCCTCGGCGAGCCGCGAGAGATGGACGGCCAGCAGCGCGCCGGCGGCGCAAAATTCGACGGCGAAATCGCGGTCGCTCACGGCGTCCATGGAATTTTGGGTGAGTTGGACCCGACCGGCGTCGTTCACAAAGCCGAGCAGTTTGGCGACGAGTTCGCGTTTCAGCGGCATGGTTGAACCGGCAATCGCGCCGCTGCCGAGCGGGCAGACGTTCACGCGCGAGTGGCAGTCCCAAAGCCGCTCGCAATCGCGTTCGAGCATCTCGACATAGGCGAGCAGGTGGTGCGCGAGATAGACGGGCTGGGCGCGTTGCAAATGCGTGTAGCCGGGGATGATGACGTCGGCATTCTTCTCGCCGAGCGAGACGAGCGCGCGCTGCAGGCCGGCGATATCGCCGAGCAACGCGGTGATTTCGTCGCGCAACCAGAGCCGCACGTCGAGGGCCACCTGGTCGTTACGCGAACGGCCGGTGTGAAGCTTGGCGCCGGCGGGAACGCGCCGGGTCAACTCGGACTCAATGTTCATGTGGACGTCCTCGAGCGCTGGCTTCCACTTGAACTGGCCGGCTTTGATTTCTTTGCCGATGGCGTCGAGGCCGCGAATGATGGCGCGGCATTCCTTTTCAGTCAGGACGCCGATGGTGTGGAGCATGTGGGTGTGCGCCATCGAGCCTAGGATGTCGTGCCGCCAGAGCCGCCAGTCAAAGGAGATGGATTCAGTGAATTGCGCGACGTCGGCGGCGGGACCGGCGGCGAAGCGTCCGCTGCGGGAAACGGGAGATTTTTTGGTGCTCACGCCACGCTTTTTAACGCAAAGCCGCGAGGAGGCAAAGGTATTTCAGCTGGGCCTGGGCAAATTGCGCGAGCCGGCTCGAGCCGTGAAGAAGGCGAAAATCGGTCTGGAATTTTCCCGACGCCAGGGCCGCGGTTTTGGCCGGCCGCAAAATCCACGTTGCCAGCCTCGCGTGGATGTGAAATGTTTTGGCAGATTTTCCATGAGTGAATTCAAATATGCCTGTCCGGTCTGCGGCCAGCACATGAGCTGTGATTCGTCGCAGAGCGGTTCCGTCATGGAATGTCCGACTTGCTTCCAGAAAATCACCGTGCCGCAGGCGCCGGCGGCGGGCGACCAGAAATTCATCCTCACCGGCTCGAAGGTTTCGGAAAAAAAATATTCGCTGCCGAAAGACGTGGGCAGCGGGGTCACCGTGGAGAAAAAATCTCCCGTCACGGCCTTCCTCAGCATCCTGCTAATTCTGGCGGCCACGGCCGCCGGAGTTTTTTTCTATATCAAACAGCATCCGGCCGGCCAAAAATCCAAGCACAAACCGGCGACCGCCATCGCCGCGGCATTGACCTGGCAGACGGGCGACATCGGCGCGGTCGGCGTCGGCGGATCCATGAGCCAGTCCAATGACGTATTCACCATTAATGGCGGCGGCGCGGATATCTGGCATCAAGCAGACGGTTTTTATTATGTCTATCAGACCTTGGACGGCGACGGTTCGCTTACGGCTGAGGTGTTGAACCTCAAAAACACCGATGAATGGGCCAAGGCCGGCGTCATGATCCGGGAATCGACGAATGCCAGCAGCGCATTTGTCCTGGCCAGCCAGCGCGCCGATGGCCAGGCGCAGTCCATCTGGCGCAACGCTGCGGGTCAGGAGGCGCAAGCCTCGGAGTTGTCGGGCGGCCCGGGCTTTCCCAAATGGGTGAAAATGGTGCGGAACGGCAACCGTTTCAGCGCCTATTTCAAGGCGACCGCCGATGATGACTGGACACAGATGGGCGCGACGCAGACGGTGGAAATGTCACCGAGCGCGTTGATCGGCTTCTTCGTATGTTCGCACCATGAAGGGATTGTATCCCAGGCGCAATTCGATCAAACCGCGTTGGAGACGGTTAAAAACGGCAAACCGGCAAAGGCAGTCGTTAAACAATCGGCACCCCCCGCGAACGGCACCACTTGGACGTTAAACCTGGATGCGGCGAACCATGTTCCGGAAGCGGCGGTGGCCGGGCGGATTCACGGTCAGGATTTTATTTGCGGGCGCTCCCTCTTGCAGGGCGGCACGCTGACTTGGCGCGGCAATGACAATATGAGCCTGGCGATCAATTTCGGCGGCGCAACGCCGGATGCGCTGGCCGGGCAGACCTTCAATGTCACCACCAATGCCGACACGGTCGCACGGGTGACTTTGCACTGGGAAGAAGCCGGCCAGCGCGAAAAGGAAACCTTCACAAACCATTACGCGCTGCGGCTGGAATTGGGTGCGCCGGCGAGCAACCTCATTTCCGGGAAAATATATTTTTGCGCGCCGGACGTTTGGAAGAGCTACGTGCGGGGAACGTTCACCGCCGAAATCCGCAAAGCGAAGGTGCCGAAGCCGAAAAAAATTAATTAGGCCCCGGACTTGCCAGGCGCTCCGGTCCGCCCGAAACTTCCGGGGTGGAAATCGAACTCATCAACACCGGCAGCGAACTTTTGCTGGGGCGCGTCCTGAACACCCACCAGCAATGGCTTTGCCGCCGGCTTGCCGATCTCGGCCACACCGTCGCGCGGCAAATCGCCGTGCCGGACACGGCGCGAGACATCCAACAGGCCGTCCGCGAAGCCCTGGCGCGGGCCGAGATGGTGATCGTCACCGGCGGCCTCGGCCCGACCTCCGACGACATCACCCGTGATTTGATCGCGCAATTGCTGGGGAAGAAACTGATGCGCGAGGAAGCCATTATCGCGCACATCAAAAATTATTTCGCCGCGCGCAACCGCCCGATGCCGGCGAACAACGACGTGCAGGCAATGGTGCCGGAAGGCGCCGTGGTTTTGCCCAATCCGAACGGCACCGCGCCCGGACTGGCGATGGCCGTAAACCCCAATTTGTTCCGGGCCGACGGAAAACCGGCCTGGCTGGTGATGCTCCCCGGCCCGCCCCGGGAACTAAGGCCGATGTTCGATGATTCGGTGGTGCCGATTTTGCGGCGCGAGTTTCCGCAGGAAACCCCGTTCGCATGCCGGACCTTGCGGACAGGCGGCGTCGGCGAATCAGCTGTGCAGGAGAAAATCCAAACGTCACTGGCGGCGCTCGTGGCGGATGGTCTGGGAATCGGCTATTGCGCGCGGGTGGGGCAGGTGGATGTGCGCCTGACGGCACGGGGTCCGGCGGCGGGGAAAATGGTGGGCGTGGCGGAAGCGGTCGTGCAGCGGCTGCTCCAGGCAAACATTTACGGTTATGACGATGAGGAGATCGAGCAAGTGGTGGTCCGGCAATTGGCCGGAAAAAAATTGACGCTGGCGCTTGCAGAGTCCTGCACCGGCGGCGCCATCGCCGATCGCGTGACCAATGTGCCGGGGGCCTCGGCGGTGTTTCTGGGCGGCGTGGTCAGCTACGCAAACTCGGCCAAGGAACAACTGCTCGGCGTGCCGGTGGAAACCTTGCGGCAACACGGGGCGGTCAGCGAAGCGGTGGCCCGGGAGATGGCGGCCGGGGCGCGGGAAAAATTCGGCGCGGATTTCGCGCTGGCCGTCACGGGCATCGCCGGTCCCGGCGGCGGCACGCCGGAAAAACCCGCGGGCACGGTTTTTCTCGCACTGGCGGGAGCGTCCGGAACGGCGGTGGAGCGCAAATTGAATCTTTATGAGCGGGAGGCGTTCAAGCAACTGACGGCTCAGCAGGCTTTGGAAATGCTGCGCCAGCGGCTGGCGGCGAGCTGAGGAGCTTTGTGCTTGAGGCTAATAACTTTTCCAGTAGTTTATTTTCCCACATGGCTGACGAAGTCCCAGAAATGACGCCGGCGCAAAAACGGCGCGGCACGTTACTGATCGTGGACGACGAGGACGGACCGCGCCAGGCGTTGCGGATGGTTTTCAAGGATGATTACCATTTGCTCATGGCCGAGGACGGGGCGACGGCCATCGAACTGGCGCAGCAAAACGACATAGACGTAGCCATCCTGGACATCCGCATGGCCGGCATGTCGGGCATTGAAGTTCTCGAGCGGCTGAAGTATGTGAAGCCGGACATCGAGGCGATCATGCTGACGGCGTTCGAGACGACGGACACCATGCGGCAGGCGCTGCGGCTGCGGGCCTGCGATTACCTCAACAAACCGTTCGACCTCGCGGCGATGCGCACGGCGGTGAACCAGGCGATGCAGCGGCGCACGCTCGAAAGCGAAATCAACAGCAGCGCGGAAAAAGTCCAGGAGCTGCTCGAAGAACTGCAAAACCAGCGCATCGAGGAACAAATCGCCAAGAAACGCGGCGATATCTATGCCAGCATCATCCACGACATCAACGGCCCGCTGACCGTCATCTCCGGTTTCGTACAGGTCTTGAACCAGCGGCTCAACCGTTCCGCGCCGATGGAGGTGGAGGATCTGGAATTCGTCAAGCACCGCCTGAACATCGTCACGCGGCAGACCACGAACTGCATCGAGATTTCCCGCCGCTACCTGGATATTCTGCGCAACAAACCCGGCCAGCAATGCGCCCCGCGCGTCAGCGTCAGCCAGTTGCTCAAGGATCTGGAGCATCTGGTCCGCGTGCATCCGAGCCTGCACGACAACGAATTCACGCTCACGCCGTTCGGGGAGAACGTGGGCGTCACGGTCAACGGCACCGATGTGATCCAGATTTTGCAAAATCTGGCGGTGAACGCCTTTCAATGCGCGCCGACGCCGCACCACGTGGAGATCAGCGGCGAAGTGCTGCGCGCACCGCTGGATTTACAGGCATTCAAGGACGGACCGAACGACCGGCTGCTGAACGTCGAAAGCATGCAGAATACCGCGCCGCTGGTGAAATTCCGGGTAAGCGATACCGGCCCCGGCATCCCGGCGGAAGTACTGCCGAAAATCTTCCAACCCTACTTCACCACCAAAGGCCCGCGCGAAGGCACCGGCCTCGGCCTGAACATCGTCCAGCGGCTCATCCGGGAAGGCAATGGCGCGCTGCACTGCCATACGAAACCCGGCGAAGGCACGACGTTCACGGTTTATCTGCCGGGGGCGGAACTGGCAAAGTAGATTTCAATTCCCGAAAAAACATGCTGGAACGCATGAGGTCCAAGCGGTGATGATTTACGAATTTTTAATTCCCCAGATACTCCCGCGGGTCAGTGACCTTGCCGGTCAGGGCGCTCGCCGCGACCGTCATCGGCGAGGCGAGAAACACCTGTGATTCCTTGTCACCCATGCGGCCGGGGAAATTGCGGTTTGTCGCGCTGATACACTTAATGCCGGATTTGTTGATGCGGCCAAAGGTGTCCACCGGCCCGCCGAGGCACGCGGCGCAACCGGCATTTTCGGTCATCTGCACGCCGGCGTTCACGAGCACGTCCCAGATGGTGGTGTTGCCCCAGTAAGTGGACTGCAAATCGCGCACGATCTCCGGCGTGGCGGGCACGCCGAACGTGTCAATGACCACCTTTTTGCCACGCAACACCCGGGCGAACTCCACAAAGTCGCTGGTTTTGCCGCCGGTGCAGGAACCGACATAGGCGCGGTCGAGTTTCACGTCCATTTCCTTCGCCTTCTTGCGCTGGCCCGGGTCGGGATGACACGCGACGGTCGGTTCGAGTTTGCTCAAGTCCACGACAAGTTCGTAAACAAATTTTTCGTCCCGGTCGCGCTCGACCGGCTGGTAGGTGGATTTGGTGCCGTTCAATTTCACGCGTGCATCCACGTATTCCGCCGTCCGGGAATCGAATTCAAAAATACCGTTCTTGCCGCCCGCCTCGATGGCCATGTTGGCGATGGTCATCCGGTCATCAATGGACAAATTGCTCGCACCCTCGCCGTCGAATTGCATGGCGCGATACGTCGCGCCGTCGAAACCGATTTCGCCGATGCAATGAAGGATGATGTCCTTCG
>CAIJNQ010000281.1 GCA_903822015.1 uncultured Verrucomicrobia subdivision 3 bacterium | reverse complement strand
CGGAATGTAATTGCAAATCTGGCGCAAGATGGTGAAATTGGAACGGGCTGGAGCTTTTTTGAGTTGATTCATCCCTGCCGTGTGGCAGGTGCAAACAAAAAACTCCAGCCTTTTCCCTCAAATCCTGTGGGACGGCTGTGGAGTGATTTGAAGAAAATTACTCAAGTCGTCTTCCATACCTTGAAGGTCTGTTATACCAATCGATCCTTGAGGCGGATGCTTAAAACTAAAAAACAGGCCAAACATAACGGCTACGACAATCATTATGCGAAGCCAAATCAAACGACCGGCAGTAAAAGCTAACAAAAATGGCCATAACAAATAGGAAGTTAGCCATCCCATAGGCATAGGAAGCTCACCAATGATAGCTGATTTGACCCCACCCATTGCCATGACATATACCGATGAGAAATTTGCAACAGAGCAAACAATTCCCGTTAAAAGTCCACAAACACTAAAAATCGGACGCAATTTATTTTCCTGGATTAAAGGTTCTGTCATATGTAGTGGTCACCCATTAAGGGGGGTAGTCCCAACTTTTGCCATTTGCATTTTGCGCGCAGGGTCTCAAGCAGTCAAATAAGGTCAGAGCATCCCATCCACGTTCCCGGCCTGCGCGGTACGCCTGCCTCATTTTGCCCCAGAACCGCCTCCAACCCTCGCCCGCCCGCAAAACAGCCTCCCGCCGGTCACCCCGTTTCACCACCGGAGAAACCATCCCTAAATGTTTAACTTGCCATGGCCGCGCCACACCCAAGTTTCTAATAATCAATTCGTTTACTGTCAACACCAATACCAATTACGGCGGCAACTCTTTTTAAGACATTGCCATTCACACACCGCCGTGAGGAAGACATATCAGCCAGCGGAAAACCCCAAGAGGCGCATCCGAAGCACTGCCCGCCGATAGGGGTAGGGATGAGGGATTGACCTCACCCCTCCCTCCGAACCGGACGGGCGGATTTCCCGCATCCGGCTCTCCAGTCAGTGGGTTCGTAGTTCTACGATTGTCCGCGTATAGGCCTGTTCCGCCACCAAGGATAGCAGCCCATGCCGGGCAAACCATTCGTTCGGCCAGCGTTGGTGGGCGGCTCCGTAGCCTTTGCCCCGCCCGTCCCTCCGCCATTGCAGCACACTCCGCAGCCGCCGTCTCACATATCCGTCCACGTTCCGAAACACACTCGCCCGGCTGTGTTGGAAGTATCCAAACCAGCCGCGCAAGGTGCGGTTCACGTCAGTTATGATGTCGGTCAGGCTGCTTCCTGACAGTCGCGGTGTCTTCTCGCGCACCCGTTCCTTCAACTTCATCAGGCTCTTCGCTCGCGGCCATTTCAGGCCACGTTCAAAGTGATACCCGAGGAAGTCAAAGCCTCCGGGTTCCCGCATGTCCACAATCCGCGTCTTTTCGGGATGCAATACCAACCCCGCCTGCGCCACCCATTCCCGCACCTCCGCCAAGGCGGCTTGCGCCTCGGCTTCACTGCGGCAACAGATGACGAAGTCGTCCGCATAGCGCACCATTTCCCAGCCCGCACGCACCATTATATGGTCGAACGGATCAAGATACAGGTTCGCCAGCAACGGGCTGATGACCCCGCCCTGCGGCGTGCCTCGCTCCGTGGGTTGCCACCCTTCGTTTTCTTCCAACACCCCGGCCCGGAGAAAACTCTCCACCAATGCCAGCACCCGCCCGTCCGCCACCCGCGCCTTCACCAGCGCCAGCAAACGGTCGTGCGGGATCGTGTCGAAGTAACTTTTCAGGTCGGCATCCACCACCCAGTCGTGGCCCGCTTTGAGCAGGCTGTCCACTCGCCGCAGCGCGTCCTTGGCCCCGCGCCCCGGTCGGAAGCCGTAGCTATGCTCGGCGAACTCCGTCTCAAAGATCGGTTCCAGCACGTTCCGCAGCGCGGCTTGCACCACCCGATCACGCACCGCCGGTATCCCCAGCGGCCGTTTCTCGCTGCTGCCGGGCTTGGGTATCCATGCCCGCCTCACCGCTTGCGGACGATACGTCCCGTCCCGCATCTGCTCATGCAGCCGCGCCAGTTCGGCCTCGGCCTGCCGCGCAAAGTGCGCCACGGTCTGTTCATCCGCCCCCGCGCTCCCACCATTCCGCCATACCTTCTCAAAGGCCCGGGCCAGATTGGCGGGCGCATAGGTCTTGTCCGCCAAGGCGTACCAGACCCGGTCTGCCGGCTCACCCGAGGTGAGCCGCGTCAACATGCGCTCCGTCCAGACGCAACGTTCCACCCACCACCAGGGGG
>CAIJNQ010000280.1 GCA_903822015.1 uncultured Verrucomicrobia subdivision 3 bacterium | reverse complement strand
CGGCGCGAGGCCGCGAACGGTGCCCGTGCCGTACTGCGGGTGCTGCACGCGCTGGCCAATGCGAAGGGATTCGATTTTCATGGGAGTTATTTTAGCCACAGATGTACACGGATGAAACACAGATTTTGAAGCCAAAATCAGTGGGCAGCTGGCAGTCGTCAGTTAGCAGTGAAGCGGCAGAACGAAACAGGAATGCGGAGGCTCACGCAAAGGCGCGAAAGCTCAGGCGAGGATTGAGGATGGATTTTTCATTGCCTGACATTGTGGGGCGCGTCATTGTGAATCCACTTTAATGGCTGCAAAACCAACTGACCGTTTTGAATTTGAGCGCGAGCTCTGGCGGCAAAACGTCACACGGGTGGCGGGCGTGGATGAGGCGGGACGCGGGCCGCTGGCGGGGCCGGTGGTTGCCGCCGCCGCCATCCTGCCGCCGCGCTGGGCGGATACCGGGTTACCCGACGAACTCGCCGGCTTGAACGATTCCAAACAGCTCACCGAATTGCAGCGTGAAACGTATTTTGCCTTTCTCACCCGCTGCGCGGAGATCGAGTTTGCCATCGCCGCGGTGGACGCGGGCGTGATTGATGAGATCAACATCCTGCAGGCGACGCACCGCGCGATGAACGAGGCGCTGGCGCAGTTGCAGCCGCTGCCGCCGCATGCGCTGGTGGACGGCCGGCCGGTGAAAACATTGCGCGTACCACAGACGGCCATCGTAAAAGGCGATGCGCGGAGCTATTCCATCGCCGCCGCGAGCGTACTGGCCAAGGTCACGCGCGACCGGCTGATGCGGGACTATGCCGTGCAGTTTCCCGAATACGGTTTTGCCGAGCACAAAGGCTACGGCACGGCGAAACATCTAGCGGCGATTGCGGCGCACGGCGCTTGCCCGATCCATCGGATGACGTTCGCGCCGCTGAAACCGGCGGAACCAAACCTTTTTTAACCACGAAAAACACGAACCACACGAATAATTAAAGAAAAGAGAAACATTAAACGCCCAACACCCAATTGAACCACAGATGGACACGGGTAAAAAACAACAGCAGAGGCATGAGGTTGCTTGAAAAACTAAAGGTCATGCTCGCCCGCAGGCAAAAGCCGGAGCATCTGCGGCGCGGCGAACTGGGCGAGCGGCGGACAAAAGACATCTGCAACAGCTCGGCCTGAATTTTCTCACCGCCAACTTCCACTCAATACGCGGCGAAATCGACCTGGTTTTCCGCGACGACGACTGCCTGTTGTATAAGGCATGTAATAATGGGCTTTGGTATTATTAAAGATAAGGATAAACGCCAGCTTTATATCGAAACGGCCAACAACCCAGCTATTAATTGAAGCTTAAGGAGGACTTTGTCAGCGCGCTAGATCAATCGAATCTGTGGCCTCTGCCTGTTACGGTGATCTGAGTTGGTAGAAACGGCTGGGACAGTTAGTCCATTGCGGATCACTGTAATATGAGGTCCCGTTGGTGCCGACGAACTTATTAAGCGTATTGGTAGATACAAGAAACCAGACCGGATTGGCAATATTCGTGCAAGCTTCCACCACCACGACAATGTTGCTGGTGCCAGCGATAGTGAATCCAAATTTGTTGGCTAGAACCCCAAAGAAGCCATCGCCGGTTTGTGCCTGCGGGTTCCATAACACGGTTGGCAACGTAATTGGAGTGCCTACTCTTGAACTCCAGCCCAAGGTGCCAGGCAAATAATAGATAGATGGAGCAATATTTAACGGAGGCAATGCATAAGAACCGAGTGTGGGCGCATCACCCGCAAAATACATGCTGGCTAACCGGGTGCAACCATCAAACGCACTGGCTCCGATGTTGGTTACACTGTTTGGAATTGTGACGCTGGTTAGTTTAACACAGGAAAAAAACGCACCGCCCGGAATATCGTTTATACTGTTAGGAATTGTGACGTGTCGCAGGCTCGCACAACCATAGAACGCAGAACCCCCGATGGTTGTTGCACTGTTTGGAATAATAAGGTTGATCAAACCGCACTGCTGAAACGCCTGGCTCCCAATGCTGATGACGGCGTTGCCGAGAATGACGTTGGTCAAAGTCGAAAAATTGTAGAACGCCTGGCTGCCGATATTGGTGACAGTGTTGAGAATTGTTACACTGGTCAAAGGGCATCCCGAAAACCAATTGGTGATAGTGGGACTGCCAATAGTAAGGTTGGCCAGCTTGGGGCAATTTCCGAATGCATAGGATCCAACACTTGGAATGCAACTGCCGAGCGTGACGTAGATTAGGCCGGAACAGCTATAAAACGCATAACCACCAATACTTATTACGCCATTACCGATTACAACATTGGTCAGGCTTGTGCAAGAACTGAACGTATAGCTTCCTATATTTGTGGTGTTGTCGGGTATGACAATGCTGTTTAGATTTGGTAAAAAAGCGAAGGCATAGTCTCCGATGCTCGTAATTCCGCTGCCAAAATTGATATTGACCAGCTTGGAACAGTTGCGAAATGCCTGAAACCCTATTGCTGTAACGCTGTCTAAAATCGTCACATTTGTCAGTCCGATGCAACTAAAGAACGTATTTGCCCCGATATTGGTAACGCCATTGGGTATGACTATGCTTGCCAGATGTATGCAGCCTTGGAATGCACCCGTTCCAAGACTGGTAACGCTGCCTGGAATCATTATGCCCGTAAGTCCACTACAGTTAGCGAACGCATTTGCTCCAATGCTGGTGAGTGTGTTTGGAAGGGTAATGCCAACAAGCCCGGTGCAGCCATTGAACCAAGTCCCGATATTACTAATGCCGTTGCTGACAGTGACGGTCAAGTTGCTGCAAAGTTGAAAGGCTCCATAACTTATATTGACAACACCGTTGCCAATGATGACGTTTGTCAGACTCGGGCATGCCAAAAACACCTGTGGCCCAATGTTGGTGACACTGTTTGGAATTGTGATACCGGTCAAGTTGAGGCAGTTGGCAAAAGCATTGGCTCCGATGCTGGTGACGGTGTTGGGAACCACATAGCCACCACTGAGTCCGCAGGGATACTGAATCAGATTGTGTTGGCTCGCATCGAATAAAACACCGCCAAGGCTGCTGTAATCGGGATTGCTAGAATCCACCGTGATATTTGTCAAGCCGGCGCAGTCTTGGAATGCGGAGCCTCCGATGTTGGTAACACTGTTTGGAATCTCTACGCTGGTCACGCCGCAACCATAAAACGCCTGGCCTTGGATGCTGGCGACGCTGCCCGGAACAACATAGCCACTGCCAACGCCTCCGGGAAATTGAATCAGGGCGGCTTGGCTTGCATCGAACAAAACTCCACCCTGACTGCTGTAATATGTATTGCTGGGGTCTACTGCGATGTTCGTCAGGCTGGAGCAATTTTGGAACACGGCGCTCCCGATGTTGGTAATGCTGTAAGGAA
Organism: uncultured Verrucomicrobia subdivision 3 bacterium; assembly: GCA_903822015.1. Taxonomy (GTDB): domain Bacteria; phylum Verrucomicrobiota; class Verrucomicrobiia; order Limisphaerales; family UBA11358; genus UBA11358. Next base: position 48,148 of record CAIJNQ010000280.1, on the reverse strand, counting down.
TCCAAATGCTCGTCAGGTTGGTGTCACCATAAAAAACACTGTTGCCAATGCTGATGATCGGAGAACCATTGGTCGATTCCGGGATCACCAAAACACTGTCGGAGCCGGTGTAACCGCTGATATTAAGCGAAGCATCGCTATTGGTCGTAAAACTAAACTGCGCTTGCACCAAGGCAGGTATCAAGCACGTCACCATAACATAGAGGAGGCTGGCTCGAATCAGGGCGCATCTGGGTTTCATAAGGTTTAAGTGCTTGGCCTTGTCGGATTTCGATTAGCTTAATGTTGCCTTTATACGCTTCTTGTGTATATAAGCAATTGAAAATTTTATTTGAATGATTGTGATAGCGCCAAGCTTAAGTTGCCCGTGAATGCATTTGTTAAAATCAAAGCTTTATTCGCTGGCAAAGCGGAACCAGAACATCTGCGGCGCGGCGAACTGGGCGAGCGGGCGGCCAAAAAGCATCTGCAACAGCTCGGCCTGAAATTTCTGACCGCCAACTTCCGTTCCAAGCGCGGCGAAATCGACCTAGTATTCCGCGACGATGACTGCCTTTGCTTCGTCGAGGTAAAGACCCGTTCGTCGGAAGACTGGACGCGGCCGGCGGCGGCGGTGGATGCGCGCAAACGGCGGTTGCTGTCGCAGACAGCGCTGGATTACCTGCGGCGGCTGAAGAATCCGGAGGTAAAAATCCGGTTCGACATCGTGGAGGTGCTGCTGGCGGACGGTGCGGTGCACGAAATCCGGCATCTGCCGAACACGTTTTCCCTGGCGAAACCGTATCGCCACGGCTGACTCCGGAGGGATGAGTGTCTCCGAAGAGAGCAGTATTTACTTGAAGTCGGGCAAGAACGAGAGGAGCTTCTTTTACAGCCATGCAGCGAGTTTTTGACATCGTGCTGGGGTCGGTCGGACTGGTGGTCATCGTCGGCCTGATCGGCTGGGGATTTATCTACATGCTCCGGAAGAGCGACGACCCCGGCAAAATGTTTTTCAAGTGGGCGTTCACGATTCCCTTCATCATCGGCTGCATCCTGCTGGCGCATAAAATGGGGCCGTTCGGCCCCTTCCTGATTGTCTTCATGGCGGTGGTGCTGTCGTTCATGTGGACGCCGCACATCGGGGAGTGGATCGCCAGCCCGATCACGAATCTTTTTGACGGCGGCGACGAGCGGCCGGACAAAAAGCCGTTTTATTCCGCGGCCATCACAAAGCGGAAATTGAACAAACCGTTCGAGGCCATCGTGGCGCTTCGCGAGCAGCTGGCAAAATTCCCCGCCGATTTCGAGGGGGTGACGCTGCTGGCCAGCATCCAGGCCGAGGACATACAGGATTTGCCGGGGGCGGAGATCACGTTCAACCATTTTTGCGACCGGCCGGACGCGCCGCCGCTGCAGGTGGCCGCCGCGCTCACGCAACTGGCCGACTGGCAGCTGAAGCTGGCGCAGGACGCGGAGGCGGCGCGCGCGGTGCTGGAAAAAATCAGCGCGCGGTATCCGGGCACACCGCTGGCGGCGCAGGCGGCCCAGCGCATCGCGCATCTGGGGGGGACGGAGAAAATCCTGCTGGCGGCGCACGACCGGCAGGCGGTCCAGGTTCCTGCAGGGGTGAACAACATCGGGCTGCTGGATTCTTCCAAACATTTGATGCCGGAGGAGACGGACCCGGGGCTGCTGGCGGCGGAATATGTGAAGCAACTGGAACAGCATCCGCGGGACACCGAGGCGCGCGAGAAGCTGGCGATCCTTTACGCCCGGCATTACCAACGGCTGGACCTGGCGACGCTGGAACTGGCGCAGATGATCAACGAACCCGACCAGCCGGCGAAGCGCGTGGCGCACTGGCTGAATCTGCTGGCGGACCTGCAGGTACACGGCGGCGCGGATTATGAAACGGCGCGCGAAACGCTGGAGAAGATCGTGGAACGCTATCCCGATTTGCCGGTGGCGGACATGGCGCGGTCGCGGCTGAATCGCCTGAAGCTGGAGATCAAAGGCAAAAAGGAAACGCCGGACATGAAGCTGGGCGATTACGAACAGAACATTGGTTTGAAATACGGCGCACCGCGAAGATATTAGAGGAAAAGAAGTCAGTAGTCAGTAGTCAGTAGCCAGTGGGAAGGCCCAGGGCCCAGTCAGAACATCGTACATCCATCATCGAAGGCCTTAGCCTAGTCGGCCGGGATCAGAGTGGCAGAAAGTAAAAGACGTAAATCGTCTGGGCGGTGGCCAGGGCGCCCAGAATGCTGGAAACGATCCAGAGCGGCTTTTTCTTGACGATCAAACACATGGCGCCGAGCGCGATGGCAATCTGGAACAGGGTGATGGACAGGCCCATCTGCCGAGAATGTTCCGCCGCACCGGCGGCGGCTTTGCGGGCCTCATCGCGGGCCGCCTCATATTTTTTGGCCAGGGCCGTGATGTCCGCCTTTTCCTTTTCGTATTTATCAATCTTCGCCTTCAATCGGGCCACGGCGGCCGCATCCGGCACCGGGGCGGCGGCGAGGTGATCCCCTTCGATTTCGTAGAGATTCTGCTTGATGGACTTGGCCTGATAGAACGACCACTGGTCGGAGGCCTGAGTCTGATTGAAGGTGGCCTCGTTCATCTCCTTCAAGGTGCGGGTCGAGAACCCGCCGCCCTTAAGGGTGGCAACGGCCGCGAGCACGGCGATGATCACCATCGTGAGCGAGACATATTTGGTCCAGCTTTCACGCCTAGCCTTTTCCTTTTCGGCCACGTGTTCAGCCCGCAATTCGGCCACCAATTGTTTCAATACATCCAAGTCCGAGGTCTGCATAAAGATTAATTCAAAAAAACCCGTCTTCCGGCCGGGATTCCGGCCAAACGGGCCGGTAAAATGCAAAAAACCGATCCGGGTGTCCAGTCATGAACGGAGAGGCAAACAAGGCAGTCGTCAGTCGTCAGTCGTCAGTCGTCAGTTGGCTGTGGGCTGTGGGCTGTAAAGCGGACCAAACGGCCCGCAGTGGTTCAAGGGGTTTTGAAACGAGCGACTACAATAGACAATCGCTCTATCCGGGCGGCAAGGTGCCGCCCTCTACGGCAGGCCGGAGGCCCGCCGCTTCTTTACAACGAAAGATTCGGATACGCCTTAACCGTCGACACATGCTGGCTCAAATGTACCGATATGGTCCGGCTACCAACAGTTGGGAGAAGTCAGAGCCTCCTTACGTCGGCTGCTACTCAAAACGAACGGCTCGGGCGGGGTCGGCCAAAAAACTAGGGAAGGAAACCGGCTCAGCGGGCGAGCTGCAGCGCGATTTCTTTTTCCAATTCGTGGGAGAGATCGACATCGCTGACGCCCCAGGACGAGCGGGCCTGTACGGTGACTTCCGTAACTTTAGGGTCAACCGATTCCACCCGGATCCAGACGTTCTTTTCGTTGACCTTACCCTGCAGGGAGCGCACCGAGTTGGTGTTGTCATGCGGAATATATTCGGTCAACAGGACGCCGTTGTTTTGGATGACGGTGACCGAGGCCTGATACACCTGATCCAAAGAGCGCTCGTAACGGCCCTGCACCTTGTCCTTGGACCAGGTCAACGCGGGGGAATGGGTGCCGCTCACCGTGCTGACACAACCGGCGGTGATGATGACCGCCGCTACCAACGCAGGGAAAATTAACTTCTTCATATCGGCATACTCCAATCGAAAACACGGAGCGCGTCAAGCCTGATTCGCGAAGGGCAGCGGGTAAATTTGCAACTTTCAGGCCAGGGCGGTTTTAGATCATAATAAGAATTATGGCGGAATTTTCCTACAAAGCGCGCCGGCGCAGCGGCGAACTGGTTGAGGGCGTCCTCGAGGTGGCCGACCGTCCGGCAGCGCTGGTGCAGATCCAGCGGCTCGGGCTTTTTCCCATCGCGGTGGAAACGGCCAAGGCGGGCGGGGCGGCGGCCCGCCGGGCGGGTCAAAAAACGGATTATCTTTCGTTCCTACCGCCGGCGCTGCGCGCGCAACTCCAGCAGAAGCGCAAACCGAAGCTGCAGGAGCTGGCGACGTTCACGAACCAGATGGCCAACCTGCTGCAGTCGGGCATGCCGCTGACCGTGGCGCTCAACAGCATGACGCACCTGGAGTCCAAGGGCATCCCGGCCGAGGTGAGCCGCAACCTGAAACAGGAAGTCACCGAGGGCCGGGGATTATCGGAGGCGATGGCGAAGCAGCCGCACATTTTTTCCGATCTCTACATCAACATGGTGCGCGCCGGCGAATCGAGCGGGTCGCTGGTGGAAGTGCTGCGCCGCATGGCGGCGCATTTCGAGCAGTTTGCGGAGGTGCAGGCGAAGTTCAAATCCGCGCTGATCTACCCGGCGATGGTGATCTGCGTCGGGGCGGGGATCGTGACGTTCTTCATGTTTTTCATGATGCCGAAGTTCATGGAGATATTCAACGGCTTCGGCGTGGAACTGCCGCTGCCGACCCGGATATTAATGGGGGCGAGCACCTTTTTCATCAATTACTGGTGGCTGCTGGGCCTGTTGATCATCGTGGCTTTGATTTTATTCAAACGTTTCCAAGCCAGCACGGCGGGCGCGCGAAAGATCGACGAGTGGAAGATGAAGATGCCGGTGGTGGGCAAGGTGGTGAAATTGAATTTATTCGGCCAGTTTGCGCGCACACTGGGAACGCTGCTGCAGAACGGCGTGCCGGTTTTGACGGCGCTGAAAATCACGGAGCAGGTGATGTCCAACGGCCTGATCAAGGAGGCGATTGCGAAGACGAGGGAGGCGGTGACCGACGGCAAGACGCTGGCGCAGCCCCTGGGGCAGAGCAAACTTTTCCCGCAACTGATGGTGGACCTGGTGCGGATCGGCGAGGAGACGGGCGACGTCCCGGGCGCGCTGAACAACCTGGCGGACACCTACGAGAGCGAGCTCCAGATCGGCCTGCGGGTGATGACGCAACTGATCGAACCGCTGCTGATCATCGTGATGGCGGTCGTCGTGGGTTTTCTGCTGATCAGTATTTTGCTGCCGCTGTTCCAGCTGATTTCACAGATTCACTCGTGAATTATGAGTGACATGTGGCAAGTGGCGAGTGACAAGAGGGACACCGCAACGCGTGATGCAAATTCGCGTCACCCGTCACCTGTCAGCCGTGAATATTCCGCCTTCACATTGATCGAGATCATGATCGTGGTGGGCATCATCGGGCTGATCCTGGCGATGGGCGCCCCCTCCCTGCTCCAGATGCTGCGCAAGGAGGGCATGCGCAAAGCGGTGGGGGACGTTACCGAACTGCTCGGCGATGCGCGGGCGAACGCAATCCTCAAAGAACAGAACGCCTATGTATCGTTCCGGCCGGCGGACAACCGGCTGGCTTCCTCCACCGGCAAAACCGTGACCCTGCCCGAGGGCATCGCCATGGAGGCGATCGGGATCAACCTGCTGGATTTTTCACAAACCGAGGAATCGCGCGTCTGGTTTTATCCCAACGGCACCTCGGATGAACTGACGCTGGTGCTGCATTCCGGCACGGACTGGCGGAAAATCACGCTGGAATATGCCACAGGCATCGCGGATGCGGAACCGCTGAAAAAATAAATGAGACCGGAAATCAAAAACGGGGCCGGGCAGAGCCGGCGGGCATTTTCGCTGATGGAAGTGATGATCGCCATGGGCATTTTTTTCATGTGCACCTTCGTGATCCTGTCGCTGGTATCGAGCTCGCTGCAAAACGCCCGGCGGCTGCAGCGGCCGATGGTGGACGCGGCGATGATCGCCTCGGAACTATCGCTCACCAACCAGCTGGCGGAGGAGAGGCAATCCGGCGATTTCGGCAAGGCGTATCCGGGCTACACTTGGACGGCGGACATCAACGAAGTCATGACCAACAAGCTGTTCCAGGTGGATTATGTGGTGCAACGGAGCGGCAGCCGCGAGGTCGTGCAAACCATGAGCGTCCTGTTTTTCCGCCCGAAGTCGCCGGCGGGCAGCCTGGATGGGGGGACGGTGGGCAAACCCAGATGAAATTCCGAATTCGACATGGCAGATTGCGAATTTCCGAACACGGCCGAAGCCGGCATCCGGCACGGGCCGGCGCGTTCACCCTGATCGAGATCATGATGGCGATCGCGATTTTCTCGCTGCTGGTCGCGGCGGTTTATTCGACGTGGGTGGTGATCCTGAAATCGGCGCAGGTGGGGCAGGAAGCGGCCGCGCAGGCCCAGCGGGAACGCATCGCCGTCCGCACCATCGAAGACTCGCTGACGTGCATCCAATCGTTCCAGGCCTCCATGCAGTATTACACCTTCAACGTCACCAACGGCGAGCAGCCGGCGTTGAGCTTTGTGGCGCGGGTGCCCGAGGTTTTCCCCCGGAATGGCAAATTCGACTCGAATCTGCGCCGGCTCAACTTCTCGCTGGAAACCGGGCCGAACGCGGAAAGCGACCTGGTGCTGAGGCAGAATGAAATCCTGATGGATGCGGACCCGGCCGAACAGGCCACGCCACTGGTACTGGCGCGGAACGTGAAAGATTTCGTGATTGAATGTTGGGACACCAACGCGATGGACTGGGCGACGGAGTGGGACTACACCAATTCCCTGCCAACGCTGGTGCGCGTCTCGCTGACGTTCGGCGGCAACCGGATGAGTTCGGGAAACAATGCCCCGACGGTGGCCGTGGTGCGGGAAATCGCCGTGCCGTCGGCGACCCTGCCCACGGCGGCCCAAACCGGCACACCTTTAGGGGGACCGGGCGGCGGCATCAATTTCGGCGGGCCCGGCGGCAATCGCAAACTGCAACCGGGCGGAATTCCCAACGGCAACAACCAGAACACGCCCAATTCCCCGTTCAACCGGTTCTCACCGAACAATTCCAACCGCGGTTTTCCACAACGTCCCGGCCCGTGAACATTACGCTCAGCAAAAAATCCTCCGGCATGGCGCTCATCGTGGTGATGATTGCGATCGCGGTATTTTCGGCGCTGGCGGCGGCGCTGGCGTTTTCGATGAAGGTGGAGACGAAGCTCGCGCGCAACGCCGAGAACGAACAACAAATGCTGTGGCTGGGCCGGTCCGGCGTGGAATATGCGCGGTGGATCCTGTCGCAGCATCCGCCGGCCGAGCCATATGATTCGCTGAACCAGATCTGGGCGGGCGGACCGGGCGGACCGAGCGAGACGAACGGTCCGCTGGCGGGAATTTCATTGGACCATTTCAAGGTCGGCGACGGCACGGTTTCGCTCAAGATTGTGGACCTGGAACGCTTCGCGAACGTCAACACAGCGCCGCCGGCTTTGCTTCAGCAAGCACTAACGGTGATGGGCGTGGACGCGAACGACATCTCGGTGATAGCCGATTCGATCCAGGACTGGCGCAGCCCGCCCGCCGCGCCGCGCGTCGCCGGGGCGGAGAGCGATTATTACCAGAGTCTGACGCCGCCGTACAACGCCAAGAACGCGCCGTTCGACGACATCTCCGAACTACTGTTTGTCAAAGGGGTGACGCCGGAAATCTATTGGGGCAGCAGCCTGGCCGACCATCCGGCGGCCCAAAAACCCAAGCTGGGCTTTGCCGTGGCGCCCGGGCAAACGCCGGATTATCCGTTTGGTTTGAGGGATGTATTCACCGCGGTATCGTCCGGGAAAATCAACGTGAACACGGCGGATGTGAACGTGCTGCAGCTGATACCCGGCGTGGATACAAACACCGCCGCCGCCATCATCCAACAACGGGCCGGGCCGGACGGCATGGACGGGACGGAGGACGACACCCCGTTCCGCAATCCAGCCGACGCGCTGAAATTCGCCGGCCCGGCTGCCGCCCAAGCCGCCAACCTGGTCACAGTCGGCAGTTCGACGTGGCGCGTCAGTGTCACCGCCCAGATCGGCGACGCGCGGCGGGAATTCACGGCGATCCTTTACCGCGGCGGCCCGGACATACAGGTGGTCGGTTTTTATTGGAAATAATCGGCAAGGGCCAGCGCGCTGTCCCCTAGCCGGGCCAGAGCGTGAGGGTGGAATGAGTAAACATTCAACACTCAACATTTAACGCCCAACATCCAATCAGCTCGCGAGGATGCTCGCGGCGCAGCTCGGCGATCCTTACCAAATTCGTTCCGCCCTCGCTACGCTGACGGGCGGGGGCGTCGCAGCGCGACGACCCCTACCTGAACTTCCGGCAAAGGCATCATCCCGGAAATAATCAAAACAAGGTTGAATTCGCCACGGTGAAAGTTATTGTTTCGCCATGCGCCGGTTCCTGATGATTTTGCTCCTGCTCGGTTCGCTGTCCGCGGCGGCGGCGGCCGATGCGGCGACCGGTTCCGTCATCAAAATGCTGCCGCTGTTCCTCGACTTGAAAGGCCACGACGCGCAGTCGCCGAGCCTGTTCGACCGCGACGCCTACCAGGTCTATCTGCGCGCCCACACCAACGAAGTTTCCGCCATCCGCTTTGATGTTTTGTGGCGCGCGCCGAAGGCCGGGGACGCGCAACTGAAATTGCGGCTGGAGCTGCGCGGGATCGGCCCGGACAATCGGCCGCGCCAGACCACGCTCGAACAGGCGGTCACGCCCCATTTTTTCCGGCACTGGACGTCGTTTCCGCTGGCCGGCGACGACTATAAAAAATTCGGCGAGGTGGTCGCCTGGCGGGTGACGCTCTGGGCGGACGACCAGATGCTGGACGAACAAGATTCATTCCTATGGCGAACCTGAACCCGATGGTTTATGTCAAGCTGATCTGCCAACAGTGCAATCAGAAATACGCCTTCGACGTGCTGCCGGTGAACAACCAGATGCCGGTGACGGTGAAGTGTCCGGTCTGCAAAGCGGATGGCACGCCCGCCGCCAACCTGTTTCTGGCGCAAAAGGCGATGGGCATCACGCCCGCCGCACCCGGGCCACAATCGCCGGCACCGGCGCCGGGACCCATCGCGCCGGCGGCTCCGAAAATTCCGAGCGTTTATGACGTATCCGGGATGCCGTCGGGAAATTATTCCATGAATATGCCCGCCGCCGCCAGCGACGCGAACGCGGTCAAAGTGCCAAGCGTATACGACTTGCCCAGCGTAATTATTCCGTCCAACCCACCCGCGGTGAGTCCGGTCAACGCCAACGCCGTACCGGATGCGGAATGGCGGCGGCGGGCGCTGGAAGCGGAGGCGCGGGCCGAGCAGGCGCAGGCCGCGCTCAAGGCCAGTCTCGCGCCGCAGCTCGCGGAATCGTTGAAGGAAGCCGTGGTGCAAGGACTGGCGGCGCAGCGCAGCGAACTGCTGAAAGCCCAACAAGGCGCCGCCATGGAAATTTCCGAACTGGTGCATCGCCTCGACGAGTTGAAAGCACCCATCCAGGAGCGGCTGCATTCCTACGAAACCCGGATCCACGAACTGGAGAGAGACCTCGCGGAGCGCAACGAGGAAAACCGCGAGCTGTTGAAACTGAAGATTGAAATGACCCGCCGCCAGCTGGAAACCGAACGCGCCAACAGCCGCGTGAATTTCAACTGAGTCGTTCCCCCGCCCTTGCGCGGGCGGGGACATCGCAGTGGCGGTCCGTCCCGACCATAAAAAGGGATTATTTTGGCGAATGCCAGAAGAGCCGGGGACGGCGAATGGCCAGCAACAAGATGAATTCCATGAGCACTGGAAAACAACCGGTGATGATGATACCAAAACCCATACCGCCCTCGTCCCGCAACCCAGTTTCCACGACAAATTCAATCAATTCAAGCAGCACCAGCGTCAGGAAGCCAGCCGTCAGCCAAAAGAAGAATGCGCTCAGCCGACGGGACCATGGGCGCGGGCCGGCAATCAGGCAGATGATTATGGCCAGGCCATTACCCACCAGCACCGGCCAATAAAGCAGGAATCCCAGTTCAATGAGGTCCATACCGAAACCTATTCCCAATCGAAAAAACGAGCAAGGGGAATGAAAACGGATTTTTTAACGCAGAGACGCGGAGGCGCGGCGGAGGTAAATTTGAGCCCCCTCACGTCGGCTGCTACCAGATCAACACGGACGGCCCAGCAGTGCGATGTCATCTACCTGAAAACCTTCGCTTCCATAAATCAATCTTCAGTCCTCGATGCTCCAGGGGTCACTAGAGGGAAAAGGAAGGATGAAACATGCCGGCTCGTGGAGACACTCGCCCCACCAGGGAAAATCATGACATTCGTTCCGCCCTCGCTTCGCTGACTGGCGGGGACATCGCAGCGCAATGTCCCTACCTTAGGGGCAATCAAATAAAATTATCGGCTCGCGGAATTTACGGGCCGGGCCGGCCAAATAGAGCGGTTTAAGAAATACCGCAGCCGCTAAAAAATCCGGAGGGAGGTTGATGCAACGCAGTCCGATACTGCGGCCGGAAGTGAGGCACCATGCGCTTTAGACCGCTTGAGGGGGTTATTTCCCTTCGAACCTCTTCGCCCGCTCGAAAGCGGTGTCGCGGCTCCCGCCTTGCCACCGCAGTCCATGAGGTAACCGACAGGGCCACACTTTTATTTGAATTGTCGCTCTAGGCCGCGATTTTCTCACCGGGCATTTTTGTTTCCTGGGTCCGCAACGCCTGCTCATAACATTGCAGGGCCTCATCATAACGCGCCAGCCGGTTGAACAAACCACCCTTGTGCAGGTGCGCAATGGTGAGCGCGCCATCGGCCGCGATGGCCTGATCGTAACAGGCGATGGCCTCGTCGGTGCGGCCCAGTTTTTCGAGCGCGCCGCCTTTTTTGACCAGCGCCTCGGCATGGCGGGGCTCCAGACCCAAGGCGACTTCAAAACATTCCAACGACCGGGCTGGCTCCTGGGCATCGAGCAGCGTCTGGCCCTCGGCGAGCAGACTGGCGATGCATTCGTCGCGGTCGCCCGCCACAGGGTGGCCGTTCCGGGAACCGCCGTTCTTATGCGAACCATTGGCGGCCGCCGGATTTTTTTCCGTCAGCGGCGGGCGCACACTCTGCTCGAGCTCGAGGATCCGTTGCCGCAGGGTTTCGACGGCACCGGACAAGCGCGCATTGGACTGCGCGACGACGCCATTGGACACCAGCGGCGCTACCCCGGGATTGCCGAAGGCAAATTCCGGCGAGCGCCGAGCCGACAATTCGACGAGGCGCGCCACCGCGCGCCATTGGAGGTAAGCCATGAACAGCACCGCGGCCACCACGATCAAGCCGAAGGCGCCGGCGAGCAGGAGCGTGACCTGCTGGTTTTTCTGCGCCAGCTCCACATCGCTGGCGTGCTGGGCGGCGAGATTGTTTTCCAGCGCCTGAATGCGGGCGGCGAGCGCGTCCTCGTTGCGTTTCGCGGCGGCGGCGGCCTCCTCGCGGTTTTTTTCGATGGCCAATTGGGCGTCGTGCAGCTGCGCCTGGATCTGCAGATAACCGTTCACCATGTTTTGCGTGATGGTTTCCGAGACCATCGTCGCGGAAACTGAATTGGTATCGGCGGCAAACAAGACCGGACCCGCTAGCAGGCCGGCGCAGACCCATGACAAAAACCGACGAGAAAAGATATTCATAAAAACGGGAAAAGCGTGAAACCCGCGAGGGACGAAGTCAAGCGCCCGACCGACCAACTTATTCCCAAGCCATTCACTACTTGTTCAGATCGAATTCCAGCAAGGTGCTCGAGCCAGTCTGGACGTTGCGGATCTTCATCTCCTGCAGTTCCCACTGGCCGTTGACTTTCTTGAAGGATTTGGGGGCGAATTCCTTGAGCAGCTTGCCGCTAAAATCGTAGGCCTCAGCCTGAAGGATGCCGCCGGATTCCCTGTCAATCCACGACAGCACGCGCGAATAGGCATTGGTGGACGGATTCGGATTGGTGCTTTCCAGCAGCGTATAGTCGCGCCCACGAACCAGGTTCGTCGGCTTCGGCAAAATTTTCTGGACGGGCCAATGGAAAAATTCGAGGCCGAGGTCGCACAGCCAGAAATCGGAATTGGCGAAGGGAATCATCAGTCTGTTTTCAGCATGAACATTACCATGGTCAAGAATAGAAAAGACAAGCCCACCTGACATATAGCCACCACCAGCGGCATATTGATTCGAGGTTGATTCTTGGTGCGTGACCTTTAACACGTCTCCCGCACCGATGTTGGTATTTATGGCTTTGTAAAAACTCATCCAATTTGCAGAGGCGACAACGACTTCACACTTGATTGGAAATTCAAAATGCTTCCCGTTTCCATCTCGAATCTGCAGAACACCCGTGTTCGTCAAATTTCCGGCCGGGCGGGCATCGCAAAGTTGCCGCGCCAATTGGTGCCCTTGAATTTCCGCGTCAGATAAAGAGTTCGTTGTTTCCGCCGCCGCGACAAACGCGAAAAACAAAACCATTGCGGCCAGAGCAAAACGCGCCGCTTTGGAGTGCGCTGACAAGTCCGCGCCTGGGGACGACGCGACAGGTCGCCTCGCTGGAAAGCGGCAACGTGTTGCCACACTCCAAATTGAAGCCGGAAAATTCATTTCTCCGCGAGCGCGAGGTGAAGAACCTCGGAAATCTGCTTGACGAAATGCACCTTTAATTTCGCGCGCACCTCCGCCGGCACGTCTGACCAGTCGGCCCGGTTACCCTCCGGCAGGATCACGTGCTTGACGCCGAACCGCGCCGCAGCGATGACCTTTTCCTTGATGCCACCGACGCGCATCACGCGGCCACGCAGGCTGATTTCGCCGGTCATCGCCACGTCGGAACGCACCCGTTTTTTAGACATCAGCGACGCCAAGGCGGCGCAAATCGTCACGCCCGCGCTCGGTCCGTCCTTGGGAGTGGCCCCGGCGGGCACATGGATATGCAAATCGAATTTGCCGTAGTCGTCGAAATCGAGATCGAGCTTTTTGGCCTGGCTGCGGAGATAGCTCACGGCCGTCTGCGCGCTGTCCTTCATGACGTCGCCGAGCGACCCGGTGAGAATCAAGCTGCCGCGGCCGCGCATCCGCGTGGCCTCGATGAACAACACGTCGCCGCCGACCGGCGTCCAGGCGAGGCCGGTGGCAATGCCGATCTCGGGAATTTTCTCGGCGCTCTCAAAAACAAATTTCGCGTGGCCGAGGTAATTTTCAAGATCCTTCGCATCCAGCTTCACGGTTTCCGCCGCGCCGTTGCGGGAGACGATTTTGCGCGTGGCTTTGCGGGCGAGCGCCGCGATTTCGCGTTCGAGCTGGCGCACGCCGGCTTCGCGGGTGTAATCGCGGATGATGGCGCGGAGGGCGCCGTCGGAAAATTTGACGTCGCTGCGTTTGAGGCCATGTTCCTCGAGCTGACGCGGCACGAGATACCGTTTGGCAATCTGAAGCTTTTCGGATTCGGTGTAACTGGGCAGCTCGATGACTTCCAGCCGGTCGCGCAGCGCGGGGTGAACCGGCTCCAGCCAGTTGGCGGTGGCGATAAACAGCACATGGGACAAGTCGAACGGCAAATCCAAATAATGGTCGGTGAACGCATTGTTCTGGGCGGGGTCGAGCACCTCCAGCAGGGCGGACGCGGGGTCACCGCGAAAATCGGCGCCCACCTTATCCAATTCGTCGAGGAGGATGACCGGGTTATTGCTCTCCACGCGGCGCAAGGTCTGGATGATGCGCCCGGGCATCGCGCCGACATAGGTGCGCCGGTGGCCGCGAATCTCCGCCTCGTCGCGCATACCGCCCAAGGAAATGCGGGCGAATTTGCGGCCGAGGGCATCGGCCAGGCTTTTGCCGAGCGAGGTTTTGCCGACGCCGGGCGGCCCGACAAGACATAGAATGGGGCCCTTGATCTCCTTGCGGCGCTTGAGGACGGCGAGAAATTCCAGCAACCGGTCCTTGATTTTAGGGAGCCCGAAATGCTCGTCGTTGAGAACTTTTTCGGCCGCCTTCAAATCCAGCTTATCAACCGTGGATTTATCCCACGGCAACGCGAGAATCCAGTCGAGATAATTGCGGCCGACGGCGTATTCGGCAGCGGAGGGCGGCATTTGCGCCAGGCGGTCGAGCTCCTGCTCGGCGGCCTTGCGGACCTCGGCCGGCAAAACCGCCGCCGCGATTTTTTCGCGCAGGGATTTGGTTTCGTTTGACCCGGCCGCCTCGCCTTCGCCGAGTTCGCGCTGGATCGCGCGCATCTGTTCGCGCAGGAAAAAATCGCGCTGGGTCTTGGCGATGTTCGAAGCGACGTCGCTCTGGATTTTGGAACTGAGCGTGAGCACCTCCTGCTCGCGGTTGAGGAGCGGCAGGAGTTTTTGCAACCGCTCGCGGACGGAGATGGTCTCGAGCAATTTCTGGCGGTCCTCGAGCGAGAGATTCAGGTTGGCGGCGATGAGGTCGGCAAAATGGCCGGGGTGCTCGGTGTTCAGCGCGGCGAGCTTGACCTGGTCGGTCAGAGCCGTGGAGAGCTTGGCGATCTCCTCAAACTGCCGGTGGGCGTTGCGGAGCATGGCCTGCAGTTCCACGGAATCCTCGGTCTCATCGCGCAGCAATTCGTAACTCGTGCGGAGGTAGGGGGCGGCCGGCTCGAATTTTTTCACGCGGATGCGCCACAAGCCTTCGACCAGCACACGCACGGTGCCGTCGGGAAACTTCACCATCTTGGACAGGCGGGAGACGCAACCGACATCGTACAAATCCTCCGGCGCTGGCTCAGCGACCTCGGCTTTGCGCTGCAAAACGGCGCCGAACATACGGTCGCCGGCAACGATATCGTCAATCAGCTTGAGGCTGGGCCCGGTTTCGATGAGGAGGGGCACAATGGCGCCGGGAAAGATGACGATATCCGAAAGACCGAGGATGGGGACGATGTCGGGCAGCGAGCGGGTGGAAATGCGCGGCAGCGCGTCCGCTTTTTCGGCGGCATCACTGATACTGACAAATTCTGTTTCCGGCGATGACATCGTCGTTAGGCGGTCAATAAATAAAAGGCGGCGCGGGCGAAAAGGATGACGCGCCGTTAATTCCCCCCGGCAATCGGAACTTTGGTCGGCTTGGCTTGCGAGGGGCGGGCGGGCGGGACGTCCACCCGCAAAAATCCGTTCACGTAGATCGCCTTAGCCTGGCCCAGATCAAACCCCGGAGGCAGATCCAGCACGGTTTCGAACGGGCCGTAATTGATCTCCATCACGAGAAAGCTGCAGTTGGCAGCGCGGCAGCAATCGGGGCGGTTGCCGGCGATGCGCAAGCGGCTGCCCTCGACGGTGATCTCGAGGTTCTCGCTTTTCATGCCGGGCAATTCCACCTTGATGACGAGACCGGTATCGGTGGTGTAAACATCCGTGTTGGGCACCCAACGACCGGTGGCGTCGCCATTGCGCGAACTCACCGTGGAACCGCGAGGGCCAAAATGGACCGAAGAGCTGACTTTAGTTACGGCCATGGTTAAAAGGTTATCCAAATAGTTTAAGGAGGCAAGCGAACGACTCGCCACTGATCACGCTGGCAACATAACCGCAAACGCGGTTCGTGCAACAGAGTTTTTTCTCCAAGCCCCAAGCGCTTACCCGACAAAACCGCCAACCCGGCACCCCGTCCGCCCCAGCGGGCGGCGCACACAAAAACTTTGAACTCCGGACGGCGGAGCCTAAACTTCGGGCATGTTTCAATGCACGCACCGCGTCACCTACGCCGAATGCACCGTCGGCGACCATATTTACCACGCGCGCTACCTTGATTTGCTGGAAGCGGCGCGCGGGGAATTCATGCGGGCGCTGGGCGGGCCGGTGCTGGCGTGGCAGGACGCCGATTATATTTTTCCGGTGATCGAGGCGCGGCTGCGCTACCGATATCCGGCGCGGTACGACGATGTGTTGACGATTGAAGTCTGGACGACGCTGGCCGAGGGCGTGCGGCTGAACTTCGGCCACCGGATGGTGAACCAGGACGGCAAACTGATCCTGGAAGCGGAAACGTTTCACGCCTGCACCAGCCGGGGGGAAAAGCTGAAACGGCTGCCGGCGGAACTGGTGGAACAATTGCAGCCGCATGTGAAGGCGGAAAGCCGGGTTTAACCGCCAAGGCGTAAAGACGCGGAGCGGGAAGCCGGTTTTCCCCGGCCCGACCGGTTCCGGCTTGCGCGAAGGGCTTATCTTTGCTCAACTTCAGCGGCGCGCGCGATGCAAAACGAACCACAAAACTACCCCAAACATTATTGCGGAGTCTTCGGCGTATTCGGTCATCCAAACGCCTCGGAACTGGCCTACTACGGGCTGTACGCGCTGCAGCACCGGGGGCAGGAAAGCGCCGGCATCGTGACCTGCCACGAGGGGAAATTTTACAAGCACCATGGCATGGGACTGGTGCCGCAGATTTTCAACGACCCGAAAATCCTGCACGACCTGGTGGGCGACCGCGCCATCGGCCACACGCGCTATTCCACGACCGGCTCGTCGCAACTGCGCAACGCCCAGCCGCTCACGGTGGATTGCGCGCGCGGCCAGATTGCCGTCGCGCACAACGGCAACCTGACTAACGCGGCGGTGCTGCGGGACGAGCTGGAAAGCCGCGGCCTGGTTTTCCAGACCACCGTGGACAGCGAGATCATCATCATGATGCTCGCGCAGCCGACCATGGGCGGCATAAATAACTCCCTGGTGCAAACCCTGCGCCGGATTGAAGGGGCCTTTTCGCTGGTCATCATGACCGAGAAGGAGCTGATCGGCGCCCGCGACCCGCATGGTTTCCGGCCGCTGTCCATCGGCAAAACGGCGAGCGGCGCGTGGGTGCTATCGAGCGAGACCACCGCGTTTGATTTGATCCACGCCAAATTCGTGCGCGACGTGGAGCCCGGCGAGATCGTCATCATCAACGACGCCGGGCTGACGAGCATCCAGGCGTTTCCCGACCAGCGGAAGCGGGCGTTCTGCATTTTTGAGTACGTCTATTTTGCCCGGCCGGACAGCGTGATCAACGGCCACAGCGTGTATGAAGTCCGGAAGGAAATGGGCCGGCAGCTGGCCCGCGAACACAACGTCGAGGCGGACCTGATCATCCCGGTGCCGGACAGCGGCGTCTGCGCGGCGATGGGGTATTCGGAGCAGTCGGGGATACCCTACGAAATGGCGTTCATCCGCAACCATTACGTCGGCCGGAGCTTCCTCCAGCCCACGCAGCTCATCCGCGATTTCAACGTCCGGGTAAAGCTCAACCTGATCGAGTCGCTCGTGAAGGACAAGCGGGTGGTGATCGTGGACGATTCGATCGTGCGCGGCACGACGTGCAAGACCCGCGTGAAGACGCTCAAGGACGCGGGCGCGAAGGAGGTGCACGTGGCGGTGAGCTGTCCGCCGCACATGAACCCGTGCGTTTACGGGATTGATTTTCCGGACCGCAGCAAGCTCATGGCGGCGAACAACACGGTGGACGAGATCCGCAAATATCTGAACGCCGACTCGCTGCATTACCTGTCGCAGGCCGGGATGGTGGCGGCCACCGGCCAGAAAAAGGAAGCGTTCTGCATGGCGTGCTACGACGGCCATTATCCCGTGGCCTACGATCCGCTGCTGGATAAGCACATCATCGAACGCCGGCGCAAGCTGACGCAGACGCTCGGGGAAGCGGCGGCGCGGGAGGACGAGCAGATCAAGTTATTGCAGGTTTGATCGCCCATGAACCTCACACCCGCTCAACTCGCCGCCTATATTGACCACACGCTGCTCAAGCCCGACGCGTCGCCGGCGCAAATCGAGACACTTTGCGCCGAGGCGCGCGAGCACCAATTCTATGCCGTCTGCGTCAACGGCTCCTGGGTGGCCGCCGCCCGCCATTTTCTGGACGACACAAAGGTGAAGGTGGCCGGCGTCGTCGGCTTTCCGCTGGGCGCGATGAGCAGCGACGCGAAACGGTATGAAACCGAAGTCGCCATCGACGACGGCGCGCACGAGATTGACGTGGTGCTGAACATCGCCCGGCTCAAGGCGGGCGACGACAAATATGTTTTCCGCGAACTGGCGGACGTGGCCGAGGCGGCCGACGAGCGCACGGTGAAAGTGATTCTGGAAACCTGCCTACTGACGGACGAGGAAAAAATCCGCGCCTGCAAGCTGGTCGCGGACAGTGGCGCGCACTTTGTGAAAACCTCGACCGGTTTCAGTACCAACGGCGCGACCATCGCCGACGTGAAACTCATGCGCGAAACCGTGGGCCCGAACTTCGGGGTGAAAGCCGCCGGCGGCATCCGCGACGCGCTCACCGCGCTCGCCATGATTAAAGCCGGCGCGACCCGGCTCGGCACGTCCAGCGGCATCGCGATCGTCCAAGGACTGGCCGGCGGCGGAACTTACTGATCCGCCGGCGGAAAGAAACTGGCGGCACGGGGAAGGCAGGTGGCGGGAGGGGTCAATCAGCGCGCTAAATCCGGTCGGGCAGGACGAGCGGATTTTTCAGATTCTCGTTGAGCGCCGCTTTCGAGACCTCGTTTTCCCAGCGGCTGATGACGACGGTGGCGACGCCGTTGCCGATCAGGTTGGTGAGGGCACGGCACTCGCTCATGAACCGGTCGAGGCCGACGAGCAGCGCGAGGGATTCGATGGGCACGCCGGGCACGGCGACGAGCGTAGCCGCGAGGGTGACAAAGCCCGCGCCGGTGACACCGCTGGCGCCCTTGGAGGTGATCATGGCGACCAGGAGCAGGCTGATCTGGTGGCTCAAGTCGAGCGGCGTGTTGGTGGCTTGGGCGAGAAACACGGCGGCCATGGCCATGTAAATGTTCGTGCCGTCGAGGTTGAAACTGTAACCGGTGGGAATCACCAAGCCGACGGTGGAACCGCTGCAACCGAGCTGGCGCATTTTCAAAATCATGCCCGGCAGCGCCGTCTCCGACGAACTGGTGCCCAGCACGAGCAGGAGTTCCTCCTTGATGTGATTCAGAAACCGGAAGATGGAAAACCCGCACGCCCGGGCGATGAGCCCCAGCACCACGAAGACAAACAATCCCGCCGTAAGATAAAACCCCGCCATCAGGGCGAGGAGATGGTTCAAAGCCCCCACACCGTAGCTGCCAATCGTGAAGGCCATCGCGCCGAACGCGCCGACGGGCGCGACTTTCACCACGATTTGCATGATGCCGAAAAAAATTTGCAAAGCGTATTCAATGCCATGCAGCAACGGCCGGCCGCGCTCGCCCAGAAAGGAGATGGCAAAGGCCACGAGGACGGCGACGAACAGCACCTGCAACAGATCGCCGGAGACAAACGCACCGAAAAGCGTGTCCGGAATGAGGTTGAGAACAAAATCCACCGCGCTTAACGCGTGGGCTTTCTGGGCATAGGCCTGGCTGAGCTTCGGGTCCAGCGCCGTCAGATCCAGGTTCAAGCCCACGCCGGGTTTCATTAGGTTCACCACGGTGAGCCCGATGATCAGCGCCAGGGTGGAGACGACTTCAAAATAGAGAATGGTTTTCCCGCCGATGCGCCCGAGTTTTTTGAGGTCGGCCATGGAGGCGATGCCATGGACGACGGTGCAGAAAACGATCGGCGCAATGAGCATCTTGACGAGCTTGATGAAGCCGTCGCCGAGCGGCTTCAAGGACCGGCCGGTTTCCGGAAAAAAAACGCCGACGAGGATGCCGGCAAGGACCGCGAGCAGAACCTGAACGTAAAGGATGCGATACCAGGGTTGGCGCGGGATGGAGGCTCGCATGAATTCGGGTTGTTAGCGCGGTGATGGTGCCAACCGGACGGCAACTGGTCGAACTTTCTTCACATGAGCGCGGCCGATTTTGCCGCGACGGTCAGGACGTAACGATTTCCGGTTCGCGATAAGCGCATCCGCGAGCCAAACGCGGTGGAGAGGTTTGGGGAATTCAGCACGGCCCGCTTTTTCCCGGCCGCGAGCACGCGACCGGCTTTCAACATGAGCACGTGCGAAAACACGGGCATGATTTCCTCGACATGATGCGTGACCAGCACCAGGGTCGGCGACGATTTCCGGGCGCCGAGCCGCTGGAGGAAATGGAGGAAATGTTCGCGGGCGGCGGGGTCCAGCCCGGCGCAGGGCTCATCCAGGATCAGCACACGGGGATCCGCCATGAGGGCCCGCGCCACCAGCACGCGCTGGCGTTCGCCCTGGGAGAGCACGCGCCAGGAACGGTCGGCCAGATGGCCGCATTCGACCTGACGCAACCATTTCAAAGCCCGGATTTTTTCGGCGCGCTTCACCCGCCCCCAGAAATCGATCATGGCATATTTACCGCTCACCACGGTCACCAGAGCAGGCTCGTCGTCCGCCATCAGCTGCCGGACGGACGAGCTGACGAGGCCGATTTTCCGCCGCAACGCGCGCCAGTCGGACTGGCCATAAACCTCCCCGAGCAGGGAAACCTCCCCCGCCGTGGGCATCAGATAGCCCGTGAGCGCGCTTAGCAGCGAAGTTTTGCCCGAACCGTTCGCGCCGAGAATCACCCAATGCTGACTTGGCGCCACACACCAGTCCACGTCATTTAGAATCACCGTGCCACTGCGCTCGAGGCGCAGGTCGTTCACGGACAACACTGGGTTTGAGGGTTTCAATTTATTTCAACCACGAGATACACGAAACACGGGAAAAACGACATGGAAATAATCCGCCCGGCAACCGAGGCAACGAGGCAACATTGAGCCCCCTAAGAGCCAGGACCAGCCCACGTCGGCGGCTACAAGTTTTCAATCTCCGGCCAGAGCGGCTGCAGATCAGCATCCGCGAGCGCCATTTTTTTGATGGTCTCTTTCCGGCCGGCCGCCACCGCCCGGTGCAACCAGCGGCGGGCGAGGTCGAGCTGCTGCAGCTGGCAGGCATAGCACGAGAGGTTGTAAGCGATGACCGGTTCGGCCGGAAATTTTTCCGCCGCGGGGAGCAACGCCGCCCAGGCCAGGGCCAGGCTGCCGCCGTCCACGCGGCGCAAGGCGTAGGCGCGGTGCAACCAGCCGGAGGAATCGTCCGGCGCGGAGTTCAATTCCTGCTCCGCGACGGCCAGCGCATGCTGCCAATTTTTTTTCATGCGCGCAAACCGTCCAGCGGACCGCGAGCACATCGGAATGAGCCTGATTCCAGGGGGAGATTTTCGCGAGCTCGCCGCGCGCATCACCGGCGCAGCCCAGCCCGAGCCAGCCGACGGCGGCGTCGAGGTGATGCGAATCGGGCGGGGCGAGCGGTTCCACGCGGGCAATTATAATGGGGCAGGCCGGAAAGCCCCGATAAAAAAATCCGGCCACCGGGAGTCAAACAAGGCTGGCAATCGGACGGTTGGCGGTTTATGAATGGGCCGTTATGAAAAAGCTGACCCCCGTTTTCCTGGCCCTGGCGTGCGCAGTCACCGTCCAGGCAAAAATCGTGACCCAGACGATCGAATACAAACAAGGCGACACGACCCTGGAAGGGTATCTGGCCTATGACGACGCCGTTGTCGGCAAACGCCCGGGCGTGCTGGTGGTGCATCAATGGCTGGGTTTGACCGACTACGAAAAGCACCGCGCGGAGCAGCTCGCGCAGCTCGGGTATGTGGCGTTCTGCGCGGACATCTACGGCAAAGGCGTCCGCCCCAAAGACGTGAGCGAAGCCGGCCCGCTGGCCGGCAAATACAAGAACGACCGCACCTTACTCCGCGAGCGGGCCAGGGCCGCGCTGGAGGTGCTGGAGAAGAATGAATTGGTGGATCCGAAGCGCATCGCGGCGATCGGCTATTGTTTCGGCGGCACGACGGTGCTGGAACTGGCGCGCAGCGGCGCGGACGTGAACGGCGTCGTCAGTTTCCACGGCGGGCTGGATTCGCCGACGCCGGCCGACGGAAAGAACATCACAGGCAAGGTGCTCGTGCTCGCCGGCGCGGATGATCCGTTCCAAAAACAGGAGGATCTGACCGCGTTTGAAAGCGAAATGCGCGACAACAAAGTGGACTGGCAAATCGTTTTTTACGGCGGCGCGGTTCACAGCTTCACGCAGCCCAATCCCGGCTTCAGCAATCCGGGCGCAAAGTACAATGAAAAGGCCGACCACCGCTCGTGGCAGGCGATGAAGGATTTCTTCGCGGAAATTTTCAAGTAGAGAATCCCGCCACGAAACACACGAAGCACACGAAAATTATTTTACGGCGCCGGCTCAACCGGTTGCGAAGTTAAATTTTTCCCATGCGCATCACCGGCGGCCAGGCAGCACGGCGGATTTTGAAGGTCCCCAAAGGACTGGACGTCCGCCCGACGCCGGATCTGGTCAAGCAGGCGGTGTTCAACTCACTCGGGGCGCGGGTCGTCGATGCACGGGTGCTGGAGCTGTTCGCCGGTTCCGGCGCATTGAGCCTGGAATGCCTGAGCCGGGGTGCGGCGGCGGTGATGTGCATCGAAAAATCCCAACGGCACGCCGAATTCATCCGCAGCAACGCGGCCGCGGCGGGATTTGGAGAGATCCTGGAGGTGCGAACGCAGGATGTATTCCCAGTGATGGGCCAGCTGGCGGAGAGCGGCCGGCAGTCTGATCTGATCCTGGCCGACCCGCCGTACGGGGAAAAGAACGTCAATCGCCGCTCGACTTCCTTCGCGCAGCAATTGCTGGACGATCCCAATCTGCCGAAGCTGATCGCCTCCAGGGGCAGATTGGTCCTCGGGCACACGAAGCGGGACACCTTGGAAATCATGGCGCCGTGGGCGGAAGTGAAAGTCCTAAAGCACGGGGACACCGTGATGCGGTTTTTGGAGACGGCAACCGCTAATCCACGCTGATCAAATTAGCCGAGATGAAGGAAGATCAGCGGTTAAAACTATTATGCCGCTGCCTCAACCTCTTTACGGATGGTCGCCAGGAATTTCTCCATGCCCTGATCAAAAGCGGCGGATATGGGCAGGACCTTCACTTTTTTAAATTTGGTTTTGAACTGCTTCAGGTTTTTTTCGGCGACGGCCTCGTCCATTTTGTTAGCGACGACGAGGCGCTCCTTTTCGAGCAGGGCGGGATCGTACAGTTCCAGTTCCTTGAGCAACTGCTTATAGTCGTCCCACGGCTTGCGGTTGTCCGTGCCGGCCATGTCGAGCAGCAGCACGAGGATTTTACAGCGCTGGATATGGCGCAGGAATTTGTGGCCGAGGCCGACATTCTGGTGCGCGCCCTCGATCAAGCCCGGGACGTCGCAGACCGTGAGCCGCTTCCAGTCGGGATATTCGACAATGCCGATCTGGGGATGCAGCGTGGTGAACGGATAGGGGGCGACCTTGGGACGCGCGCGGGAAATGGCCGTGAGCAAGGTGGATTTGCCCGCGTTCGGATAACCGACGAGGCCGACTTCGGCGACGATGCGCAGTTCCAGGAGAAAATCGCCCTCGGTGCCCGGTTCGCCCGGCTGCGCGAAACGCGGTGTCTGCCGCGCGGCGGTGGCGAAATTGCGGTTGCCCAGTCCGCCGCGTCCGCCTTTGCACAAAACGAACTGCTGTCCGTCCTGCGTTAGGTCGGCAACCAGTTCGCCTTTGGGTGAAGTGACGGAAAGTTTTTCGCCCGCTTCTTCCTGCGACAAATCCAATTCCAAGCCGCGAATGCCGGCGGTGGCGCGCAAAACCGGACGCTGGCTCGTGCCGGTGCTGAACAACGGATTTTTTCCGGCATCTTCCACTTCGTCGTTCTCGTCTTCGGAATCTGCCACCACCGGCGGCGGCGTGGCGCTGGGAAGCCGCCAGACCAAGGTGCCGCAGGGAACTTTGATGATGAGATCTTTGCCCGCGTGGCCGTCCATGCCTTTGCCCATGCCGCCTTCGCCGGGCGGCGCGATGAGGCGGGGGACATAATACTGGCAGATAAGGTTATTAAGGTCGTGGTCAGCCTGCAGAATGACGCTGCCGCCGCGCCCGCCGTTGCCGCCGCTCGGACCGCCCTTGGTAATGTAAGCCTCGCGATGGAAGGCGACACAGCCTTTGCCGCCGTGCCCCGCCTGCGCGTAAATTTTTATTTCGTCGATGAACATGATTTTATCTGGACCGAATTGACCGAATGAACAAAATTTAAATTCCCCGGCACAAACCCCCAAAGCCTCGCAAACAATTGCCCGGCCGGACCCGGTTAAACCCGCGAATTCATAAAACGGGGCTCACCGCCTCAACCGGGTTGCGAAACAGCATTACGTTCATTTTGCTCATTCAATCTTTTCCCGAAAACAAAAAAGGCGAGGCCGAAGCCCCGCCTTGAAATCGGTTGGCGAAAATCAGTTTTTCGCGGCGGCGGCTTCGGCCACCACATTCACGCGGCGGCTGTTCTTGTCGAACTTGACCGTGCCGTCGGTAAGCGCGAATAAGGTCCAGTCGCGGCCGGTGCCGACGTTTTTGCCCGCGATAAACTTGCTGCCGCGCTGGCGGACGATGATGCTGCCCGCGGTGACGACCTGCCCGCCAAATTCTTTTACGCCGAGCCGCTTGCTGACGCTGTCGCGACCGTTGCGAACACTACCCTGACCTTTTTTATGTGCCATAAGCCTGAAAAATTAACCTTTGATCTCTTTGATTTTGACGACCGTCAGCTCCTGACGATGCCCGATGGTTTTGTGATACCCCTTGCGGCGTTTCATCTTGAAAGTGAGCTTATGTTCGCCGCGCTTGTGCGCGACCACGTCGGCCTCGACGGTGGCGCCGGTGACGGTGGGCGTGCCCACGGCCAGCTTGCCATCGCGATTGACGAGCAGCACGCGATCAAACGTGACCGGCTTACCCGCCTCGGTTTCGAGACGTTCGATTTCGAGCGTGTCGCCCGCCGCGACGCGATATTGTTTGCTACCGGTTTCTAGAACAGCGTACATAAAATTATTTTCCCGCAAAGGGTCGGGGATTAAACCAGATTTTGGAAAACTGTCAATGCCTGATTTTCAGCGAACCCGCTTGTTCCCGCCGGCGCCATTGACGCTCCTGTTTCCTGGTTTCGCCGGCCAGCAATTCCTCGGCACACCAGCCCCGCGCCTGGGCAAGCACCGCCAGGTCAAAAAGCTCCTTAGCCACAGCGGTTTTGGTCAGCTGCCGGATTGAACGAGGGCGGTCGGGAAGCAGGTTCGCCTTGCGGGCTTTCTTTAACAGTTTCTCGGCACGCAACAAGGCGGGCAGATGCCGGGGAATACCGTCCAGCGCCGAATGACGGGCATGTTTAGTGCCCTGCTTTTCCGCCTGCTTGATTTTTTCCCAGTTGGCCCAGACCTCGTCCACGTTTTTGACCTTGGTCGTGCCGAAAACGTGGGGGTGGCGGCGGATGAGCTTATCCACGAGCACGCGGCAAACCTTCTCAAAATCAAACACGCCACGTTCGCGCGCGAGCTGGCAATGGAAGACGACCTGCAACAGCAAGTCGCCCAGCTCCTCGGCCAGCTCGTGATCGTCGCCGGCCTCGATGGCATCAATCAACTCGTAGACTTCCTCAATTGCGTGGCGGCGCAGCGTCAGGTGCGACTGCTCGCGATCCCAGGGGCAGCCCGTGGGCGAACGCAGTTTCGCCATGACTTTGAGCAGATCGTTTATTGCCGGTTGTTTTTTCATGTTGAGCAAACCGCCAGGGCGCCAAGGTCGCCAAGGCCATTCATTTAATTACGGCATTACGGCGCGAGAGGACTCTCGCCCCACCATTCACAAAATCACCAAATCGTCGCGGTGAACGAGCTCTTCCTTGGGCAATTTGCGCTCGCGCACGGCTGCGGAGTCGAACCGCGCGATACCCCGCGCAAATTCCAAACCGTCCAGGTCGCAAATGCGCACGACATCGCCCACCGCAAATTCGCCGGCGCAACGGGCGACACCCGGCGGCAGCAGGCTTTTACCGGCTTCACGCAGCGCACGCTTCGCGCCCTCGTCCACGAACAGCGCGCCCTTGGGATGATGGAAGAACGCGATCCAACGCTTGCGCCCCTGCAATTTGTTCGGCTGCGCGACAAAGAGCGTGCCCTCATCGGCGCCGGCCAAAATCCGGGCCAGCACACCGGCATCCCAGCCGGAAGCGATGACCAGCGGAATCCCGGACCGCACGACGATTTTGGCGGCCTCAATTTTAGATTTCATCCCACCCACCGCCGTGGCGCTGGTCGTGCCGCCCGCCATTTCCTCGACGGCGGCATCAATCTGCTCAATTATGGAAAGCGTCCGGGGATTTTTTCCGCCAAAATTTTCAATGACACCTGCCACCGTCGTCAGAATCACGAGCAAATCCGCCGGCAACAGCGAAGCGACGAGGGCGGACAACTTGTCGTTGTCGCCGAACTTGATTTCAGTGAACGAGACGGCGTCGTTTTCGTTGATGATGGGCACGACGCCGCGCTGGAGGAGCGAGACGAGGGTGTTACGCGCGTTGAGATGGCGCTCGTGATGCTCGAGATCGTCGTGGGTGAGCAGCACCTGGGCGACCACGAGACCATGGGCGGAAAACAGCTGGTCGTAGGCGGCCATGAGCCGCGACTGGCCGACGGCGGCGCAGGCCTGTTTTTCCGCGAGGTCGGTGGGGCGCGATTCGTAACCGAGAGCGCCCATGCCGGCGCCGACGGCGCCAGAAGTTACCAGCACGACTTCCTTGCCGGATTTTTTCAGCGCGGCAATCTGCGCGACGAGTTGCGCCAGCTGGGCCGGATCAATCAGCTTCCGGCTGTCGGTGAGGACGCCGGTGCCGAGCTTCACGACGAGGCGCGAAGCGGAATTGAGCGAGGCACGATGCACGCGGTCAGGTTAGGTAAAACTCAGCGCGCAAAAAAGGCAAAAACTCGGGCGGCCTATTTCAAAACCGGCGGCGCGACGAGCGGCCCGAAGAGATCACCGCCGCGCAACGCGACCAGAACCGCCAAGCCAGCGAGGTCGGTCGGCGTCTTAACATTCTTCATCACGCAATTCTCAATGCCGATTTTCTGCTCGCGGTTGTTCCTGGAATCCGCCAGATCAATGTATTTGGCAGTGCCAACGGAGACATTGAGCACGTCAATGCCGGTGAAGGCAAAGCCGGTTTCCCGCGCAAACGATTTTTTACCGCCACCGGATTTTTTCACCGAAGGCAACGCGGCGATGGAAAAGATATTGGTCTGGCCGGCCTCATTTTTCACGATGTCCAGTTCGCCGAGGTTAAAACGCAACAGCGTGACGCGGATTTCATGTTTGGCGAGCGCGGCGCGGTCGTATTCGAGATGAATTTCGGGGATATCGAGGAACGGCGTGCCGCCAAAGCTCGGCGGATTGAACAGCTTAAAATCCCTTAGGGTAACGGTCGGCTCAACGAGGCCGAGGGTGAATTTGCCGATTTCGGCGTCCATGCCGGTCTGGGCGCGGATACGATTTTCCATGACCACGCGCAGGATCGAGTCCAGCGACAAGAAGAAGATCACGACCAGCACAACGGCCAGAAGGAACAGGCGGAAAAGCCATTTGAAAACAAACCTAATCATTTACGATTTACGATATACGATTTACGAGACAGCGTGGAATTACGAATTAAATCGTCAATCGTAAATCCGAAACCATCAATTAAACAGGCACATCCTCAGGCCGGACTTCCAGGCATTCATCCTGATCCTCCCAGACGATGGTCGGATAAAACTGCAGGAGCCCGGACGCGAGTTCACGACCCACGCGCCCGAGGAGCTGCTCGGCCTGCTCGGCCGCGTTCTCGTAAGCCGCGTCGTAATTTCCCGCGCCGCGCCGCTGGCGATCATCCCAGTGCGCGACGGCGTGGACGGGTTCGTATTCCCGGGCCCAGGCCTCGACCCCGGCGCGAACCTCGGCGGCAATCTCCTCGAAGGGCACGAGCGTTTCGCTGCAATGCTGGCAGATTAGGCCCGACTCGCGCACATCGCGCGTGAGCAGGGGCAGGAACGGCGCGCGGCAGCAGGACGATTCCGCATAGGCCGCCGGCGGCGTGGCCAGCCGCTTGAACCAGATCTGCCGGTCGTGAGCGAGCTGCGCGCCCAGCCGGTAGGCGCCGACGAGCGGATGGGAGAGCCGCCACGCGCGGCCTTCGAGCTGACCGAGCGTCTGGGCCAGCCAACGCGCGAGCGTGAGGTCGTCCCAAGCCTGAAACGCCCGGGCGTATTCCTTCCAGAGCGCGTCGAGCGGCGATTCCGATTCAAATGCCATCGCAGCAGGATAAGGAAAATTCGCGCAAAGAAAAATGTTTTGTCGTGCGGCGTTGCGGGATTCAACCGGTGGTTTTTCCCGGCAAATTGCAGGCCCGCGAAATCTGATGGCGGTGCGTAGCGAACTTCCGGTAACTCCAGTCAAAGACAGCGCGGCCGACCGGAAAGACGGAAAAAAGATAAAGCGGACAGGCCCACCAGATCCGTTTCATTGCAAAACGATAAGTGTCCGCGCCTTGAATTGTCTCACCACTCGCGAGCAGCAGGCGCAAATCCTGCAACAAATCATCTTCGTTTAACTTCAACTTTTCTTTGACCCAATCCGCTTGAAGCGGAGCAATTTCAAACCCCCGCTTTTGCAACGTCTTTTCCCAAAAGGGAACCCAGCGCCGGCAAACCCCGCACGAATCATCGTAGAGAATCCAGCCGACCCGATTGGTTTTGATCTCATTCATGCTGAAAACTTTACGCCTTTATAGACTTTTATTTCAGAACCATCCGCGAGAAAAGCGGAAGCCGGGGACTGGTTTAAAAAGTGTCCGAATCCTTCGCCATACAATCCGGCAAACTGACAATCCAATTCCTGCGCAGCGGCACTCCAGACCCGCCAGCGCGGATGTTCAACCCGGTATTCCATGGTTGAGCCGTCGCGTTGACGAGCATAGCCCCAATAATGCTCAGTGATGAATTCCTGGATCGAACCGACCACGAGCGGTTGCGCTGGCCCCTGAACGGCCAATTTCAAAATGCTTTCACAGCCGTCAAGCCGCCACGAATACGAAACCGATCTGACTTCTTCCTGAACTTTTTCAATCCGGTGCGACATGGGCAGCGCGATATAATTTTCGTTGTAAAATTTTCTTGCGACGAAGGCGATCGCTTTTCGTGGAACAACCTCCTTGATAAAAACCACCCCACGCCGCCAGCCGTCATCAGCCTGGCGCCGGACATAAAACCGCAGATTGACCTCCACAAAGTTTCGATGAAACGGAATGGGAATTCCACCGATGCGCGTATCCAGAAACAAAAACGCGACCACACTCAAGAATATTTTGCCGCCGAACGAATCAAGCTCCGTGCCTTGCGGAACAAACGGAGCGAGAACGGCAGGTTCAATCTCATAGTTGAGCATCGCCAAGTATCGCCACTCGGCAGTCAAAAACACTTTTGCATCGTCATTATTCATTTCCGCCACCGCAGCAGCCGCAGCGCGTTGCCGATCACGACCAGATCGGAGACGCCCATGGCGGCCGCGCAGAAAATCGGGCTGATGAAGCCCAGGGCGGCCAGCGGCACGCCAAGCGCGTTGTAAAAAAACGCCCAGAACAGATTCTGCTTGATCGTCCGCAAAGTCGCCCGCGCCAGGCCGAGCGCCTCCGGCACGGCTTCGATCTCCGATTTCAGCAGGATGATGTCCGCCGCCTCGCGCGCCACGTCGCTGGCGCGGCTCACGGCAATGCCGAGGTCGGCCTGCGTGAGGGCGGGCGCATCGTTGATGCCGTCGCCCACAAACGCCACACGATCACCCGCCACCTGAAGTTTTTTCACAAACTCCGCCTTCTGCTCCGGCCGCACTTCGGCAAACACATTTTCCGCCGCGATGCCGACCTGCCCCGCGATGCCCGCGGCCGTCAGCGCATTGTCGCCCGTGAGCAGATAAATATTCAACCCCTGCCGCCGGAGCTGTTCAACAACCCCTTTGGCGTTCGCCTTGACCGCATCGCGCACAGCGAACAATCCAAGCAACATTTGGTCGGACCCAAGTCCGACAATCGTCGCGCCCTGTCCGGACCATTCGGAAATAAATTTTTCACCCGTTTCCAAAGCCACCCCGGATTCCTTGAGCCAGTGAAGCGAACCCAGGCGTAAGGTTGAAGGCGGCAAAACGGCGCTCACGCCCGAGCCGCGGATTTCCTTCCAATTGGAAAGCTCAATCTTCTCCGCCGAAATTTTGGCGATCGCCTGACTGATGGGATGCGTGGAATTGCGCGCCAGCGCGGCCGCCAAAATTCTGAATTCTGAGTTCTGAATTCTGAGTTCTCCAGCCACTTCCGGTTTTCCCATCGTGAGCGTTCCAGTCTTGTCGAAAATCACAGCGGTGACTTTGCCGGCTTTCTCCAGAGCCACGCCGTCGCGAATCAAAATACCGCGCCGCGCGGCGGTATTGGCGCCCGCCATGATGGCGGCGGGCGTCGCCAAGCCCATTGCGCAGGGACAGGCGACAATCAAAACCGCAGCGGCGACGATGAATCCCGCCGCCACGCCGACCGGCGCGTGCGTGTGCCAGAGGAAGGGCGCGAGCCAGTCGTGAACATGGTGCGCCGAAGCCGGCGCGAGCCCCCACCACAGACCAGCGATGACGGCAAGGGAGCCGACAATCGGCACAAACACGTTACTGATGCGGTCGCCGAGGCGCTGGATGCCGGCACGGCTGGTCTGGGCGCGCTGCACGGCGGCGATGATGTGCGCAAGCGCAGTGGCCTCGCCGGTGGCGGCGACGCGCATGACGAGGCGGCCGTTCAGATTCACCGTGCCGGCGAACAGTTCGCTGCCGGATTTTTTATCCACGGGAATGGATTCGCCGGTGAGCATGGCTTCATCCACGGCGGAATCGCCTTCGACGACGATTCCATCCACGGGCACACGGTCGCCGGGCAGCAGGGCGATGCGGTCACCGATGTTCAGCGAGGAAACCGGGACTTCGACTTCAGGTGTCTGAGCGGTGGCGACAGCCTTGAAACTGCGGAGCTCAAAACTTTTTATTTGAACAGCAGCGGCGTTTTGTATCCGCCTTGCAGTCTGCGGGGCAAGATTCAACAAGGACCTCAAAGCGCCGCCCGCCTGCTCACTGACGCGCGCCTCGAGCCAGTGGCCGGCGCTAATGAGCGAGATAATGGCGGCGGCTTCCATGAAATACACGTGTCCGCCCGCGCCGCTGAACAACGCCCAGGTGCTGTAGCCGAAAGCCGTCGTCGAACCGAGAGCGACCAGCGTGTCCATGTTGGAGCTGCCGACCTTCAATTGCCGCCACGCGCCGCGATAAAACTGCGCGCCGCAGAAAATCTGCACGACACTCGCCAGCGCGAAGGCGAGCCACTGAAACCAGGGGGTCAGGGCGAGGCCGAAAACCCATTCGCCAATCATCAGCGCCGCGGTGACGGCGAGGCCGAGCCCGAGGTTCATCTGCCAGCCGCCGGGGTTCGAGGGGGAAGCACCCTCGGTTCCGCCGGGAAGCGCCTTCACTTCATAACCGGCTTTTTGAACCGCGGCAATTACAGCCGAAACATCCCGAGGCGCCCCGGAATTCCAGCGGACTGAAGCGCGCTTATGTTCGAGCGAGACCGAGGCGCTGCGAACGCCGGGCAAACCTTGAATCGCGTCAGTGACATGGCGCGCGCAATTCGAGCAGGTCATGCCCGCAACCGACAGTACTGTCAGGTCGGAAGCGGTTGAAACATGGGCGGGATGAATTGGCGATGCTTCCATTTTATCTAGGCGTGGATATTTTATCAGGCAAAGCGGTTTTGTCGAATCGCGCCGCGGAAATTATCGGCGTAATGCCGCAGATGGGCTTGCCTTGCAAGTTGGCAGTGGCAAAATATCGCATCGAATCGCGCCGCTCATCCTTGGTTCCGCAATCAGAAACTGCATGGGTTTTAATGGCTCTGGCCGTCATCTGGTTTGCGCTGTTTTTCCAGCTGGGAAACCTGCCATTGCTGCAGCCGGACGAAGGGCGGAACGCCGAAGTCGCCCGCGAGATGAAGGAATCCGGCGCGTGGCTTTCGCCCAGCTACGACGGGATCGCCTACCTCGACAAGCCGGCGTTTTATTTCAAGTGTGTGGCCCTTTCGCTGGCGGCGTTCGGCAACAACGAAACGGCGGCGCGCCTGCCCTCGGCACTCTTCGGCCTGGCGACGCTGGCACTGGCCTACGGTTTTTGCCGACGCGCCTACGGCCCGCGCTGCGCGGTGATGGCCGTCATCATCATTGCGACGATGCCGCTTTACGTGGTGCTTTCGCGGACGGTGATTTTTGACATCGCGCTGGCATTTTTTATGGTGGCGGCGATTTTCGCCGGCTATCGCGCTGAAGAAGGCGAGGGCAGTTCCCGGCGCAGCTGGTATCTGCTCGGCGCGCTGGCGGCGGGGTTGGCAACGCTAGTGAAAGGGCCGGTGGGCTTTCTCATTCCCGGCCTGGTGCTGTTCGGGTTCCACCGGGTGGAAGGCAGGCGCGGCGTCGGGAAACGATTTTTTGCGCCGTTGAATCTACTGGTGTTCTTTGGCGTGACCCTGCCATGGTTCATCGGGCTTTCACTACAACATCCGGATTTCCCCTATTACGGACTCATCGAGGAATCCTTCCACCGATTCACCACCACGACCTTTCACCGCTCGCAGCCATTTTATTTCTATGCGCTGATTGTCGCCGGGCTGTTTCTACCATGGAGTTTCATTCTGCCCGAAGCCGGGGTGGCGGCGTGGAAAAACAAATGGTTCAAATCGCCGGCCGACCGACTCTGCCTGGTGTGGGCGGTGGTGGTCATCATTTTCTTCTCGCTGTCAAAATCCAAACTGCCGGGCTACATCCTGACTGTGACGGTAGCCTGCGGAATCCTGGTCGCGCGACTTTTTTACCAGGCCATGGCCGATCCGGAGGGCAAACCGGCGCGGATCATTTATCGCGCCGCGATCACCCTGGCCGGGCTGTGTTTTCTGGTCGCCGCCGCCGCAATTTATCTTTCGCCGCGCATGGCATCATTGGCCAAGCCGATGCGGCTGCCGGTGGAAGACGCCGAAGCATTGGGCCGGCATTTCCTCACGCCGATCATTTTGTTGTCCGCGGTTGGCGGGCTGGGGTTGCTGGCGCGTTTCCGTCGCGATGCCGGATTGTGTTTCGCACTCTTCGCCGTTTTTCCGGTGCTGTTATTCACGTTGAACCTCGGTGCAATCCAAGTGGTCTTCAACTTCAAGTCGGCCCGCCAGCTGGCGCAACAAATGCCGCCGCTCCCGGCGGAAACCCAACTCGTTTTCTGGGGATGCTTTCCCAACGGCCTGCCGTTTTACCTCAACCGCACGGCCACGCTGGTGACCCGGGACGGCGGCGAAATCACAAGTTCGAGCAACTACATATTGTTCTGCTTGAAGAACGAACCGGACTGGCCGACGAACCTGGTCTCGACGACCCATTTTGACGAATGGATTTCCCGGCGAAAACATCCGGTTTACCTGCTGGCCCACGCCGACGACCGGGCCCGGCTGGAAGCGGTCGCCGGGGTACAAAAAACCAACATCCAGCAACTGAACCCGCAATATGTCGGGGTGCAGTTGCCGGCTCCCTGATTCGACATGTGTGGAATTTGCGGCATTGTCAGCATCGCCGGCGAACGCCAGCCGGAATCCATCCGGCTACGCGTCAACGCGATGCTGCAGGCGCTCTCGCATCGCGGCCCCGATGACGTCGGGCTGAACGCCTCCGAAGGCGCCGTGCTGGGGGCGACGCGGCTGGCGATCCGCGGCGGGGATGACGGCCGGCAACCGATGATTGACGAGGCCAGCGGCGTGGTGGCAGTTTGCAATGGGGAAATTGACAATCACAAGGAACTGCGAAAATGGCTGGCCGAACGGGGCCGGTTGGTGAGACAAGCGACCGACGTTGCGGTGATTCCCGGCATGTATCTGGAACTGGGCGCGGCGTTCGCGGAGAAACTGATCGGCGCGTTTGCCATCGCCGTCTGGGATCCGCGCGAACGCCGGCTGACTTTGATCCGCGACCGGGCCGGCGAGCGCCCCCTGTTCTACACGCAAACGGCCCACAACGTCCTGTTCGCGACGGAAATTGCCAGCCTCGTCTCCGAGGGCAAACTGCCGGTCACGTTCAATAAACCCGCGCTACAGCGCTATCTCCAGTTCGGATTGTTCGCCGCCCCCGACTCACCCTTCGCCGGAATCCAAAAAGTTCCGCCCGGCGGCATCGTCGAGCTTGACGCGCGCGGCATCCGGCACGCGAGCTACTGGCGCTGGAACAATGTCGAGACGCCCAAACAGAAACCGTCGCTCGACGCATTCGACACCATTTTCCGCGAAAGCGTCCGGCGACAATCCGACGTGGACGTGGACTTCGCGGTGTTTTTGAGCGGCGGTGTGGATTCGTCGCTGGTGTCAGCCGTGACGCGCTCACTCCATCCCGACCGGCGGCTGCGGGCTTACACGCTGCGCTTCGAAGAGGAGTCCTTCGACGAAGGCCAATTTGCCGAATCGGTAGCGACCTCGCTCAAGCTTGAACCGGTCACGGTCTGGGTCCGGCCCAACGATTTGCCGACAGCCTTGTCCACCCTGATCAAAACGGTCGGGGAACCGCTGGCGGATCCGGCGTGGCTGCCGACGGCGCTGCTCGCACACCGCGCGGCGGAGGATATCCCGATGGCGCTCGTGGGTGAGGGCGCGGATGAATTGTTTGGCGGCTATCCGACTTACATCGGCGCGGGCATCGCTGAAAAATTCGGCAAGCTGCCGGGGTGGATGCGCAAGACGATCCGGCGCGGGGTGGAAGCGCTGCCGGTCAGCGAGAAAAAGATGACCCTGTCCTTTTTGCTCAAACGTTTTGTGCAAGGCGCGGAGCTGGACGGCATCCGACGCCACGCATCATGGATGTCGAACATCGCACCGCCGGTGCTGGCGCGCCTGGGCATCACCGCCGCGCCGGCGCGCGCGGTTGACGCCGCCGACGGCGGATTATTGCTGGACCGATTGCAGCGCTGGGATCTGGAAAGCTTCCTTGCGGAGGGACTGCTCACGAAAGCCGACCGTGCGAGCATGACTTCCGCGCTTGAATTGCGCGCGCCCTTTCTCGATGAAGCGGTCATGGCCTTTGCCGCCAGCCTGCCGGCCGCCGACCGGGTGCAGAATTTTTCCACCAAGATTTTTCTGAAAAATTACGCCTTGCGTTACCTGCCGAAACCCATCGTGCATCGGCGCAAACGCGGATTGTCCGTGCCGATCGGCAAATGGCTGCGCGGCCCGCTGCGCGAGTGGGCCGCGAAAAGACTGGCCAATGAACGGCTGGAACAGATCGGCATCCGCACGACAGCGACGGCAGAATTATTTGCGGAGCATTGCCAGCTCAAGGCCGATCACGCCCGGGCACTATGGACGCTGATCGTGTTAAGCGAGTGGTTTGACTGGGCGGCGAAGGAAACGGCAAACGGCGTAAATCCGTCCGTCAAAACAGAGATTTAATACCGACCTGGACCTGCATCTGGCGGTCCGTGGTGCCCTTGTAGTTGCCCGTGAGGGGCGGGACATCGGCATAGTCGCGGCCCACGGCGATCTTCACATAGGTCTCGTCCGTCTGACGGTTGTGCGTCGGGTCGAGCGGAATCCAGCCGAGGCCGGGGATCAGCACCTCCACCCACGCGTGCGTTGCGCTCGCCGCCTCGGTCGCCAAGTAGCCGCTGACGTAGAGGGTGGGAATTTTCAGCGTGCGGCACAGGCTGATCATCACATGCGCAAAATCCTGGCAGACGCCGCGCCGATCCTTCAAAACCTCGCGCGCATGGGTGTGGACGTTGGTGGAGTATGATTCATACTTCAACTGGCCGTGGATGAAATTCATCAGCGCCAGCGCCGCCTGCCAGGTGTCCGTCATGCCGGCGGTGGTGTCCAGCGCGAGCCGCCAGACCTCTGGCGACAATTCCACGAACCGGCTCTCCTGCAAAAAATCGAACACCCGCGTTTCGCGCGCCGCCTCGCCGATGCGCGCCAGCGGCCACGGCGTTTCCGTCACGGCCAGTTGCGGACGCGGACGGGTCGTCACGCGCAGATTGCTTTCAACCAGCAGCGTGCTGTGAGGTTCGGTGATCTCGAAGTGATGAATCACGTTGGAATAAAAATCGTGATGATGCCGCAGCCGGGCCGCCGGCAGGACTTTCAGGAGAAAATAATCCACCGTCTGGGTCTCATTGGAAAACGGCTGCAACCGCACCTCGTTAAAGCTGTCCCGGACAGGCGACGCGTAGGTGTAACTCGTGCGATGAATGATTTCCCATTTCATGGCTCAAATTTCCGCGACATCCACCGACACCTTGACCGCGTGTTCCCCGCCGCCGGTGAGGATGCCGGCGACCGGGCTGACATCGCCATAGTCGCGGCCGTAGGCGACGATGACATGCTCCCCGGCGGGCCGGACATTGTTGGTCGGATCAAAATCCACCCAGCCCGGGCCGGGACAGAAAACCCGGAACCAGGCGTGGCTCGCATCCACGCCGACGAGGCGGGGTTTGCCTTCCGGGGGGCGGGTCCGCAGATAACCGCTGACGTAACTCGCAGGCAACCCCAGCGAACGCAGGCAGGCAATGCCGAGGTGCGCAAAATCCTGGCAGACGCCGCGGCGCTTAGCCCAGACTTCTTCCAGCGGCGTCGCGACGGTGGTGGCCTGGGGATCGAATTTGAAATCCGTAAAAATTCGCCGCGTCAAATCCCGCGCGCCGGCCAGCAGCGGCGTTTCCGGGGTGAAACTTTCGCGGGCATAATCGGCCAGCGCCGGTGAGGCGCGGATCTGCGGCGAATCAAAAACGAACTGATAAGGCTCGACCACCTCGGGCGACACCGGATCGCGGAAAATTCCGGCAACGGATTCCCACGGCGCAGGGGATTCGTCCGGCGCGGGAGGGCGCGGCGACACCGCCACCCGGCTGCGGGTGATGATTTCCAGCCGCGAGTGAATTTCCTGGATCGCAAAAAAGCAGAGCTGGTTGCCGAAATAATCCGTGCGTTCCTTGCGCAGCGCCGGCTCGGGAAAAATGGAGAGGGAAAAATTTTCGCACGCCTGCGCGGGCGTGACGCGGGGCGCGAGCCGCGCGACGTGGTGCGAAACCGACACCGGCGCGGCGTATTCATAAAGCGTGCGATGGGTGATGTGGTAGTTCATCAGACCTCGCCGCGGCCCGTGCGGGAAATCGCCGAATGCGCGAAATAGCTGGCAGCGATGGCGTCGGACAACTGCGGCAGCGCGCGGAGGGTTTGCCGGACGGTCGCGGCGACGATCGATTCCGGCCACTTTTCAGGGGGGCCGGCCAGTTCACGGGCATCCGTTTTTTCCAAGCGCGAGAGGCAGCCAGCCAAGATGGTTTTTCCCGGACTTGCCGAGTCGCCGCGCTCCTTCGGCAGCTTGTCGAAATGTTTCACTAGCTGCTTGATCTGGAAAAGTACCGAGCGGGGATTCTTATCGTCGAGCAGCACCAGGTCGAAGACCGCCGGAATGGTCGGCAGCAGGTTGTAGCGGGAGCGGAATGTGATGGAACAATCCACCACTTCGAGGATGGCCTCGAGCAAACTCGGGTTTTCCGCGTCGGACGAGCGCAGCGTCGCGTCGAGGAGGGTGCAAAGATACACGGCGCGCTCGAGGCGCAGACCCATATCGAGGAAGCGCCAGGCCTGGGCCCGGGTCATATTCTCGCGGGCAAGGCCGTGGAACGCCGCAAGACCGAGCAGGGTCTGGTTCAACACGCCCACTGCGTCACCGGCGAGCATGACCTGCCGGGCCGGCGGGGCCGCGAGACGATCGTCAATCTGGCTCAACACGCGCCACATGTCATTGGAAGTGCGGTCACGCACGAGCATGGCGAGCCGCTGCAGCTGTTCCGCCGTCTGCCGCAAGCTGCCGGCGCGTTCGGCATCAAAAATGGCGGCGAGCAATTCCGCCTCGAAGGCCTCGGCGTTCGCCCACAGCTCGGGCCGGGCGGAAATGCCGGTCAACTGGCCCTGGGTTTCGAGCGTTTGCAGCAGCGGCGCGAGCAGCGGCCGCGACCCGCCAGCGCGCTCGGGATTGAACCGGAGCAACGCGCTCCGCAGCAGGCGCGAGGTGGCATCCGCGCGCTCGGAATAACGGCCCAGCCAGAAAAAATTATCCGCCAGCCGCGACGGCAGATTATTCCCGGTGCGCCGCAGCTCGACATTTTGATTGGCGCCATGAAGCAGCGTCAGCTCCTGCACCGGGGTGGCGGAAGGAATCCAGGTGTCCTTGCTGCTGCTGCCGCCCCGCTGCATGGAAATGAATTTTCCATCGGTGTCCGGCGACACGCGGGTGAGTCCGCCGGGCATCACGCAATAACCGCCCTGCCCGTCCGCCACCAGGAACACGCGGAGGCTGACGGGTTGCGGCACAAGGGAACCCTGATCCCAGGCTGGCGCCGTGGAGAGCTCCACCC
Source organism: uncultured Verrucomicrobia subdivision 3 bacterium (assembly GCA_903822015.1). Taxonomy (GTDB): domain Bacteria; phylum Verrucomicrobiota; class Verrucomicrobiia; order Limisphaerales; family UBA11358; genus UBA11358. Next base: position 9,983 of record CAIJNQ010000280.1, on the reverse strand, counting down.
GCTCCTGGGCGACAAAGAGGTCGGGGTCAAACTCGATGCGCCGCCGCAACTCATCCGGCCCGACCTCGGCCAGCGACTGATGCGTGCGGAAGGCCGGCCGCACCACAAACCGGTCGAGATGCCGGAGAACGTGCTCCCGGGCGGGGGTCTGGCCGCACCACCAGGTGGCGACCGACGGCAATTTTAATTTTTCACCGAGCAAATGCTCGCACAACCCGGGCAGGAACGACATGAACGCCGGGCTTTGCACCAGGCCGCTGCCGAGCGCGTTCGCAACGACGACGTTGCCGGCGCGCACGGCCTCGACGAGTCCGGGGACGCCGAGAATGGAATCGTTCCGCAATTCAAGAGGATCGCAGAAATCGTCATCCACGCGGCGCAAAATCACATCCGCGCGCTCCAGACCGCTCAACGTTTTCAAGAAGACATGATTGTCCCGCACCGTCAAATCCTGGCCCTCGACTAGCGTATAGCCGAGATAGCGGGCCAGATAGGCCTGCTCAAAATACGTTTCGTTATGCGGACCGGGCGTGAGCAGGACGACGCGCGCCTTATCAGCCTGGCGCGGCGCGAGCTGGGCGAGCGCGGTTTGCGCCGCGAGAAAAAACCCGGCGAGCCGGTGGACGTGATTATCGCGGAACGGCTCAGGCAGGATGCGCGAGGTGACGAGGCGGTTCGCCAGCGCGTAGCCGGCACCGGTGGGAATCTGTGTGCGGTCAGAAACCACCCACCAGCGACCATCGGGCGACCGCGAAAGATCGGCGGCGTAAAAATGGAGAAAGGTATCGCCCGGCAGGCGAATCCCATGGCAGGGACGCAAAAAATCCGGCTGGCCAAAAACGAGCGCCGGGGAAAGCCACCGCGACCGGATCAACTCCTGCGCGCCATAGCAGTCGGCGAGAATCCGGTTCAGCAGCACCGCGCGCTGGACCAAACCGATTTCGAGCTCACGCCAGGCGGCCGGGGCGATGACGAAGGGAATCGGGTCGAGCTGCCAGGGACGCTCCAGCCCCCGCGGGTCGCCATAGACGTTGTACGTGATGCCGTGCTCGCGGACAAAACGCTGGGAGGCCTCCGCGCGGCGCGTCAGTTCCGCTGGGCCGAAATCCTCCAGTTCGCCGACCAATTTTTGATAATGCGGAAAAATATCACCCTCCGCCGCGAGCAATTCGTCGAAGGCGCCCGCACTCCGATGGTAACCGGACAACAAGCGTTCCGGCTTCGCTTTTTTTGCGAAACTGGTGTCATCCGACGCAGATTGAGATTGCGATTGAGTCATCGGCGTTTGTTCGCGCCCGCGCTGGCTATTTTCCGCGTCAGACATTGCGCAAATCCAGCGTAAAAGGAAAGTCGCGGTTCAAAGTTTCGACCGGCGGCGTGAAGCTGCCCTGCTGGTGGCCATGCCGGAAAAAACGGGCGAGCCGGCGGCTCTCAGCCTCGTAAGAATTCACGGGGAAGGTGTCGTAGCTGCGGCCGCCGGGATGCGCGACGTTGTACGTGCAGCCGCCGAGCGACCGCTGGTTCCAAGTGTCGTAAAGATCGAAGCGCAACGGCGCGTGCGATTTGATCGTGGGCTGCAAACAAACCGGCGGCTGCCAGGCGCGATAGCGCACGCCGGCGACGCCTTCACCGTTGGTGCCGGTGGGATGCAGCGGCACGCGATGGCCGTTGCAGGTGATGGCAAAGCGGTCGCCGGCGAGGCCGCGCGCCTTGATTTGCAGGCGTTCGACGGAGCTGTCCACATATCGCACCGTGCCACCACCGCCGGGCTCCTCACCCAAGACATGCCACGGTTCGAGCGCGGTGCGGAGTTCGATTTGCAAATCGCGCTGCTCCAAATCCCCGATGCGCGGAAAGCGGAATTCAAAGTGCGGCGCGAACCATTCCGCCTGGAACGGATAACCGGCGGCACGCAAATCATCGACGACCTCCTTAAAGTCGGTCTCGCAAAAATGCGGGAGCATCCAGCGATCGTGAATATCGGTGCCCCAGCGCACGAGACCGTTTTGGTAAGGCTGCTTCCAGAATTTCGAGATCAGGCCGCGCAGGAGCAGATGCTGGGCGAGGCTCATACGCGCGTCCGGCGGCATTTCAAAAGCGCGCATTTCGACAAGCCCCAGCCGGCCGGTGCTGCTTTCGGGCGCGTAAAGTTTATCAATCGAAAACTCGGCGCGATGCGTGTTGCCGCTGGAATCGATCAGCAGATTGCGGAACAAGCGATCCACCAGCCACGGCGGGGTCTGACCAAACTGGCTGATCTGCCTGTCCATTTCCTTGAACGCCACGTCGAGCTCGTAAAGCGAATCGTTGCGCGCCTCGTCAATGCGGGGCGCCTGCGACGTCGGACCAATGAACAAGCCGCTGAACAGCCAGCTCAACGAGGGATGATTCTGCCAATACGTCAGCAATGAACGCAGCAAATCCGGCCGGCGCAGCACCGGGGAATCCGTTGGCGTCTCGCCACCGATGATGATGTGATTCCCGCCACCCGTGCCGGTGTGGCGCCCATCCACCATGAATTTCTCGGTGCCGAGCCGCGTCTGGCGCGCCTCCTCGTAAAGCACGGTCGTGCGGTCAACCAGTTCCGCCCAAGTCTTGCTCGGGTGCATGTTGACCTCGATCACGCCAGGATCCGGCGTCACCGCGAGCTTGTTCAGGCGCGGATCACGCGGCGGCGTCTCACCTTCGATGACCACCGGCAAGCCGGTTTCGGCGGCAGTCGTTTCGATGCCGGCGATGAGATCGAGATAATCCTCCGTCTTTTCGACCGGGGGCATGAAGACGTGCAAACGTCCAGCGCGAGGCTCGACGCACAACGCGGTGCGAATAATCCAAGGCGCGCTCTCGCCCGGCGTCGGGCGGCGGTTTGGATCTTCCTCCGTTTTCGGCGACTCCGGCTTTTCCTCCGGTTTGCCGAGCTTTTGCGCGCGCTGGCCAGGCCCGTAGCCGGGCGGCAAGGGAACGTTGCGCCGGCCGACAACCGGTTGCCGATAGGGAAATTCTTTAGGCAATTCCGGCAAGTCCGGTTCCGACGGATCCTGCGGCCGCAGCCACGGGTAATCCTTTTCCGAAACCCAGGGAACGGAATCCAGCGGCAGGCGCAACCCCATCGCGGAGTCGCCGGGGATCAACCAGAGCGTATCGTCATCGCGCAAAAACCACGAGCCGGACAGCCAGCCCTGCTGCTGGCCAAACCAAGCCCGCTTGATCGGCAAAGTGTAGCCGACCACCGAGCCGAGTCCCTGCTGGAAAATCCGCGCGATGCGCTCACGCTCCTGCTTATCTTTCAGATTGGATTTTTCCGGCGTGATATTCGACGGAAAGCGGCGTTCCTTCCAGGAGTAATAAAACGCGTCTTCGTAGGCAGGAATCAAATGCTCCGGCTTTACGCCAAGCGTTTGGGCGAGCCGCTCGGCCAGCGCCTTGGCCTCCTTCGGGCCGTGGCCGTAATTTTTTGATTCGTCGGCAATGAGGGAATCGTTCTTCCAAACCGGCACGCCGTCCTTGCGCCAATAGGCCGCGAGCGCGTAACGCGGCAGCGGTTCGCCCGGATACCATTTACCCTGGCCATAATGCAGGAGGGCGCCGGGGGCAAATTTCCCGCGCAAGCGCCTGATGAGTTCACCCGAGAGAATCCGCTTTTTGTTCGAGACGGCGGTAAAATTCCATTCGGGGCCGTCAGGATCATCCACGGAAACAAAGGTCGGCTCGCCGCCCATCGTCAGGCGGACGTCGCCTTGCTGCAAATCTAGATCGATGGCATGACCGAGCTGTTCGATATCGTGCCATTGCTCCTCGGTGTAGGGCTTGGTGACGCGCGGTGATTCGTAAACGCGCTTCACGGTCATGTCGAACTCGAATTCGGTTTCGCATTCATCCACGCCGCCGGAAATGGGCGCCGCGCTGGAAGGATCCGGGGTGCAGGCCAGCGGGATATGACCCTCACCCGCGAGCAAGCCGGAAGTGGGATCCAGGCCGATCCAACCGGCACCGGGCAGGTACACTTCCGTCCAGGCGTGCAAATCGGTGAAATCCTTTTCCGCCCCGCTCGGGCCGTCGAGCGATTTTACGTCCGGCTTGAGTTGGATCAAGTAGCCGCTGACGAAGCGCGCCGCGAGGCCGAAGTGCCGCAGCAATTGCACCAGGAGCCACGCTGAGTCACGGCAGGACCCACTCATTTTCGTGAGGGTTTCCTCCGGCGTCTGCACGCCCGGCTCCAGGCGAATGGTGTATTTAATGTCCTGCCATAGCCGCTGGTTGATGGCGACGATAAAATCGTTGGTCGGCGACTTCTCGCTGTGGGGCATGTCCAGCCGCTGCTGCTTCGTACGCCGCTTAACCTCGCCTATCAAATCCCGGCGCAACTCGGTGAGATACCGCGTGAAATTGGTCGTCAGCCAGCATTTGCGCTGAAACGGCGCGAGCTCATGGTCCAGCGCCGGGTCGTAAGCGAAGGGAAATTTCTGCGCGCCCGGCTCAAGGAAAAAGTCGAACGGATTCAGCACCGCCATCTCGGCCACCAGATCCACCTCGACCAGAAATTCGCGGGTCGGCTTTTCAAAGACCAGGCGGGCGGCGTAGTTGGACTGCGGATCCTGCTGCCAGTTGATGAAATGTTTTTCCGGCTTGATCTTGAGCGAGTAACTCAAAATCCGCGTCCGCGAATGCGGGGCGGGGCGAAGCCGCACGACCTGCGGGCCGAGGTTGACGAGCCGGTCGTATTTATAGTGCGTCTTATGGTGAAGCGCGACGTGGATGGACATGGTTTAGTAGCGGGTGACAATTGACGAAGAACGCGAACCGCTCTGCTGCTGCTGCTCCTCCTGCTGCACCATGATTTCGTCCTCAAGATTGTTGAAGTTCTGGAAAATATAGGCGTTGAACAAAGCACCGCCGATGTCGTTGAGCTTGCCCTGCAACCGGTCAAGGTAGCCGTGCAACCCGACATCGAAAATCTCGTCAATGGTCATGAACTGCAATTCCGCCACCAGCCGGCCGGCCAGTTTTTCAGCATCGTTACAGAATTTCCCCCCGGCCACACCGGAGATTTTACGCAGGGCGTTATTCAGCTCGTCCACACAGAACCGCACGGAGCGGGGAAAATCCTCGTTGAGGAGCAGAAATTCCGCCACCAGCCGCGGGCTGACCTCCGCGCCGTGGATGGTTTTATAGGCGTCCCACGCGCTACAGGAGCGCAGAATGGCCGACCATTCAAGCGCATCCGTTTCACTGACGGTTTCCGGCAAGCCTTTTTCCGGCAGGGTCTCGTAACGCAGGTCGAGAATCCGGGAGGTTTTATCGGCGCGCTCGATGTATTTGCCCACCTGCGCAAACCACCAACCCTCATTGTGAATGAGGGTCGCGTAGGTCAGGCCGATGATGAGCAGCGAGCTATTTTTGATCTGCTGAAAAAACTCACTCGGGCTTTCCCTCCAGACCTGGCGCGCCGTGGGGGTGCGGACGAACCAATAGAGCCGGTTCAATTCCTCCCAGAGCTCCACCGTGATCTGATCACGCACCATGCGCGCATTTTCGCGCGCCGAACAAATGGAGGAAACGATGGAGTTGGCATTTTCCGGCTGGAAAACCAGAAACTCGGTGACGGTTTGCGCGGTGGCTTTATGGTGCAGCGCGAAAAACTGTTCCTCATCGCCGGTGGTCTGCACGATGGGCAACCAGTGTTTGGCCAGCCGCTCCTCATTGAGATTGCGGAGGTCGAGGAGCAGTTGCAGGTTCACGTCCACGATGCGCGCGATATTCTCGGCACGCTCGATGTAACGCGACATCCAGTAAAGAGAGTTGGCGACGCGACTTAACATGTTGAAATTGCGAATTGCGAATTGCGAATTGCGAATATGAAACTGAACGCACCACCGGCGCAGCCTTCATCATGCGAAATCCGCAAGGCTAAGTTTGAATTATTCATCCCCATACAAAACCCAGGTGTCCTTGCTGCCGCCACCCTGCGACGAGTTGACGACGAGCGAACCTTTGCGCAGGGCGACGCGCGTCAGACCGCCGGGCACGATGACCGTTTTTTCCCCGGAAATAATATACGGCCGCAAATCAATATGCCGGCCCTCAAACAAGCCGTCCGTCACATGCGTCGGATGACGCGAAAGGGAAATTGTCGGCTGGGCGATATAATTGCGCGGCTCCGCCTCAACTTTTTTGCGGAACTCGGCCACCTCGGCTTTCGTCGCCTTCGGGCCGATCAACATGCCGTAGCCGCCGGATTCGTTCGCAGCCTTGACGACAAGTTCTTCCATGTGATCCAAAATATACTTTTTGTCGGCCTCCTCGTTGGCCAGATAAGTCGCCACGTTCGGTATGATAGGCTCCTGATCGAGGTAGTATTTTATCATCTTGGGAACGAAATGATACATGACCTTGTCGTCGGCGATTCCCGTGCCGATGGAATTGGCAAGCGAAACATTTCCGGTGCGATAGGCATGCACCAGCCCCGGCACGCCGAGCATGGAGTCCCGGCGGAAAATTGTCGGGTCGAGAAAATCGTCGTCCAACCGGCGGTAGATGACGTGAACCGGCTGCAGCCCCTTCGTGGTCCGCATGAATACCCGCGCGTCGCGTACCACGAGATCGCGGCCCTCGACGATTTCAATGCCCATCTGCCGGGCGAGATAGGTGTGCTCGAAATAAGCCGAATTGGCCGCGCCCGGCGTCAGCAAGACGACCGTGGGATCGGATACGCCGGCGGGCGCGATGTACTGCAACATCCGCAGCAGCTCGCGCGGATAATCCTCCACCGACCGCACGCCGACACGCTCGAACATCTGCGGAAACGTCCGCTTCATGGCGCGCCGGTTTTCCAAAACATAACTCACGCCGCTGGGGCAACGCCCGTTGTCCTCCAGCACGAGATAATTGCCTTGGTCATCGCGGATCAGATCCGTGCCGCAGACGTGGATATAAATATCCTTCGGCACGTTGAAGTTCACGAACTCGCGCCGGAAATGCTTCCCGGACAAAATATAATACGGCGGGATGACGCCGTCCTTCAAAATTTTCTGCTCATGATACAGGTCGTGCAGAAACAAATTGAGCGCGGTGATGCGCTGGACGAGGCCACGCTCCAGAAATTCCCACTCCTTCGCCGGGATGATGCGCGGCAGCAAGTCAAACGGGAAAATCTTCTCCGTCCCCGCCGAGTCGCCATAGACATTGAAGGTGACCCCCTGCCGCAAAAACGCCAGATCCACCGACTGGCGCTTATTTTCAAACTCGGCCAGCGTGAGCGACTGGAACAATTCACGGAACCGCGCATAATGCGGACGCAGGTTTTCGCCCGGCCCAACCATCTCGTCGAAAAAATCTTCCGCGCGGTAACCGTTGAGCAGGGACACCGAGGGTTGTAATTTGGTCTGGTTGGTCATTTTGTAACAGTGCTTTCAGACGAAGAATGTCATTCCATCCGGCCGAAACCAGCCAAATGCATCATTTGTTTGATACCACGCTGGCGCAGCATCTCACTTTTGGCTGACGGACATGTTTTTTGCATAAATCCCGTTTAGCAGCAAGCTTGCCAACCTTGGCGGCAGGTTCAAAAGCCAAGCCGGCGCCCGCATCACCGCGCACCGGATCAAGAACGATTTCAGCGCAGAATTAACGCCCGAGTGACCGGACAGGATGCGCGGACCCATTCAATTTGCCGGAGCCGATAACAAATTAGGGTCGAACTTGACCAATTTAGGGTTGGCCAAACAGGAGCTGGATAACTAATATAGCAATGTGAAAAAGAACAATAAAGTTAATGATACGGCAATCAAGCTCGAATATGTACTGGAAAAATTTCCCGTATCGATGAAGCTCCGGGACGGTACAAGCGCGACCCTGCGGCCGCTGAGCCGGAAAGATGAAAAAGCACTGCACAAATTTTTCCTCTCCGTGCCGGAAGAAGAGCGCCTCTTTATCAAGAAATCCATCCTGGACCGGGCCATGTTCCACGAATGGCTGCGCCACCCGGATGCCGAGGAAAGCCTCATGTTGCTGATGTTCCATGGGCGCAAGATCATCGGCAAAGCAACGCTGCGCCAGCGGCCCGGTGGCTGGAAGCGGCATGTGGGTTCAGTCACGGTTTTGACCCACCCGGAATACCGCGGCCGGGATGTGGCCAAGATCCTGGTGACCGAGCAAATTGAAATCGCCCGCGCACTGGGGTTACGCAAGCTGGAAGCCGAACTCAATGGCGAACGCAAGGTAGCCATTCGCGCGCTGCAGGACATCGGCTTTCAACAGCTGATGCATCAGGAAGATTATGTGCTGGATATGAAAGCCGTCACGCACGATTACCTCCTCATGGGAATGGACCTGAAAGTGGACGAGGAATACGCCGGCGTCGGCGAGTGACCGCAACTTTTGAGACCGGTCCCGCGAGGCGGGCAGCGGCAGTTTGGCAGCGGGCGGCCACCCGCAAGACAAACGCGCCCGCCCCAAGCCGAACATCCGGGAAACTTTCAACCGGGAATCATTTTCTTCGTGTTCATCAACGCATTTCATGGTTAACTGATCGCGCCCATGAACGAGTGGAATATTCAGTCCCGCGCCCACGCCTGCGAGGCGTGCGGCCAGCTTTTTGCCGACCGACAAAACTATCGCACAATTTTGCTGGAGGACGGAAAGGAGCTGCGCCGGTCGGACATTTGCGAGCCCTGCGCGACCAAAGCCGGCGACCCGCACAACCAGGCCGGCTTCATATCGCACTGGCAGGGAATTTTTGAGGTGCCGCCGCCGGTGGTGGATGTCATCCAGAAAGAGACCGCGGAAACCGTGCTGCGCAAACTCATCGAGCAGAACGAGCCGCGTTACGCGCCTGCCGCCTACATCCTCGCGGTGATGCTCGAACGCAAGCGCATCCTGAAGGTGAAAGAACAGATCGTCCGCGACGGCCAGCGGGTCTTCGTCTACGAACAGCCAAAAACCGGTGACATTTTCACCATTGCCGATCCAAACCTGCATCTCGACCAGCTCGAACAGGTGCAACACGACGTCGCCGCGTTGCTGGAACACGGCTTGACCCCGCCGGCGACCACGCCACAAACTCCGGCTCCAGCCAGCGAGCAGAATCCGGCCGCGGAAACCGAGACCGCCCCCCGACCGCTGGAACCCGCAGCAGCGAATTAATCTGCCGTGTCCGATCTCGCCGAACTCCAACAGCGTCTCGGCCACCAATTCCGCGACGAGAACCTCCTGCGCCTGGCGTTAACGCATCCGTCGGTCGCCCACGAACAGAACACGGCAATCCTGCACAACCAACGGCTGGAATTTCTGGGCGACGCGGTGCTGGGCCTCGTTCTTTCGCGGCAACTCTACGAGCAATTTCCCGGGGCGGATGAAGGTTTGCTGACAAAATCACGCGCAAAACTGGTGAACGCCGGTTCGCTGGCGGCACACGGCCGCGCGCTGAAGCTGGGCGCGCATCTGATCTTAAGCCGGGGCGAAGAAAACACCGGCGGCCGCGAACGCGCGTCGGCGCTGGCGGACGCGTTTGAAGCGCTCCTCGGCGCAATTTTTCTGGACGGGGGATTCGAGGCGGCGCGGGAATTTCTGCTGCGCGAGTTCAGCGCAGCGATCGGCGAATCCGGCGCGCGGCCGGGGATCGATAATCCCAAGGGCGAACTGCAGGAGCTGCTCCAAGCGCGCTCGCCCACGGCGCCGGATTACCAAACCGTTTCCGCCACGGGCCCGGACCACGACCGCATGTTTGAATGCGTCGTGCAGCACGAAGGCATCGAACTGGCGCACGGCCACGGGAAAAGCAAAAAGGCCGCCGAAAGCGACGCAGCCCTGGCGGCATTGATAAAATTGCGGGCGGAAAACAGCGCCTAGAGCGTTTCAACAAAAACTATAGCCGCAGGAAACAAACCAGCCGAGGGCGTCTTGAGCCGTCACTTGGGCCAGGGCTTGGCCGATGGCCTTGACCAACTCAGCGGGTGTCCTGGCTTCGAGCGCGCGCAGGAGGGCTT